>DATEIO010000176.1:0-3267 GCA_035278895.1 Thermoanaerobaculia bacterium | reverse complement strand
CAGGGTGAGCTCGTCGGCGGGCCGGAACTCCCCGGCGTTTCGCGCCAGCTTGTCCATCCAACCGAAAACGCCGCGGAAGGGGACGTATTCCCCGAACGGCACGAGGTGGCGCTTGTCGTAGCGGGCGGCCGGCGCGCCTTGGGAGAGGATCAGGGCCGAGTTGTAGAAGGAGTCCCCCACCGGGTGGCCGGAGTTGAAGAGCACGGAGCAGCCGCGGGCGACCATCCGCTTCAAGTCCTCCGCGAGGAGAGGGTCGCGGCCGTAGAGGAACGGCCACGCCGCGCTCTCGGGCCAGATCACGAGCGAGCCCGGCTCGCAGGACTCTTCGGAGAGCTCGACCACCTTGTAGTAGTTCCGCAGCACCGCCTGCGCGTCGTAGGCCATGAGGTTGGGGATGTTCGGCTGGAGGAGGCGCACCGGCCGGGCTCCGCCCGACTCCATCAGCTCTTCGTGGCCCCGGCGCTCGCTCCAGCGCGCGGCGAGCGGCAGCAGGAGGAGGGGGACCATGAGCACCGACACCACCGGTTCCCAGCGCCGCCGCTCGATCGAGGCCGCGACCGCGACGCTCGACAGGAGCACGAGGAAGGAGATGCCGTACGGCCCCAACCAGGCCGAGAGCGGCAGCGCGCCGGGCACGTCCACCCAGGCATAGGCCGCGAGGTTCCACGGGAAGCCGCCGCCCAGATACGTGCGCAGCCATTCGAGCGCCACCCAGAGGGCCGGAAGCGCCACGAGCCGCCAGACGCCTCCGCGCCGCCAGATCCGGGCGCCCAGCCACGCGAAGGCGGCGTGATAGAGCGCGAGATAGGCCACGAGGAGCGAGGTGAGCGGGATCGCCACGAGGCGGGGCATGCCGCCGAAGGTTTCGAGCGTGGGGACGATCCAGGAGAGCATCCATCCCCAGGCCGCGAAGCCGTGCACGAACCCGAGCCGGCCGGCGTGAGGAGAGGAGAGGAAGAGCACCAGCGGGGCGAGCGCGAGCCACGGCGCCACGACCAGCGACTGGCGGGCGAAACAGAACGCCCAGAGAAGGCCCGCCACCGCGGCAAGCAGGTAGAAGGAGAGGGTCTTGAGCCTCACTCGGTGATCCAGGTGTCGAGCTTATAGCCCTTGCGGACCGTGTCGGCCACCTTCTGGGCGTCGGCCCGTGTGGGATAGGGACCGATGCGCACCCGGTACATGGTGGTGCCGCCCACCTCGACCGGCGAGAGGTACGCGGGATGGCCGCCATTGACCAGGCGCTGGCGGATTCGCTCGGCCTGGTCCTTCTCGGCCGAGGAGAAGACCTGGATCACCACCTTGCCCTTGGCGGCCGAAGCCGCGGGAGCCGTGGCGGTCTCCGTGCGGCGGGAGCGGGCCGGGGTCTCTTCGCGGGCGGGCGTGGCCTCCCGGGTCACGGGCTTGTTCAGGGCCTCCGCCGCGGCCTGGGCCCGCCGGGCCTCCCGCTCGCGGCGCTCGCGGATCCGGCGCTCGGTGGGCGTTTCGGCCTCGGGCCTCTGCGCCTCTTCCACCTCCTCCTCGGGAGCGGGCGCCACGTCCTCCTCGCCGCCGAAGTCCTCGAGCAGGGTCGTGTCCGCAGAGTTGGTCGGCGGCGGCTCGGGCGTGGGCTCGACCCGGGCCTGCTGGTCCGGGGCCGTGGCCCGGGCGTTGCCCGAGTCGAAGAACTCGAACTCGTCGAGCTCCCGGCCCTCGTCGTTGGCCGGCGCCTGGGCCGGCGGGTTCGTGCGGACGAGTTGCTCCTGGTCGCGCAGGGTCCCCTCGCGGCCGATGTAGACGCCGGAGAAGAAGGCGGAGAGGAGGCAGATCAGAAGGATCACGAAAGCGACGACCACCTGACGGTTGGTCAGGGCGATCTCGTAATAGCTCGGCTCGTGCGAATTGGCCACTTCGATGTCGACTCCGTCACTTGTCTCGATCGCCGAGGAACGGCCTCAGGATCTCGATGGGGATAGGGAACAGGATCGTCGAGTTCTTCTCCGCCGAGATCTCGGTCAGCGTCTGAAGGTATCGCAGCTGCAGGGTCACCGGGTTGGTGGAGAAGATCGCCGCCGCTTCCGACAGCTTGGCGGACGCCTGCAGCTCGCCGTCGGCGTGGATGATCTTAGCGCGCTTCTCGCGCTCGGCCTCGGCCTGGCGCGCCATGGCCCGCTGCATCTCCTGCGGCAGGTCCACATGCTTCAACTCGACCATCGACACCTTGATCCCCCAGGGATCGGTCTGCGCGTCGATGATCGTCTGGAGCTGATCGTTCAGCTTCTCGCGCTCGGAGAGCAGCTCGTCCATCTCCGCCTGGCCCAGGACCGAGCGCAGCGTCGTCTGCGCGAGCTGGCTCGTGGCGTAGAGGTAGTTTTCCACCTCGACGATGGCCCGCGCGGGCTCGACGACCCGGAAGTAGACCACGGCGTTGACCTTGACCGAGACGTTGTCCCGGGTGATCACGTCCTGGGGCGGCACGTCGAGCACCACGGTGCGCAGCGACACCTTCACCATCTTCTCGAACGGCCAGAAGATGAAGATGAGCCCCGGCCCCTTGGGACGCGGCGACAGCCGGCCGAGCCAGAACGTCACGGCCCGCTCGTATTCGTTCAGGATGTTGATCCAGCGCGAGACGATGAACAGGGCGACGACGACGACAACGGCGATCCCGTAAAGGCTGCCCATGAGCTCTCCTTATCCGTTCCGGAGCGGCCGGACCGCCAGGGTCAGGTTCCGCACCGCAGTCACCTGCACCGTCTCTCCGGCCGCGACCGGCTCCTCGGCCACCGCGTCCCAGATCTCGCCGTGCACGAAGACCTTGCCCCGCGGCGCGAGGCTCGACCGCGCCGTGCCCAGCTCGTGGATCATGCCTTCGAGCCCGGTGCGCACCGGCGTGCGGCGGGCGCGCAGGGCCAGGGTGGTCAGGAACCCCACCACCGCCAGGGAGAATGCCGCCAGGATCACGATGAATTCCACGCTCACCCGGAGAGCCGGCTCCGGCGTCTTGAACAGCATCAGCAGGCCGAGGACGAGGGACACGGTGCCGCTCACCGCGAGCAGCCCGTAGCTCGTGATCTTCACCTCCGCGATGAACAGCACGACCGCGAGGAGGATCAAGGCCAGGCCCGCGTAGTTGACCGGCAGCACCGACAGGGCGAAAAGCGCGAGAATGAGGCAGATCGAGCCCACCACCCCGGGCAGGATCGCGCCCGGGTGCATCAGCTCGAAGTAGAGGCCCAGAAAGCCCAGGACGAGGAGCATGGACGCGATGTTCGGGTCCGCCAGCACTCC
>DATEIO010000175.1:0-2723 GCA_035278895.1 Thermoanaerobaculia bacterium | reverse complement strand
CGGATAGACCCCGGCGAGAAACAGTCCGGTCAGGAACCGGAGAACGAGGGCCAGGTCCGGTCCAACACCAAGAAGTGGAATGGCGGCATTGGAGAGGGCGGCGGCGAGCGCGCTCACCGCAAAGAGCCTGTGGGCGGGGATGCGGTCCGAGAGGTTCAGGACGGCCGAGAGGAGAGCGCCCACCACGAAGCCGATCTGGACGCTCATCGTCAGCCACGACCGCAGGGCGTCGGAGAGATTCCACTCGGCGGTGAGCTGAGGGAGCACCGCCGAGGCGGAGAACCAGACGGTCATCGCGAGCAGGACCGACGCGGCAAGCAGGCTTATCTGGGACCACTTTCCTGGTGGTGGCATCGAGCGCGCATCTCTTCGGCTGGCCTGGACCTGTCTCACTTTCCCTCTCGGGGGCACCCTCGTTTTTAGGAGGTCAAGTCTGGGCCATTCTCTTGTTGGTCGCACCTCCGCAATCCTTCAGCAGGATCCTCGGGGAGCACGTCTGCAAGAGAACCGTCTGGCCCCTGTTTCCACGGTGACTTCCTTAACCCAGAGAGGAGAGGATCGATCATGGAAGACGCTATCCTGCTCTATGACGCGAAGTGTCCGCTCTGTCGCAATCTGGCGCTGAAGATCCGATTTCACGCAAGAAGACCGGTGGAGATCATGGCGCTCAGCGACCCTGAGGCATCGGCGATCCTGAATCGATTCTACCCGAAAGGTTGGGAGCACGACTTCTACCTCATCCACAAGAGCTCCTGCCGAAAGGGGATCCTTGCTCTTCCCAAGTTGATGCGGGTCATGGGACTGCGGCAGTTCGGCTCTCTCCTGGGAGAGTTTGTGAGCTACAGCACGGCGCGCGCCAAATGCAGTGACGGCAGTCCGGCTGCGGCAGCTCCCGCCGGCGCGGACAAGAACCTCATGCACTCCCGCCGCCAACTCGTGACGATGGCCGCCGCAGTGCCGCTGCTCGCGCCTTTCGCCAAGCTCCCCCGCCTGAGCGATCCTTTCGAGCGTTCCTCACCGGAGGGCCTTTCAGACATCAGCGCGAACCTTGCCGTCGTCTGGCGCGATACCACCGGCAGTTTTCACGCGGAGGTCAGGCCCATAGGCAGTGCTGTTCGCAAGACGGGTGGCTTCAAAAAACAGACGGGGACCAACGCGAAGATCACCCATCGCGAGCAAGTGATCCTCGAAGAATCACCAGGAACCGAATCGAAGCGCACGGCAGGCGGGCTTGACAGTGTGCCGTTTGTCCTGCGCAGAACGATTCTGGAAGGCGAGGCCAACAAGAACGGCGTTGTCGAGTCGAGGTTCCTGGACTCCTACGGGCTCGGGCTCGACTACGGCCGGTTCAACATCTCCCTCAACGCCGGCGCCGCGGGGCCACGGGGTGGGGCCCTGGGGCCGGCCTCGCTGTCAGGCATGGTCCGGCATGACTTCGCCATTCCATTGATCGATTACATCGTCTTTGCCGGAGACGAGCAGGCAGATGTTGCAACACATTTTTCCGCGTACCTGGAGGGTGTGCGGGCGCTCCGCCGTTACCACTCCGCTGCGAAGCAAGGGCGGATCGCGAACCTCTATACCGAGATCGAGGCCGGCTTCGAGAAGGCACTGGAAATCTTTACTCGCAACGTTTCCGAGCAGATCGTTCCAGTGAAGAGCAAGATCGTGATCACCTCCATGCCCGAGTTGATGAAGTTCGTCGACCTGGGTCCCGAGCTGGCCCAGGCGTCTCTCCGTATCGCGGAGCTGAACACCTTCGCACCGGTGCTCAAGAGTGAGGGGACTGAAGCAGACTGCGACTGCACCTGCAGTTGCGACATCTGCTGTGGCTGTGGCTGCGGCTGCGGAGGCGGTACTTGTGGCATCGATTGCAGTTGCGGTTGTGGCTGCTGCGCGGCCTGCGAGTGTGGCTGCAGTTGCTGCCTGAGCCTTGCAGAATAAAGGAGCACCTCTAGGGGGGAGCCGCCGCAAGGGCTCCCCCGGATTCATCCGTGTTCAGCCGTCCTGGCGCCCGTCCCCCGCGGAGTGAAACCTTCTCCCCGCTCCCGCATCCAAGAGTCAGGTGGAGCAAACGCGCCACCTACCTTACTTTGAGATCCTCTCGGGCCGCGGAGTGAACGCTCCGCGGCTCCTTTTACCCTTCGAGCCGGTATTCCTCCACCCCTCCGGTCAGGCTCCGCCCTGCGAGGTCCAGATAGAGCTGCCCACCCGTCCTGGACAGGCTGAGGCTCATCCGCCGGTCGAGGAGAGAGACGAGCTCGCGGAGGAGGTCCTGGTCGAGCACGTAGAACGGAATCTCCGCGCCGCGGTGGATGCGCTTGCCTTCGAGCTGGCGCCTCAGGCTGTGCCACTCCCGGGTGGAGTAGACCGCCACCCGATCCGCCGCCTTGGCCCCGCGGTGGAGACGGTCGGCGTCCGGCGCGCCGACCTCGATCCAGGCCCGATACCGTCCTGCTGGATCGCGGACGGAGATCGCGGGCTCGTCGCCATCAGAAACTCCCTTCGAGAAGCCAATCCCCTCTTCGTATTCGAGGCAGTAGGCGAGCACGCGGGTCCAGAGGAACTCGTCGGTCTCTGAGGGATGTCGGGCGGCGCGGATCGAGAGGTCTTCGTAGACGCCACGGTCGGCGTCGGAGAGGGAGATGTCGAAGGTGTAGATCGTGGAGGTCAGGGCCATGGGGGAGAGAGGATATAGAAGGACACCAAGGACACCAAGGACC
>DATEIO010000174.1:0-23998 GCA_035278895.1 Thermoanaerobaculia bacterium | reverse complement strand
TCCGGTGGCGGCGGGGGCGAACCTGACCTACACGATCACGGTCACGAACGCCGGACCCAGCAACGCCGCCTCGGTGGCGCTGTCCGACACCCTGCCGGCCGGGACGACGTTCGTCTCGCTCTCCTCCCCCGGCGGCTGGTCCTGCACCACGCCCGCCGTAGGCGCGGGCGGCACCGTCTCCTGCTCGAACGCCTCGCTGGCTGCGGGCAGCGCGGTCTTCACCCTGACCGTCCAGGTCGGCGCCTCGGTGGCGAACGGCACCGTGATTTCCAACACCGCCACGGTCGATCCCGGCAGCCAGAGCGCCACGGCGACCACCACCGTCACGAGCACGGCCTTCCAGGCGGCGCTCTCCGGCACCAAGTCGGCCTCCGGCACCTTCGCGCCGGGAAGCACCGTCACCTACACCGTCATCCTGACCAACGCCGGCCCCGGCACCCAGCAGGACAACCCCGGAGCCGAGTTCACTGACATCCTCCCCGCCGGCCTCACCCTGGTGAACGCCACGGCCACCTCCGGCGCCGCGGTCGCCACCGTGGCCACCAACACCGTGACCTGGAACGGCTCGCTCGCCTCGAGCGCCTCGGTGACCATCACGATCACCGCCACCGTCACAGGAGCCGTGGGCGTCACGATCACCAACCAGGGCACGATCAGCTTCGACGCGGACGGCAACGGCACCAACGAAGCCACCGGGGTGACCGACGATCCGGGAACCGCCGGCACCGGCAACCCGACCGTCTTCGTGGTGGTCGCCGCGGCGGACATCAACGAGATTCCGACGCTCAACGAGGTCGGCTTGGCGCTGATGATGGCTCTGCTGGCCTTCGGAGGGATGGCGCTTTTGAGGAGGCGGGCGCGGGCCTGAGGAGAGGTAAAGACGTTCCAACGTGCAACGACGGACCGGTCTCGCGCCGGTCCGTCGCCTCCCTCGACCGGGATATCGCGGGAGAGTACGATGTTGTTGCTATGGCCAGTTATCCGCAGCGAAGGACTGAGCCCGAGTTCAAGCCCAAGACCGAGCTTGAGCGTCTCCTCTGGGAGGCTCGGCGAGAGTTTCTCCTCTCTGGAGATCCGATGTTGGACTGGGCTGGTCTTGAACGGGAGATCGCTGAACGTCGAGGAGGCGTCAGCGCGACGGACTCCACAAGGCCTCCGAACCGTCCCTTCAGGGACAATCGTCGGTAGCCCCAGGTTTCTAACCTGGGACGCGGAAGGGCTCTACAACCGGTGTGAACATTACCTGAGCCAGCATGGGCCTTCGCCGCCCCCAGGTTGAAAACCTGGGGCTACCGACGATTGTCCCTGAAGGGACGGCTTTCACTACTCTGGCAAAGCGTGGTGAGGATCAACGCGAATGCCCGCCGCCCCCATCTCACTTTAGGGCTTAGACCCGATCGTCAGATCCTTATTCCTGTTCACCATCAGGTGGCACCTCCCCTCCATCCTTCGAAAAATCCTCCATCAACTCAAGAACTACCTGCCTACTCTCCTCATCCAGGTGCTCCCGCAAAATCTCCCCAAACCGGCTCTCCCCCAGGATTTCCCGCTGGCGGCTTAGCCAATGGAGATCCTTCCAAGCCTCGGGAGATCCGATCTGGAGCCTAATGGCCAAGCTCCGCAAATTGAAAGGCACACCCTCTTCCGCACTCCCGCGTTTCGTTGAGAGCACCCCCAACTGGCTGATTGTCGAAGCCAATTCCGCGCGGGTGCCCAAGTCTTCATTGATCTGAAGAGATTTCTTATACCAATCAAGCGCTTGGTCGTAGTCTCCGCGGTCCTCCAACACCCTTCCGAGTTGATGGTAGGTGTTAGCCATCCCCGCGCGGTTTCCCAGCTCTTCTTTGATTTGGAGAGATTTCTTGTACCAAGCCATCGCTTGGTCGTAGTCTCCGCGTTTCTGTGCCACGATTCCGAGCTGATGATAGGAGATCGCCATTCTCGCGCGGTTTCCCAGCTCTTCTAAGATTTGGAGAGATTTCTTGTACCAATCTAGCGCCTCATCGTAGTCTCCACGGTACTCCGACATCAGTCCGAGTTGATGGTAGGAGAACGCCATTTCCGCACGATTACCAAGATCTTCGCTGATTTGGAGAGATTTCTTGTACCAATCCAGCGCCTTATCGTAGTCTCCACGGACCTGCAACACAATTCCGAGCTGATGATAAGAGCGCGCAATCCCCGCACGGTTGCCCAGATCTTCGTCAATCTGGAGAGATTTCTCGTGCCAATCGGACGCCTGGGTGTAGTCGCCGCGTTTCTGCGCCACTATTCCGAGTTGACCAGAGAAGTTGGCAGCCGCAGGAGATTTCTCCGGGACCCATTCCAGAACTTCGCGACAGAGTTGCTCTTCCCGCCGATAGGCTCCCCATGTGTCGAGCTGAGAGCATATCGATGCCGTTATCTCGACCGCAGCGTCGATCTCCTCTGCCTCTCGGTGGTGAAAGCGCGCCTGGAGGTGCTCTTCAAGACTGTGCGATGTCTTCTCCACCCGCCACTGCCAATAACGCGCCGCACGGCTATGGGCCGTCCGTTTTTTCTCAAGAGGCGTCCGGCTGAGCAGAGCCGTGGCAGTCCAGCGGTGAACGAAGAAAAAGAGGATCTCCGATCCAGAATCTATGGGAGCGAGAAGCCCCAGAGTGAGAAGGGCTTCGATGGTAGACCCGAAGTCTTCTGGCACCTGAAGTGGAACCTGTGGTGCCGAATCTTCCGCGACCTCCAACTCCTCTCCCACCTGCCAAGCCAACGCAACTACATCAACCGGCACCTGGTACACCGAAGCACCAATCAACAGATCCTCCGCCAGGGACACATCCTTCAGCCGAGCCAAAAGATCATCCAAAAGAACGTTGTCGACCGCGAGCGTCACCGTCTCCGCCAGAGCCCGGTCCAGATCGCCCTTCACACCCTGGAGCCACGCTTTGGGGGCCTCGATTCCTTTTTTCTTGAGGGCACCCTCCATCCGGATCGCAATGTCTTTAAATCTCCCCTTGCCACCTCGGAGGAGCGCATCCAGGTATTCGAGCGCCCGCGGATGACCACCGACGTTGGCGTAGGCGCGAAGCTGGTCCTCGGTCAAGAGGGCATCGAGACCCGGGAGCCGCCACATCAGCTTGCGCGTCTCGGGGAAGGAGAGGGGGCCGAGGTGGAGCCGTTCCAGATAAGTGTGCGCCTCCTCGGGAAGCTCGAACGGCTGTCGGCTCGTGATGAGAAGTCTGCTGTCGCCCGGGTTTTGCAGCCAGCGGGAGAGGAGGTCCGCCAAGTCTTGATTCCGGATCTTGAAGTCGGCGTCGAGGTTGTCCTCGAAGTTGTCGAGGAGGACGATCAGAGGCCGCTCCTTTAGAATGTTCTGGGCCAGGGTTTCGAAACGCTCCTCCCAGTCGATATCCGAACGTCGGATCTCCCCAGCCAGTCGGCGTCGGGGATCGGCCTCATCGACTCCGTCCCCCTGGAACCGCAAGAGGAGACGCTGACCGACTTCAGAAAGGAGATCGTCCGGCGAGACTCTGCTGAAGACGGAGGCGACCACCCAGCCATCCTCGGAGAGCGCCTTTAGGACCTCTGCCGCCAGGCTGCTCTTGCCGACTCCGCCGATGCCGTGGAGTAGCACTCCCGCGCCGTCCGGGTCCCGGAGAGCCTGAAGAATCCGCCGCTCTTCCCGCCGCCGGCCAACGAACTCGCCGACGCGGCGGACGACCACTCCCGTTGCGAAGCGGGGCTCGGGGGGTGGCTGGATCTTTTCGATGGGTCCCTCGGGATCGTAGAGGCGTTGCGAGGGTCCGCGGAGGTAGAGGGCGGGAGTGGCCCACTCGGCGAGGTCTACGGGGGAGGAGATGTTGCCGTCCTCGCGGTCGATCTCCAGGGATCGGCGGGCTTCGGCCAAGGCGGCGAGAGGGTCGGGATGCTCGAAGGTGGCGAGGGCGCCATAGAGGCGGGCTCCCAGCTCGGTGGCGTAGGGATCGCTCACCGGGGCCTGCATGGCGAGGACGGTGGGGACGCCGCGGGCGAGGAGTTGGCGGGCGAGGCCGGGGAGGGCGGATTCGCCTTGCTCCGCGAGGGCGGTGGCGCAGCCGGCCAGGACGACGAGGGGGACGCCGCGGCCGGGAGGGAGGGCCTCGTCGCAGAAGCGCTGGGCAGTGACCCGGTCCGCGGAGCCGTCTTCCTTTTCCAGCACCAGCACGCCCGGGCCGGCGTGGCAGGTGACGTGGAGGACGTGGTAGCGCTCGATCTGGAGGGCGTCCCGAATGGCCTTGACCGTGCCGCGATCGATGACGCGGACGTAGGCAGGGCGCTCCTGTTTGCGGGCGGGCTCCACGGCGTCGAGGATGCGGGAGAGCTCGCGCTCCATGTCCAGAAGCTCGCCCCGGGCGTTCTGCTCTTCGGGGCTGCCGATGGCGACCAGGATGCGGAGCGGCCCCGGGATGGGCAGCGCCGGAGTGGGGCCCAGATCGGCGATGGCGCGGAAGAGGCGGACGCTCGGGTGGAGCGCCAGGAGCGGACCGGCGGTGCCGTCCGGACCTGGGAGGCGGAGAGTCTCCCAGGGGAGGCCGGCGAGGGCGTCCTCGATCTCCAGACCCAGCTCCAGGGGGAACCCGAGCCGCGCAGCCTCGGTGACCTCCCGGAGGAGAGCCTGGCCCGCGGCGCCGTCCAGGAATTCGCGGGTGAGGGCCTCGCCGATCTCCAGGAGGCGCGTGTGGAGAACAGATTCCCGGGCGGCCGTTCCCGCGGCGGCGTCCCGCTGGAAGTCCGGACGGTGGCGGGCGCGGTCCAGCTCCCAAAGTTGAAAATCGGTCCGGTCGCTGAGGCCACGGGGCTGGTGCTCCGTCCTGGGCTCGCCGTCCTTGTCGATCTCGATGTAGGCCACGGACGAGCGGCCGATCCGCAGCCGGCCTCTCATCGGACCTTCGGCCCGGAAGGCGGTGTCCGGACGGGGAAGGATGCGGGGAGGCGGACCGGTCTCCCCCTTGAGGGTGGCAATGAGCTTGCGGAGAGCCCTTTCGTACTCGGGGCCGTCGGCGGTGCGGAGGTCTACGAAGACGCGGCTCGCGAGGAGCGGGGGAAGGTCGGCGTCCTTCAGAAGGACCGGGATCAGCCGAAGCTTCTGCTCGACGGCCAGAGGTACTGCGGCGGCGTACTCCTCCAGCACCCAGGGCCGGGAGAGGGCTGTGGGTGTAATGCAGAGAGCGACATTGCGGGCCTTGCGAAGGGCCTCATCCAGCTTGTGGACGAGAACGTCCCCGGGGTCGATTCTCCACTCGTCCAGGAAGACCTCCAGGCCGGCGTTGTGGAGGTTCTCGGCCAAGCGGTGGACCTCTTCGGCGTCCGCGTGGGCGTAGGAGAGGAAGACGTCGTAGCGCTTGGCCATCCGGGTCTCCGGGAGCGATGAGGCTTGCTGGTTGAGGAAATTCTATCTCGCCGGCCAAGAAAGCCAGAGAAAGGACATCAAGGACACCAAGGACACCAGGGACGGAAAGGACCCTGAAAGCTGGTCCTTGGTGTCCTTGGTGTCCTTTGGGTCCTTTGTTTCTAGCGGGCGGGCTCGCCCACAGCCCGGTTCTTGGGCGCTTTCGCCAGAGCCCTCTCTACAGCCGCGTCCAGGGCCCGGCCGGAGGAGCTGCCGCCCCAGCCCATCTTCCGGTAGACGATCCGCCCTTCGGCATCCAGAACGATGTGGGTCGGGAAGGTGCTCACCTGAAACATGCGGTTCAGGTCCCCCCGGAGGCCGTTCCAGACCTGGGGTCCGGGGATACCGCGCTTCTTCAGGAACTGCTCCAGAGTCCTCCTCTCGTGGTCGGCGCTCACGCCGATGAGCACGAAGGGCTTGCCGGCGTTTTTCTTCCGGATCTCCTCGAGCGCCGGGATCGCCTGCACGCAGGGGCTGCACCAGGTGGCCCAGAAGTCGAGCAGCACCACCTTTCCCCTCAAAGCATCGGAGGACAGGGTTTCGCCGTCCAGGGTCTGGACGGTGAACCGGGGCGCCAGATCGCCTTGCCGGATGCCGGCCGCGGGAGAGGGCGCCGCTTCCACCGCGAGCATCCAGGCACCCAGGGCAAGCGCTGTTCCGAGACGGTGGCGCGCTTCGAGTTTTTTCAACATGCATATCTCCTTTGTTAAGGCGCCCCTGGGAAGTGAAAGGTTTTTCCCAGCCCAGCCACACCTCCTATGATAGAAGAAGGGGAAGCCCGGACAATCTGGAAGAGAGGGATCTGCCCATGCGTGTACTGTTTGGCGCTCTATTGGTCGTGGGAGCCGTTTTCTTTGTTGGAAAGAATTTTCTCAAGGATGCTGACGTCGGCATCTCGCTCGACTGGCTGCTCTCCGGGAGCCCCGAAACGGCCGCCGAGAGGCGCGTCAAGCAGGTTCTCGAAGGCCTGAAGCTCGACGGTGACGGAGAGAGCACGACGGCCTTCCAGGCGGCGATCTGCCAGTGGGATTCGGGCGTGAACGTCCTCTCGGACCGGGACGAGCTCGAGCAGGCCTACGACAACTTCGACCGCTGGCGCGATGCCGGCGGCATCAATCACCGCAAGCTCACGAGCTACACCATCGACGGCAGCGAGATCGTGCAGGATGAGCCTCCCGTGGTGAACGTTACCGGCACGATCGAGGGGAGGCCCTTCGAGGTGCGGGTGCCGTACGAGCGGCCAATTTCCTGGATCCGGTAGGGCGGCGGCACGGACGGGCACGGACTGACACGGACCTTCACGGACAGGCCTTTCGTCCGTGTCAGTCCGTGGTCGTCCGTGGAAGTCCGTGGCAGCCTGCGCTACAGCCCCAGCCGCCGCTCCAGCCTTCGCCGGGCCATCGGCGAGCCCACCGCCCCCAGAAGCGCCTCTCTTTCCCCCTCGGGAACCTCGCGCGACTCGACCAGCTCTCCCAGGCACCAGGCGCGGTCGCGCTCCGAGGAGAGGGAAGCAACGAGCGGCAGCGCCTCGGCGACCTTCCCCGGCACGCCCGCCCGGAGCAACTCCAGCACGGCGCGGCGGCGGGCCCAGCCGTCCGGGAAGGTGTCCATAAGCGTGCGCAGGTCCGCCGAGGAGAGCTGCTTGACGTCTCCCACGGAGCGGCGCAGCAGGCGGAAGCGGGAGGTGAGCGAAGGAACCGCGGCCAGCCGCTCGGCGAGCCCATTGGTTACCGGAGCTTTCGCGGGCACCCGGGGAGGCTCGGGAGCGGGCCGGGGCGGCGGAGCCGGGGCCGCCACGACGGGCTCGGGAGCGGGCGGCGGAGGCGGTGCCACGGCCACAGGCGGAGGAGGCGCCGGCGCGGCCGGCTTCGGGGGCTCGACCGGAGTCGGCGGAGGCGGCTTCGGAGGCGCAGCCTTGGCCGGGGGTGGAGGCGGTGCGGCGCCCGGCGGGATCCAGGGAACTTGCGGGTCTCCTTCCAGGAGCGCCGTCCCGGCCGCCTCGGCTCCCTGGCGCAGACGCTCGGCCCGCCGCTCAGGGTCCTTCAGATCCGCGACCAGCTGGGGCAGGTGAGCCACCCCTTTGGTCTGGGCCCGCTCGATCATCGACATCAGCACGGGCGCAGCCTTGGTGCCGCTCCTCTCCGCGATAGCGTTGACCACCTCGTCCGCCCGGTCGAGCCCGAGCTGGGCGGCTACGGTCATCCGCTGCTCCGGCGTCATCTGGCGCAGGAGCGTCCAGGCCCGGGCCACGATCTTCAGGCGCTCGTAGGGGGAGAAGGTCCGCCCGAGCTGATCGACCAGCTCGGGCAGGGTGTTCGCCGGGCCGGACACAGCGGCCTGCCCTTAGGAGCCCGGCGTCCGGGGCGGGGCCGCCGGAGGCTGGGGCTCGGTACGGACGAGGCTCTGCGTGGCCGCGGCCGGGATCTTCGAGACGTCCTGGAGGAACGATTTCAGGTTGACTCCCGCGAGTTGCTCCATGATCGGCGAGAGCTGCGAGAGGACCTGCACCACGTCCTGGCTGAGCTTCGCGGCGCCGGTGCCGTCGTGCCCGTTGCCGTTGCTGATGATCGTCGTGGCTCCGGCGCGCGAGAGCGGCTCGGAGATGGCCGCCGCGATCTCGGGCAGCACTTTCAAGGCCTCGATCGAGAGGCCGGCGTCGTTGTAGAGCTTCAACGCCTCGGCCAGCAGGCGCCGGGCCGCAGCCTCGGCCTCGCCCTTGGCGCGCACGGCTTCGGCTTCCGCGAGACCGATCTCGCGGCGCATCACCGACTCGGCCTCAGCCTTGGCGAGACCCTCGGCCTTCACCGCCTGGGCCGCCTCCTCGCGCCGCTTCCTCTCGGCCGCGGCCTGGCGCTCGATGCGGTACTGGTCGGCGTCGGCCAGCCGCTCGGCCTCGTACTTCTTGGCGTCCGCCTGCTCGCGGATGGTGGCGTTCAGCTCCAGCTTGCGGCGCTCCACCTCGCGCTCGCCGATCGTGATGTCCTGCACCTTCATCTCCATCTCGCCAGCCTTGACCGCCTGGGCCTTGGCCACGTCGACCTCCTTCTGGATGGAGGCCTTCTTGAGCGAGAGGGACTTTTCGGCGTCGGCGATCTCGGTGTCCACCGCGAAGCGCTTCTGCTCCTTCTGCTGGCGGGCGCTCTCCTCCTCGACCTTGGCCTCGCGGTCTGACAGCGCGGTCGCGATGCGGGCGTTTTTGAGCGCCTCCTGGATCTTGGGCTGACCGAGCGAGTCGAGGTATCCCTCGGAGTCCTGGATCGCCTGGAACACGAAGGACTTGAACTCGAAGCCCATGCCTTCGAGGTCGAAGTGCGCCTCGTCGCGCACCTTCTCCTGGAAGCGCTTCTGGTCCTTGTAGAGCTCTTCGAGCGTCAGCGTGCCGATGATGCCGCGCAAGTGGCCCGCGACCGTCTCCTGGATGGTCGAGCGGACCTGCTCGGGCGGCACGCCCAGGAAGCCTTCGGCCGCCTTCCGGATGTGCTCGATGTCTCCCCTCACCTTCACCTGGGCCACCGCCTTGACGTTGATCGGGATGCCTTGGCTCGTGTAGACGTGCTGGAGGTCGATGTCGAGCGTCATCATCCGGAGCGACAGCAGCTTGTGCTGCTCCCAGGCCGGGAACACGAACGTGCCGCCGCCGCGCACGATCCGGAAGCCCTCGGTTCCCCCCTTCTCGTCGCGCACCTTGTCCCCGAAGAGCTTTCTCCGGCCGTAGACGATCAGCGCCTCGTCCGGACCCGCCTTCTTGTAGAGAATGCGGGCCAGGATGTAGAAAAAGATGATTCCAAGAAGGACGACAAAGCCGACGAACGCGAAGGAGAGGGTCTCCATGGCGCAACCCCTTTCGAGTGAATCCGGGGGAATCCTACCACTTCACTCGAAGGTGCCGCGGAGCGGCGGAACATTTCAGGGCTACGCGCTGCGCAGATGGATCCGGTCGTCGTCCAGGACGTAGCGGAACCGGCCCTCGCCGTCCACGGCCAGCCCCTCGACCCGCGAATCGACGTCGACGCCGGTCACGGTCTGGGCCCGGAGGCCGGTCCACCGGGAGATTTCGGGGAGGGTGAAGCGATGGTGCTCCGACTCCGCCCGCTCCCCCTCGGGATGGTCCTGGAGGAGGACGCTCTCCTCAGGATCGCTGTCGAGGCTCCCCGTAATGGCGTGGAAGACGCCGTCCTTGATTTCGAGCGCCCGCAGTCCCCGGGGCTCGCGGGCCGAGCCCACGTTGTCGAGCACCCAGAGGTGGAGGATGGACGGGGTGTCCGACGGATCGCGGAAGAGCTTCGAGATGTCGTCGAGCTCGACGATCAAGGGGTGTCCGTCGTGGGTGACGGGATAGCGCAGGCCGAGGAGGGCGGTCCCCGAGTCCCGGAACGCCACGCCCTCGATGTTCACCGGCCAGTCCCCCTTGTGGATGCGGCCAGCCCAGCGTTTCCCCTTCTTCTTGCCGGCCTTCCGGGTCTTCTCGATGCACTGCCGCGCCTCTTCGGCGCCGGTCTCGATGATCGCCAGGCCGCTCGCCTTCAAGGCGTCGTTGATCAGGCGATGGAGCTTGAAGGCGCCTTTGGCGATCTCGACCGGGATCTCGACGTCGTCGAGCTTGCCGTCGATCTTCGCCTCGTTGAAGCGGGCCACGAAATGGCGGCGGGGCTCGAGAGGGCCGGTCTTGGTGCCGAAGTGGGAGCCGAAGACGTAGACCCACTTCCCCTGCCGGGCGATCCCTTCGCAGTCCTCCGTCTTCTTCCGGACCGTCGCCCGGGCTCCGGCCACGCGGCACAGCTCCCACTCTCCCGAGCCCTCGCGTTTGCCGAGCGCCCTCAAAGCCTTCTCCACCGGCCCCTCGTCCGAGCACGTCCAGAACCCGAGGCGCCACCCCTGGGCTTCGAGCACCGCTCTGTTCTCGATGGCGAGCAGGCCCGAAGCCTCGCTCGCGTTCTCGTCAAGGATCACGTCGCGCATGCCGGGCGAACTTCGCAAAGAGCATGCCGTCTTCCTGCGTGCAAAGGTCTTTCCCTTCAAACAAAAGACCTTTTGCGCGAGCAACAGCTCTGAGAGAGGCGGCAAGAGACTTTGGGGGCCGGCCTCAAGAGCTTTCTCGGGCAGGAAGGACCTTTCCAGGCGGGAAAAGGCCTTTCGGCGCCAGCAATAGACCTTTGCCGGGGGATAAAGCCGATTTCCCCTTCCACGCGTACCATTTGCTGAGGCGCAATGGCTCCGCGCCGGAGGAAAAAGACTTATGACCGTGCTCCCCCGCTTTTCGCTCCTCGCTCTGGCGGTTCTCCTGATCCTCCCCCGGGGCGGCTCCGGTGCGGACAAGAAGAACGCTCCTGGTGTGGCCGTGGTCGAGCTGTTCACGTCCCAGGGATGCTCGAGCTGCCCGCCGGCGGACCGGCTGCTCTCGCGGCTCGCCCGAGACGCGAAGTATCAGGGGAAGGTGATCCCCCTCTCCTTCCACGTGGACTACTGGAACTACATCGGCTGGACCGACCCGTTCTCTTCCGCCCGCTGGTCCGAGCGGCAGAAGGCGTACGCCCGTGTTTTCAAGAGCAATCGCATCTACACGCCGCAGGTGGTGGTCAACGGCCGTGCCGAGGGGGTGGGCTCGCAGGAAGGCGCCGTCCTCGGGAAGATCTCCGAGGCCCTGGCGGACGAGCCGGCCGGGCGGGTGACCCTGGCCGTCTCCCCGCCCACGGCGGACGGTCATCTCCAGGTGAAGGTCGGAGCGAAGCTCGCCCAGGCCGGCACAGGTCCTCTGGACCTCTGGGTGGCCGTCTACCAGAGTGGCCTTGAAACCCCGGTGGGCGCCGGGGAGAACGCCTCGAAGAAGCTCCGCAACGATCACGTGGTGCGCCGCCTGGAGAAGGCCTTCACCCTCCCGGCGGGAGCCGAGAAGTCGACCGAGCTGACCCTCGGGCTCGACAAGCGCTGGAAGACGAACGACCTCGGGGTGGCCGCTTTCCTCCAGGACCCCGCCACGATGGCCATCTACGGGGCTGCGGCGCAGGAGGTGGGAGGGCGGTAACGCCTACTCGACCCGCACCTTGTACGTCTCGCGGGGCGTGCGCTTCCCGCCTTCAGTGCTGTAGAGCTGAAGGGTGTAGCGGCCGGGCTTCAGAGCGCCGGGGTGAATCGTGAAGGTGTAGTAGTCGTCCTCGTTCCGGCGCAGCCCCGACCCGCTCAAGACGGGATTGCCGTCCTCGTCCAGGATCTCGATCTCCCGTTCCGGGGGTGTGTCCCCCTTCTCGGCCTCCAGGAGCGGGCTGGCGTAGACGCCGGAGGGGAGGACGACCTCGTCCGTGGATCGCAGGACGTCGCGGCCGATTACGTCGTTCCAGGTGTTCAAGGCGATCCGCTCCCCGGCTCCGGAACCGCCGGCGGACGACGCCTGGGCCAACTCGCCATTCAGGCGGCGGACCTCCCGCGAGCTCCGGAGCCAGCCGCCGGCCACCACCAGCCCGGCCAGCCCGGCCGCCAGGGCGGCCGCCCGCCAGGCGCGGGAGCCGCCGCGATCCTCCCGGGTCCGCCGGGCCGGAAAGACCTCGATCCGGTCGTCCTCCAGGTGACGGCTCGTCCGCGCAAGCTCCAACTCGGCCGCGCACTCCGGACAGGCAGCGAGATGCCGCTCGGCCAGGGCGGGGTCGATTCCGGTGGGGGGCTCTTCGTAGGCGAGGGATACCAGCGCTTCCGCGGGGAGATGCTGGCCGAAAATTCCCCACGCGTCCCGGGTCTCGGCCAGAGCCTCCCGGCAGCGCTCACACTCTTCGAGATGCCTCCGAACCTCTCGTCTCTCCCCCTCTTCCAGAGTCCCGTTGAGCAACCAGGGGAGAAGTTCGATGGCATCGTCACAGGTCATTCGATTTTGCCGTCCTGCTTCTATCAGGCGCGCTCTTTCGCGGTCTTGTTACGTCCGTTCCCCGGATTCCCCTCCAGGAGCTCCCGTTTGAGAGCCGCCGCCTTTTCCCGGCAGCGCAGGACGCGCACCCGGAGCGTTCCTTCGGCGACGTTCATCCGCAGACCCATCTCCCGGTAGGAGAGGCCCGCCACGATCATCCGCCACAGCTCCCGGCACTCCTGCGGCACCCGGTCGAGAACGCGCAGGAGGAGGTCCCGGTCTTCCCGGCGGGAGGCCGCGCTCGCCGGCGGCAGCGTGAGGCCGTCCTCCCGGTCGACCGCCTCCAGGTCCGTCCACTTCCACTTGCTCTGGGAGCGGATCTGGTCGAGACAGGTGTGGCTGACCACCCGCCAGAGATAGGTCCGGAGGCTCGACTCGCCCCGGAACTTCCCCTGGCCGAGAAGACGGGTCACCTCCAGCCGTACGTCTTGCAAAACGTCGTCCCACCGGTCGGCCAGACGGCGCTGGTAGGGCCAGGCCGCGCGCGAGATCCAGCCATCCACGGTCCCGACCGCGTCGGCCTCACCCTCAAGAAACCTGGAGACCACCTCCCGATCGTCCGCCATGGAGAAAATCCTATCCTTCTATGAAGAAGAAGGATACGGGCTCGCGGATTCTCCGGCAGAGTGCGTTAAGATGGGGAAAGTCTTCGCAGGTCGAGACTTGTCGTGACGACCCTGCCTTCCCCTCGCTTCCGCCGCTCCCCTCTCCGGCCGGTCCCCGCCCTTCTGGCAGGTTTCCTGGGGCTGCTTCAACTCTCTTGCGCCGCAGACTCTCCCAAACCGCCTGCGCTCCAGGCGGAACGGGGAGCTTTCGTCGAGAAGGCCTTGGGAGGAAAGGAGAAGCACGAGTATTCGTTGCGGCTGGAGAAGGGCTGGTTTCTGGACTTGAGGCTCCAGGAGAAGGGCGTTGAAGTGGAGGTGAGCCTTTCGGATCCCCGCAGAAACCTGCTCGCAATGGCGAGCCCGGGAGCCCAGGACCACCGGGATCTCCTCCTCTGGGTGACGGAGGCTTCGGGAGATTATCGACTGGCCGTGAGCCCCCGCGACCCCGCCAAGCCCGCGGGAACGTACAGGGTCGAGATCCGGGATCTCCGGCCGGCCACGGACAAAGACAGCGTCCGAGTGGAAGCCCTGAAGCTCGTCAGGCAGGGCCTTCAGGAGATCGAGGAGGAGAAGACCCGGCGCCAGGGGCTCGCGAAGCTGGAGCAGGCGCTTCGGCTCTGCTGGCAGGCCGGAGACGTGGAAGAGGAGGTCGACACCCTGAATCACATCGGCAGGGGCTTTCGCCTCGCAGGGAATGCTCCGGCAGCCCGCGACTGGTATGAGCGGGGGCTCACCCGCTCCCGGGAGACCGGGAACCGCAGGGGCGAAGCGCTTTCTCTCAACAACATTGCATACGTCTCCCATAAATACTTGAAAGACGACACGGACATCCCGGAGCTCTACCGGAGGTCTCTGGCGCTCTGGAAAGAGATCGGAGACGAAGCCGAGCAGGCGTTCGTGCTCTATAACCTCGGCGACTTCTACCTCGATCTCGAGAAGCACAAGGAGGCGCATTCCGTCTTCGATCAGAGCCTTCCCCTTGCAGAATCGGTAGGGGATCTCGCCCTGCAAGGAAAGATCCGGGCCGGGATCGGTTACGTCCAGTACACCCAGTCTGACATCAAGGCGGCCTACCAAAGCTTCGAACGCGCGTTCGAGCTCAGCGAAGCCGCGGGGGATGACGATAACGCAGCCCGGGTCGCCAGCAACCTCGCTGCGGTTTATAACCATCTGGGGCAGCTCCAGGAAGCGGTGGAGTTCCCGTTGGACGCCCTGAAGAGGGTGGCGGAGCCGGAGACTCGGGGATATGTGCTCTCTGCCTTGGGCGGAGTGTATCTGCACCTGGGCAAGACAGAGGATGCGCTCGAAGCCTACCGGCAGGCGGTCGAAATCTTCCGCACGTTGGGCCCGGGATTCCAAGAATGGGCCGCACGGTCTCTGATCGGCATCGGGTGGATTCTCCAGCTTCAGGGAAAGCCCGAAGCCGCCCGCCTCAAATATCAGGAAGCGCAATCCCTCGCCCCGGAGCTGGGGATTGTGCAATACCACCTTGGGTTGGTCTACCTCGATCTCAGGAATCCGGAACAGGCCCTGGCGCTCTTCAAGAAAGTCCTGGCGCTGGCAGAAAAAGATGACGATCCAGCCGCGATCGGGCTGGCGCGGCTCGCCCTAGGTACGGCCTACCGGGATTTAGGACGGTTCCATCTCGCGGCCGAGCAGTTCGACCGGGGGTACGAGCTCGCGAGCCGAAACCAGAATATGACTCAGATGGCTCCCTTCCTCCTCCGACGGGCCATGCTGCGCCGCGACATGGGCCGGCTGAGGGAGGCCCAGGACGACATCGAAGCGGCCCTGGAGGCCATCGAGTCCACGCGGCGCAATGTAGCAGGGGAAGACTTGAAGATGTCATACCTCGCTTCCCGACGGGCCTACCAGGAGTTCCAGATCGACCTGCTGGAGCGACTGGACCACCTGCACCCTGGAGAGGGATACCAGGCTCAGGCATTCACTGCGAGTGAGTGGGCGCGAGCCCGGGGGCTGCGGGATCTCCTTGCCCAGAGCAAGATCTCTTTGAGCGAGGAGGTCGGCCCGGACTTGAAGCAGCAGGAGGACAGTCTGTTGGCCGAGCTCTCGCGGGTCCAGGGCCTTTTGCGCGAGGAGCTCCAGGCGGCCTCCCCGAGCGAGGCCAGGATCGCGTCTCTCCGGCAGGAGCTGGAACGCTTGACCGAGGGCCGAAAGCGGTTGGATTGGGAGATCCGCAAGCGTCACCCGAATCCCGAGGTCCGCCCGCTCGACCTCCCGGCTCTCCAGCGCGGGCTGGACGACCGGTCCGTCCTCCTGGAGTACGCCCTAGGTGAGGAGAGCTCCTTTCTTTTTGTAGTGACCCGAAACGGGATCGAGACCCACAAGATCCCTGACGCCGCCACGATCCGGGAGCGGGTGCTCAGGCTCCGGCAGGCGATCAAGACGGTGAATCCCCGCACGCGACATGCCTACTTCAAGGAGGCGCATCAGCTCTATCGGGATCTGCTCGCGCCCGTCGCCAGCGTCCTCAAGGGCAAAGAGCATCTTCTGATCGCGCCGGACGGAGCGCTCTACCTCCTCCCCTTCGAAGTGTTGCTGACCGAACCGGGAGAAGGCTCGTTCAAAGACCTGCCTTACCTGCTCCGGAGCTACGCGATCAGCTACGTCCCTTCGGCGAGCGTGCTGGCGGAGCTCCGGCAGCCGCGGCCAAAACCGGCGGCGGGCCGGCTCCGCTTCGTAGCCTTCGCAGATCCCGACTATCAAACGAAGGTGGAAGAGACGGGGTCCGGCTTTCTCCTGCGCTCTTTTCCGGAAGGGACACAACGCTGGTCCCTGGCTCCCCTCCCCGACTCGCGGCGGGAGATTCTGGAGATCGCACGCCTCTACCCCCGCGCCTTCTCCAGGGTCTATCTCGGCAAGGACGCCAGGGAGGAGAACGTCAAGCGCAACCGCCTCGTGATGAATGCCGAGCGCCTTCACATCGCGACCCACGCCCGGCCGGACGAGCGTCGGCCCGAGCTCTCCTCTCTGATCCTGGCCAACGAGGAGCCGGGGAAAGGAAAAGAGGACGGTTTTCTCCAAGCTTACGAGATCCTCCGGTTGAAGCTTTCGGCCGACCTCGTGGTCCTCTCCGCCTGCGAAACCGGGTTGGGGGAAGAGGTGAGCGGAGAAGGCCTGGTCGGGCTGGCCCGCTCGTTCCTCTACGCAGGAGCTCCCAGCCTGGTGGTGAGCCTCTGGCGCATTTCGGACGGTGCGACGCCCGACCTGATGGTCTCCTTCTACGAGGACTTGGACCGGCTGCACGACAAGTCGAAAGCCTTGCGAAACGCCAAATTGCGAATGATCGAAAAGGGTGACTATGCTCATCCGTTCTACTGGGCTCCATTCATTCTGATCGGAGATCCGAAATAAGATCGTCCAGTTTGTAACGTCCGGCGTTTTGCTGCGCCTTTTTAAAGCACAAACTCCGGCAGGAGAGCCTTCCCCTGCTACCGACCAGAAGGGAGAGACGAAATGGCTGACGAACCGACCACGACATCAACTGCCAGCACCAGCAGCCGCGAGACCTCGGGGGTGAAGCCCATCCCGATCGATCCGGTTCCTCCCAAGTAGAGAGCGAAGGCCAGGCGACCGCCGCGCCTGGCCTGGACAGACGCAAAGAAACCCTCATGAAAGGGGGCGCGGAAATGGCTATATTCGATCGAAGCGGTCTCGGTCAAAGCGGTGAAACGGGAGGAGTTCGCGTGATTCCGATTCCGCCTCCCCCGCCCACCCGGTTTGTGAGCATCCTGTTCGCTCTGGCCGCCGCCGTGGCCGGGTTCCTGGGCTTCTCCCGCACGGCAGCGGTCTTTGCGAGCATCAGCCTGGGCACGAACATTGTGGATTACCTGACCCGCCGGCCTGCCCTGGCGGAGTTCTCCGCGGCCAAGGGGGACCAGACGGCCGGGTGAGATTTTTTCTAATCTGTCTAAACCCGCCGCCCCGCTGAGATCTCTCTAGCGGGGCGGTCTTGTTTGAGGCGGGCAGGTATCGCCCTACTTGACCCGGAGGGTGTACGTCTCGGTGGGGGTCGGTTTCCCATCCGCGAAGAGCCGGATGGTGTAGCGGCCGGGCTTCAGGAAGCCGGAGGGGAATCCGATCGAGTACTGTCCGTAATCGTCGTTGCTGGGAAGGAGCCCCGAGGCCTCGTAAACCACCTGGCCGGCGGAGCTCCGGATCACGATCCGGCGCCGCGTCTTCGGGCCGCTGGGATCGAGGGTGAGGATGGAGTCCTGATCTGCCGGCAGCAGGATCTCGTCCGCGCTGCGCTCGATGGCTCCGTTTTCGAAGTAGAGGTTGACCCGAGGCTTCCGGCTCTCCTGGATCTGCGCCTGGAGTTTCTCCGCGGTCGTCTGGGCTTCTTTCGCCTGAGAGTCCAAGGCCTCAAACCGGGCCGTCAGCTCGGCAAGCTTCCGTTCCAGGCCGGGGTCTCCAGCGGAAGGCGTCTCCGGGCGGGCAGGCTTCACCGCCGAGACCGGCGGCTTCTCCGCGACCTGCTCGGAGACGGACCGCAGCTCCCGGGAGCTGTGGATCCAGCCGCTCGCGGCCACGAGGCCCGCGAGGCTCGCGGCCAGGGCAGCGGTCCGCCAGGAGCGGGATTCGCCCCGGTCCTTCCTGGCCGGCCGGACTGGGAAAAGGGCGATCTTGTCATCTTCCTCCAGCCGGCGGCTCGTCCGCGCGAGCTCCAGCTCGGCCGCGCACTCCGGGCAGGAGGCCAGGTGGCGCTCGGCGAGAGCGGGGTCGATCCCGGAGGGGACCTCCCCGTAGGCTAGAGCCACCAGCATTTCCGGGAGGAGGTGCTGGCCGAAGATCGTCCAGGCCGCCCGGGTCTCCCCCAGTGCTTTCCGGCATTCCTCGCACGTCTCTAAATGTTGCCGGACTTCCCTGCGTTCTCCCTCCTCCAAGGTGCCGTTCAGCAACCAGGGGAGCAATTGGATGGCTTCATCGCATGTCATCGTTTTCGCCTTTCAACTCCTATCAGGCGAATTCTTGACGATTTTGTTACGTCCGCCTCCCACAGAGCCGCCCAGAAGCTCCTGGCGCACGGCCACCGCCTTTTCCCGGCAGCGCAGGACGCGTACCCGGAGCGTCCCTTCGGCCACGTCCGTCCGCAGGCTCATCTCCTTGTACGAGAGGCCCGCCGTGATCATCCGCCACAGCTCCCGGCACTCCTGGGGGACCCGCTCGAGCACGCGCAGGAGGAGATCCTTCTCCTCCCGGGCCGAGGCCAGGCTCGGCGGCGGAAGCGTGGGGCCGTTCCCGTGATCGACGGCCTCCAGGTCCGTCCACTGCCACTTGCTCTGGGAGCGGATCTGGTCGAGGCAGGTGTGGCTGACCACCCGCCAGAGATAGGTCCGGAGGCTCGACTCGCCCCGGAACTTCCCCTGGCCGAGAAGTCGGGTCACCTCCAGCCGGACGTCCTGCAGAACGTCGTCCCACCGGTCGGCCAGCCGGCGCTGGTAGGGCCAGGCCGCGCGCGAGATCCAGCCATCCACGGTCCCCACCGCGTCCGCCTCGCCCCGCAGAAATCGGGCGACCATCTCCTGGTCGTCGGCCGCCATCGTGCTAATCCTATCCTGTCTATACGGCGGCTCGTGGGGTAAGATGATGGAAAATCGCAGGTCGAACCTCTTCTCGTGAAGATTCTGCTCGCTCGGCCCCGTCCTCTCTTTCCAGCCCTTCACCAGACCCTGGGTCTGGTGGGAGCCCTCGGAGCGCTCCAGCTCGCCTGCGCCGGAGCGCCTTCCGTGCCCGCGCCTCCCCCTCCGCTCGCTCCGCCCGCGGCGGAGATTTCCCTCGTACCGGTGCGTCCCGTCCTCCGCCTGGGGGAGACCGTCGAGCGGGAGCTCTCCGGGGATGGCCGGGACGAGCACCTCCTGGACCTCGAAGCGGGCTGGTACGCCCGCGTGGTGATCGATCAGAGCGATCTCGACGTCGCGGCCACCCTGCTCGGCCCTGGCGGGGAGACCGTGATGGCGGTGGACGATCCCGACGAACGCAGGGAGGAGGAGACGCTCTGCCTGGTGGCGAGCGCGGCGGGAGAGCACCGGCTGGCCATCACACCGCACGATCCGAAGGCGGAAGCGGGCCGCTACCGGGTGACTTTGAAGGAGCTGCGTCCGGCCCGGCCGGAGGACGCCGGCCGGGTGGCGGCCGCGCGAGGGCTCGCGGAGGTCAAGCTCCTGCGCAAGGAGATCCAGACCCGGGACGCGGCCGAGACTGAGGAGACGGTGCAGAAGGCGCTCGGCCGCGCGGACGAGGTGCTGCGCCTGTGGCGCGGCGCCGGAGACCGCTCCGGAGAGATCGAGACGATCATCGAAACCGGTTTCATCCAGAGAAAGGCGGCGCCCGAGAAGGCGCTCGCCACCTTCGAGCAGGCGCTCGCCCTGGCGACCGCTCCCGAGGACCGCCGCAGGGCGGCCAAGGCGGCCCGCAACGTGGGCGCCTGCCGGCTCGCGGAGGACCCGAAAGGGGCGCTCCAGCCCCTCGAGCAAGCGCTGGCGATCTGGACGGATCTGGGCGATGCCCGCGAGCAGGCCGACGTGCTCCTGGCGATCGCCGACAGCTACAAGAGACAGGGTCTGAGCGAGAAGGCGCTGACCACATTCCTGGAGGCGCTGCCTCTCGCGCAAAAGTCGGGGGACCGCAAGCTCGAAGCCTCCGTGTGGAACGCGATGGCCACGGTCTATCTGAGCCAGGGGGAGAGCGGCAAGGTCCTGGAGTGTGTCCAGAACGCCCTGCGTCTGGCGCGGGAGGAGAAGGACCTCAAGGCGGAGGCGGCGACCCTCACGACCATCGGCTCCCTCCACCGCCGCCGGGGGGAGCTGCTCCTGGCCCGGAGCTCTTTTTTGGACGCGCTGGCGATCAACCAGCGGCTCGGGGATGCCGCTAAGGAGGCGACGGTGCTGCTCCATCTGGGTGGCGTCCACCAGGATCTGGGTGAGCTCGACCGGGCTCGCGAGGAGTACGGCAAGGCCCTCGAGGTCCACCGCTCCGCCGAGACCAAGGACAGGGACGGGGAGGTCAATGCGCGCCTGAGCCTCGGACAGGTGCACCTGAAGCTCGGCGATCCGGCGACCGCCCTCTCCTGGTTCGATTCGGCGCTCGCGATCAGCCGCGAGGAGAACGACCGGCTCGCGGGTTTCTCCCTCCACAGCATCGGGACGGCGCGGATGGAGCTCGGCCAGACGGCCGAAGCGATCGCGGCGCTCCAGGAAGCGTTGCCCTTGAGGCAGAAGACGCACGATCGCTACGGCGAAGCCTGGACCCAGGTCGAGCTCGGCGAGGCCTGGCAGAAGCAGGGGGAGCTCGAAAAGGCGGAGTCCCACCTGCGCGAGGCCCTGACTCTGGCCCGCCAGGTAGAGACCTGGGCCATCGAAGCCTCCGCCCTCCTGGGCCTCGCGCGTCTGCACCGCGACCGTGGGGATCTGGAAGGCGCCCTGGCGGAGATCCGGGAGGCCGTAGAGATCCTCGAGGCGGTCCGGGCGGACCTCCCGGAGGACAGCATGCGGTCCTCCTTCTTCGCCTCCAAGCGCTCCTATTACGACTTCTATGTCGATCTCCTGATGCGGCTCGACAGCCGCTTTCCGGGGCAGGGTTACGCCAGCCAGGCGCTCGGGGCGAGCGAGGCGGCCCGGTCCCGCAGCCTGCTCGACCTGCTCGCCGAAGGACGGCTCCTGACCCAGGGCGTCTCTGCCGAGCTGCGCAGGCAAGAGGCGGAGCTGGCGGGCCGCCTTTCGGCCGCGCAGCGCCGGCTGCTCCGGGAGCTCTCCGCCGAGAAGCCCGACGAGGCCGAGATCGCCTCGCTCAAGGCGCTCGTGGGCCGGATCGTCCAGGAGACCCGGGATCTGGCGTCGACGATCCGCCAGGAGCACCCGCACTACGCCGAGATCCGCTATCCCTCGCCCCTCGGCCTTCCGCAGATCCAGGAACGCCTGGACGGGGAGACCGCGCTCCTCGAGTATTTCCTGGGCGAAGAGGGGGCCTACCTGTTCGTCGTGACCCGGGAGACGCTGACGTTCCACCCCCTGCCGCAGACCGGGGAGATCGCCGAGCTGGTCGGCAAGGTCCGCCGAGGCCTGGAGGCTTTCTCGCCGCGGACGTTCGACGGGTACGCCCGGGCGGCCCACCGGCTCCACGAGATCCTGATCGACCCGGCGATGCCGGCGCTCGCGGGCAAGAGCCGCCTCCTGATCGCGCCCGACGGCGCCCTCCACACCCTGGCCTTCGAGGCTCTGCTGACCGAGGGCACCCGAAGCCGGAGCTCGGCCGGGCTCCCCTATCTCCTCCGCCGCTTCGCGGTGAGCTACGTCCCGTCGGCGAGCGTGCTCTCCCGCCTGGAGGAGACGGAGGCGCAGGCGGACGCGGGAGGGGAGCTCCCCTTGCGGTTCCTCGCCTTCACCGATCCGGTCTACGGCTCCGAGGGAGCCGGGACGCCCGGGAGCCGGGAAGGAGAGACCGGGCGCGGGGTGCCCGCGGCGTTCCAGTTGCCCGACCTTGCGGGAACCGGCCGGGAGGTCTCGGAGATTGCGAACCGGTATCCACCAAGCCAGGTGAAGATCTACCAGGGCGCGGAGGCCAATGAGGAAAACGTCAAGCACAACCGCCTCGTAGAGACGGCCCATTGGCTTCACTTCGCCTCGCACGGCCTGGTGGACGAACGGCAGCCGGAGCTGTCCGGCCTTCTTCTCACGCCCACCGGCGGGGGTGAGGACGACGGGCTCCTCCAGGTCTACGAGATCTTCAACCTGAGCCTCCGGGCGGATCTGGTCGTCCTCTCGGCGTGTGAAACGGGTCTGGGCAAGGAGGTGACCGGCGAAGGGCTCGTGGGGCTCACCCGGGCCTTCCTCTACGCCGGGGCCCCCAGCGTCGTGGTGAGCCTCTGGCGGGTGCGCGACGACACCACGCCCGAGCTCATGGTCGGGTTCTACGGCGGCCTGGACCGGCTGGGCGACAAGGCAGAAGCCTTGCGCGAGGCCAAGCTTGCGATGATCCAAAAGGGAAACTACGCCCATCCCTACTACTGGGCTCCCTTCGTTCTGGTCGGAAATCCCCGGTGATGGATCTCTGTAACACTCGGACGGCTCCGCCGCCTGAAGAAGTATCCGAGAGAAGGCTGAGGAGCGTGGACGCGTTTCGATCAACATTTTCAATGAAGGGAGATGAGAGATGTCCGAACCCATTCAGGTCTATCCCGATCCCGATGGTGGAGGCAGAACCCAGAGCACGGTCCCGGTGGACAGCACGACGGCCGTGGCGGGCACCGCTTCCGGAGCAGTCGCCACAGGCTCGCTGCTGCTCGGAAGCGGGAACACGGTCGTAGCCTTCCTGCAGATGGCCTATCAGGGAGGGGTGCAGCCGGACGGGCGCCTTGGCGTTACGGCCATCCCCATGCCATACGTCACCGTGGCGATCATCTTCGGCGCGCTCTCCGTGCTGCTCTGGGGGATTGCTCTCGTGCGCGGCTTCCAGATGAAAAAGAAGGCCATGGAGCTCTCGTACGCCATCTGCGACCTCGGGAAGAAGAACGGTCTGTTCGACAAGTACTTCAAATCCGACAAGGTAGCCTAGGCGAAGCCGCTGCGGCCTCCGTAGATTCTTCGAAACCGCCCCACCGGTTTCCTCCGGCGGGGCGGCCGTGTCTATATACTTCGAGGGCGCAAGGAGGAACGGGATGAAGACAGTGTTTCTGGGAATCACGGCCGCCGGGATCGCCCTGGCGAGCCTGGCGCCGCTCGCGGCGCAAACGGCAGCGAAACAGGAGGGGAACATGGACGTCGTTCCCGTGCTTTCCGTGGCGGGCTCCGGGGAGGCTCGGGTCACGCCGGACGTGGCGAACGTCCGCCTGGGAGTGCTCGCCCAGGCCGAGACCGCCCGCGCGGCGCAGGACCAGGTGAACCGGACGGCCAACGCGATCCTCGAGGCCGTCAAGAAGCAGGGCGTGAAGCAGGAGCAGATCCAGACCTCCGAGCTGAACCTCAACCCGGTCTACTCGCAGGGGCGGCCGGACGGGCAGTTCCAGGAGCCGAAGATCGTGGGCTACCAGGCGTCGAACGTGGTGGCGATCCGCCTCGAAGACCTGGACAAGGTCGGCCCCGTGGTCGACGCCGGGCTCGCGGCCGGGGCCAACCGGCTGGACGGGGTCTACTTCGGCCTCAAGGACGAGGGGCCGGCCCGGGCTGCGGCCTTGACCGCGGCCGTGGGCGAGGCGCGCACCAAGGCCGAGGCGCTCGCCCGGGCCTTGAAGGTGCGGCTGGTCGAGATCGTCGAGGTCTCAGAAGGGGGCGTGGCGGTCTACACCCCCACTTTCCAGAAGGCGGGCCGCATGGCCATGGCCATGGAATCCTCGATGGCCGACACCCCGGTCTCCTCGGGCCAGGTCTCGGTCGAGGCAAGCGTGACGCTGCGCTACCGGATCGCCCCCTGCACCACGGAGTCTCCCTGCCCGTGAAGGACGGGGGCCTCTCGGCCGAGGAGGTCGTCGCCCTTCTCGGCCTCGAACCCCACCCGGAAGGGGGCTTCTTCCGCGAGACGTTCCGCTCCCCCGCGCCGCCCGACGGGCGCGGGGCCTCAACCGCGATCTACTACCTCCTCCGCGAGGGAGAGGTCTCGGCGTGGCACCGGGTGGACGCGGACGAGGTCTGGCACCACTACGCCGGAGCCCCCCTGGAGCTCGCGCTCTCGGCCGGCGGGCAGAGCCGCGCAGTCTTCCGCCTGGGGAGCGGCCTCGGCCGGGGCGAGCGCCCGCAGGCCGTAGTGCCTGCCGGGGTCTGGCAGACCGCCCGGACGCTCGGCGGCTGGACGCTCGTGGGCTGCACCGTGGCCCCGGCTTTCGATTTCGCCGGCTTCGAGCTCGCGCCGCCCGGCTGGGAGCCCTAGGCACCGGTCATTTCTGGGCGTCGGGGCCGTCGATCTTGGCGGCCTCGGTCCAGAATTCAATTTCCTCGGAGCTCATGTTGCCGACCGGGCGCAGGCGGGCGTCCTTGAAGCCCCAGCGCCCGACGTCGATCAGGTACTGCGAGCGGGAGAGGATGGTCCCCCGGCAGAGGCGGTTTTCGGCCGGCTCTCCCTCTTCCCGGCGGTTCAGGCGCCCGG
>DATEIO010000173.1:0-11447 GCA_035278895.1 Thermoanaerobaculia bacterium | reverse complement strand
CGCTCTTCCGATTTGGTCCTCCTCGCCGGCTTCCAGCTCCTCCTCTCCCGCTACAGCCGGCAGGAGGACGTGAGCACCGGCACCCCCACCGCCGGGCGCGACCGCGAGGAGCTGGAGGGGCTGATCGGCTTTTTCGCCAGCATGCTCGTGCTGCGCACCGATCTGTCGGGAGACCCGCCGTTTCGCGGGCTGCTCGCGCGCGTCCGCGAGACCGCCCTCTCCGCCTTCGAGCACCAGGAGATCCCGTTCGAGAAGCTGGTCGACGCGCTGCAGCTCCCCCGCGATCCGAGCCATACGCCGCTCTTCCAGGTGGAATTCGTGCTGCAGAACACGCCGGAGCCGTCGCTTCAGGCGCAGGACCTGACGCTCGAACCTTTGAGCGCCGAGCGCGAGACCGCCAAGTTCGACCTGCTCCTCGAGATGTTCGAGTCGCCCGCCGGCCTCTTCGGCGTCCTGGAGCACAACCGCGACCTCTTCGACCGGAGCACGGCGGCCCGCCTGACCCGCGGCTTCGAGCGGCTGCTCGCGGCGATCGCCGACGCTCCCGACACGCCGGTCTCGCGGCTCCCTCTCCTCCCCGAGGCGGAGCGGCACCAGGTGCTCGCGGAGTGGAACGACACCGCCCATCCCTGGAGCGGCTTCCGGACCTTGCACGGGATGTTCGAGGACCGCGTCCGCGAGCAGCCGGAGGCGCCGGCCGCGGTGTTCGAGGACGAGTCGCTCACCTACCGCGAGCTCTCGGCCCGCGCCAACCAGCTCGCCCACCACCTGCGCCGGCTGGGCGTCGGGCCCGACGTCCGGGTCGCGGTCTCCCTCGAGCGTTCGCTCGACCTGGTGACCACGCTCCTCGGCGTGCTCAAGGCGGGCGGGGCCTACGTGCCCATCGATCCCGACTACCCGGCGGACCGCCGCGCCTTCATGCTCGAGGACTCGCGCGCCGCGGTGCTGGTGACCGACTTGCACGGGATCACGGGCGAGAGCACGGCGGACCCCGAAGGCGGCGCGACCGCCGAGAGCCTGGCCTACGTCATCTACACCTCGGGCTCGACGGGCCGGCCCAAGGGGGCCATGGTCCACCACCGGGGCATCCACAACCGGCTGCTCTGGATGCAGGCGGCCTACAGGCTGACGCCCGCGGACACCGTCCTCCAGAAGACCCCGTTCAGCTTCGACGTCTCGGTGTGGGAATTCTTCTGGCCGCTCCTCGCCGGCGCGCGCCTCGTCCTCGCCCGCCCCGGCGGCCACCGCGACGGCGCCTACCTCGCGGATCTCATCGGGCGCGAGCGGGTGACGGTGATGCACTTCGTGCCGTCGATGCTCCAGGCGTTCCTCGAAGAGCCGGACCTCTCCGCCTGCGGCTCGCTCCGCCTGGTCGTGGCGAGCGGCGAGGCCTTGCCGCCGGAGCTCGTGGCCCGCTTCGCCCGGCGCCTGCCCGGGGCCGACCTGCAGAACCTCTACGGCCCCACCGAGGCGTCGGTGGACGTGACCTCCTGGGGCTGCCGGCCGGTCGAGAATCCCACCGTCATCCCCATCGGCCGGCCGATCGCCAACACGCGCATCCACCTGGTCGATCCGGCCTTGGAGCCGGTCCCGATCGGCGTCCCGGGGGAGCTGTGGATCGGCGGCGTCAACGTCGGCCGCGGTTATCTCGGCCGCCCGGACCTGACGGCCGAGCGCTTCGGGCCCGACCCGTTCGGCGAGCCGGGCGCGCGCCTGTACCGCACGGGCGATCTCGCGCGCCTCCGGACGGACGGCGAGATCGAGTATCTCGGCCGCGTCGACTTCCAGGTCAAGGTGCGCGGGTTCCGCATCGAGCTGGGCGAGATCGAGTCCTCCCTCGTCCGCCACCCGGAAGTCCGCGAGGCCGCGGTCCTGGTGCGCGACGACGCCGGAGGGCAGCTCGTGGCCTACGTGGTCCCCCAGGGCAGCGCGGCGCCGGGGGCCGAGGAGCTGCGGAGCTTCCTCGCCGAACGGCTGCCGGGCTACATGGTCCCCGCGTTCTTCGTGCCGCTGGCCGCCCTGCCCCTCACCCCCAACGGCAAGCTCGACCGCCGCGCTCTCCCCGCCCCCGAGCGCACCGCGGCCACCGGCGTCTTCACCGCACCCCGGACCCCGGCCGAGAAGGCGGTGGCCGGGATCTGGGAGGAGCTGCTCAAGGCCGAGCGGGTGGGCCTCGCGGACAACTTCTTCGACCTGGGCGGCGACTCGATCAAGGCCGTCCGCCTGGTCAGCCGGGTCAACGAGCAACTGGAGGCCGACCTGCGCGTGCAGGACGTGTTCAAGCACCAGACCGTGGCCTCGCTCGTGGAGCGGATCGCCGCCAGAACCGGCACCTCGCTGGCCGACGACCACGCCACGGGCCTGGCCGAGATCGAGCGGTTCCAGCGCGCCGTGCTCGCCGACCCGCGCCAGCGCGCCAAGCTGCCCGAGGGGTATGAGGACTTCTTCCCGCTCTCCGGCATCGAGAAGGGCATGGTCTACTACACCCTTCTCCTCCCCGAGCAGCCGATCTACCACGACCAGCACGCCTACGTGCTGTCGATCCCCGACCTCGACCGCTTCTACCACGCGGTCGGGCTGCTGACGGGCCGCCATCCGATCCTGCGCAGCACCTTCCACCTGGACGCCTTCGAGGAGCCCGTGAAGGTGGTGCACCGGGAGCTCGCGATCGAGCGCGAGGTCGAAGACCTCTCCGGCCTGCCTCCCGCGGAGCAGAAGGAGCGCGTCGAGGCGTACCGGGCCGCGGACCTGCGCCACCGGTTCACCTTCCAGGGCGAGCGCCTCTGGCGTCTCCGGCTCTTCCGGCTCGCGGGCGAGCTCCATGCCACGGTCTGGACCTGGCACCACGCCATCCTGGACGGCTGGAGCAACCTGACGTTCTGGCTGGAGCTCAACGAGCTGCTCGCCCGCGAGGACGTGGACCGGCTGTCGTCGGTGCCGCCGCTCGCCAACACCTACAAGGACTACCTGGCGATCTCGCTCGCCCGCCGCCGCTCGCCCGCGACCGAGGCCTACTGGCGTGCCACGCTCGCCGGCGCCAGCCGCAACAAGCTGCCGTTCAACCGCGCGGCCACCCGGGAGCGCTCGGCCTTCGGCATGCGCTCGCTCTTCCGGCCGCTGCGCCTCGAGGTCCTGTTCGGCCTGCGCGAGCGCGCGGCGGAGCTCCACGTGCCGGTCCAGGCGCTCTTCCTGGCCGCCCACCTCCACCTGCTCTCGGTCACCTCCGGCGAAGAGGACGTGGTGACCGGCGTCGTCTCCCACGACCGGCCGGGAATCCCCGACGGCGACCGGATCGTCGGCTGTTTCCTCAACACCTTCCCCCTCCGCCTGCGCCTGCAGCCGGGGGAGAGCGGCGCCTCTCTCGCCCGCCGGGTGGCCCGCTACCTGGCCGAGGAGAAGGAGCACGAGATCCCTCTGGTCGACGTCGCGGGCCTGGTCGGCGCCCGCGAGTCGGCGCAGAACCCGATCTTCGACACGCTCCTCAATTTCATGGACTTCCACCTCATGGAGGAGGTCCGCGACAACGTCCTCTTCCAGTCCATGGCCGGACGGGCCGCAGAGCGCGAGCTGCCCGAGCTGCGCAGCGACGAGATGACCAACACCCTGTTCGACCTCGAGGTGATGGCCACCCCGGCGCAGCCCTTCCTGCGGCTCAAGTACCTGCCGCGGCACTTCGAGGCGGCGGACGTCGAGCGGGCCCTGGCCCTCTACGATCGCATTCTGGAGGCGCTGCACCGCGATCCGGAGGCGCCGCTCGGCACCGAAGCCCTGCTGAGCGACGAGGAGCGCGGCCAGCTCGTCCACGCCTACAACGGCACGGCCCGCGCCTATCCCCGGGAGCGCCCCCTCCACGGCTTCTTCGAGGAGCGGGCGGCGCTCCACCCCGAGCGTCTCGCCGTCGTGGCCGGCGAGCGCTCGCTCACCTACGGCGAGATCGAGCGGCAGGCCAACCGGCTCGCCCGCCATCTCCTCGCCCAGGGGGTCCGGCCGGGGGACAACGTGGGCGTCTGCTTCGAGCGCACCCCGGAGCTCGTGGTGGCCCTCTTCGGCGTGCTCAAGGCGGGCGGCGCCTACGTGCCCATGGAGCCCTCCTACCCGGCGGCCCGCAAGGAGTACATCGTCCGCCAGTCCGCGGTCTCGCTCGTGCTCGAAGAGCTGCCCGGGGACCTGGACGGCTACGCGGATACGCCCGTGCCGGTGCGCCCGTGGCCGGACAGCCTCGCCTACACGATCTACACCTCCGGCTCGACGGGCACCCCCAAGGGGGTCATGATCGAGCACCACAGCGCCGCCAACCTGGTCGAGTGGGTCAACCGCGAATTCGAAGTCGGCCCCGACACCCGGGTGCTGATGCTCTCCTCGGTCTGCTTCGACCTCTCGGTCTACGACGTCTTCGGCGCCCTCGGTGCCGGCGCCTCCGTGGCCATCGCCCGCCAGGAGGAGATCCAGGACCCCGCGGCTCTCAAGGAGCTCGCCACCCGGGTGACCTTCTGGAACTCGGTCCCCTCGACCCTGGGCCTCCTCGTGCAGTACCTGGAGGAGACCGATCCCGATTTCCGCGGCGAGGACCTCCGCCTCGCCTTCCTGAGCGGCGACTGGATTCCGCTGTCGCTCCCCGAGCGCGCGAAGCGGTTCTTCCCCAACCTGCGCGTGATCAGCCTGGGGGGCGCCACGGAAGCCACGGTCTGGTCCATCTTCCACCCCGTCGAAAGGATCGACGAGGCCTGGCTGAGCATCCCGTACGGCCGGCCGCTCGACAACAACACCTTCTACGTCCTGGACCGCCACCTGGAGCTGGTGCCTCCGGGCGTGGTGGGCGACCTCTACATCGGCGGCGTGGGCGTGGCCCGCGGCTACGCGGGAGACCCGGAGAAGACCGCGGCCTCCTACCGGCCCGATCCGTTTTCGGGCTCAGGACAGCGGCTGTACCGCACCGGCGACCTCGGACGGATGCTGCCCGAGGGCGAGATCGAGTTCCTCGGCCGCAGCGACAACCAGGTCAAGGTCCGCGGCTTCCGCATCGAGCTGGGCGAGATCGAAAGCCAGCTCTCCCGCGCCCCCGGCGTGCGCGAGGCCGTGGTGCTCGCCAGGACCGACCGGGCCGGACAGAAATACCTCTGCGGCTACGTCGTGGCCACGGACGAGGTGTCCATCGCCGCGCTCCAGGATCACCTGGCCGGGTCGCTGCCGGGCTACATGATCCCGGACACCTTTGTCTTCCTCTCCGAGCTGCCGCTGACCGCCAACGGCAAGATCGACCGCAAGGCCCTGCCCGAGCCCGAGACGGCGTACACGGCGGCCGAGCCGGCGGAGGGGCCGCGGAGCGAGACCGAGGCGGCCCTGCTCGAGATCTGGGAGGAAGTGCTGGGCCTCTCCGGCCTCGGCACCACCCAGGACTTCTTCGCCCTGGGCGGGCACTCGCTCTCCGCCATCCAGGTGCTGACGCGGGTGCGCCGCCGGTTCGAGGTCGACCTCCCGCTGCCCGACCTCTTCGAGAACCCCACGGTCTCCGGCCTCGCCGCGGTCCTCGACGGACTGCGGGAGACCGGCGCCGCGGCCCCGCCGCTCCGGCGCTTCGAGCGGCCCGAGCGGCCCGAGCGGCTGCCGCTCTCCTTCGCCCAGGAGCGGCTCTGGTTCCTCGACCGGCTCCAGCCGGACAGCCCGTTCTACAACCTCCCCATGGCCCTGGAGATGCGCGGCGCCCTCTCGGTGCCCGCTCTGGCCGCGAGCCTGGGCGAGGTCGTGCGGCGCCACGAGGGGCTGCGCACCCGCTTCCCCCTGGCCGCGGGCAGCCCGGTCCAGGAGATCGCGCCCGCCCTCGACGTGGCGCCCCCGCTCGTCGACCTCTCGGGCCTCTCCGCCGCCGCCCAGGAGGCCGAGGCCGCCTGGCTGACCCAGGCGCTCGCGGTCCAGCCCTTCGACCTCGCCGCCGGGCCACTCCTGCGGAGCGCCCTGTTGCGCCTCGATCCCGAGCGCCACGTAGTGCTGTTCAGCATCCACCACATCGTCACCGACGGCTGGTCCATGGCCCTGCTGATGCAGGAGGTGGCGGAGCTCTACCGGGCCGCCACCGCGGGCGAGCCCTCGCCGCTCCCCGAGCTGCCCGTGCAGTACGCGGACTTCGCGCTCTGGCAGCGCGCGTGGCTCACCGGAGCGGCGCTCGAAGAGCAGACCGGGTGGTGGCACCAGAGCCTGGCCGGGGCGCCCCACGTGCTCGACCTGCCCACCGACCGGCCGCGGCCGGCCGTGCAGAGCCTGCGCGGCGCCCACGTTTTCGCCCTTCTGCCCGTGGACCTGGAGGCGCTCTCCCGCGAGCACGGCGCCACCCCCTTCATGACCTGGCTCGCCCTCTTCGGCGCGCTCCTCCACCGCTACACGGGCGTCGAAGACCTCCTCGTCGGCTCGCCCATCGCGGGCCGCAACCACGCCGAGCTCGAGCGCCTGATCGGCCTCTTCGTCAACACCCTCGTCCTGCGGGTCGAGATGCAGGGCGATCCGACGCTCGCCGAAGTGCTCGGGCGGGTGCGCGAGCGGACCGTGGGCGCTTACGCCCATCAGGACCTCCCCTTCGAGAAGCTGGTCGAGGAGCTGCACCCCGAGAGGAGCCTCGCGCACACGCCTCTCTTCCAGGTCATGCTGGTGCAGCAGAACGCGCCGGTGGGAGCGGTGGAGATCCCGGGGCTCACGTTCCTGCCGCGGCCCGCGGAGAGCGGCACCGCCCGCTTCGACCTCCACCTGGCCCTGACCGACACCCCTTCGGGACCGGTCGCCGACCTGGAGTACAACCGCGACCTCTTCGATCCCCCGGCCATGGCCCGCCTGCTCGGCCACCTGCGGCTTCTCGCCGAAGGCGCGGTGCGCGACCCGCGGGCCCGGCTCTCGGAGCTGCCGCTCCTCTCCACGGCCGAGAGCCACCAGCTCCGGCTCGGCTGGAACGATACCGCGGCGGACCGCCAACCCGGGCTGACCCTGCCCGGCCTGTTCGCGGAGCAGGTGGCGCGGACGCCCGACGCCCCGGCCGTGACCTTCGAGGGCCGCACCCTCTCGTACCGCAAGCTGGACCTCCTCTCCGGCCGCCTGGCCGCCCGCCTGCTGAAGCTCGGGGCCGGGCCCGATACGGCCGTGGGCGTGCTGATGGAGCGCTCGGCCGAGATGGTCGTGGCCCTCCTCGGCGTGCTGAAGGCCGGCGCCGCCTACCTCCCCTTGGACCCCGAGTACCCGGCCGAGCGCCTCGGCTGGATCCTGGAAGACGCCCGCGTGCCCGTGGTGCTCGCCCAGGAGCGTCTGCTGGGGAGCCTGGAGCTCGCGGAAACGCGGGTGCTCTGCCTGGAGGAGGGCTGGAAGGGGAAGGGCGCGCCCGCGATGGGGACCGGGCTTTCCGAACAGAGCCTGGCCTACGTGCTCTACACCTCCGGCTCCACCGGCCGGCCCAAGGGGGTCATGATCCCCCACCGCGGCATCGTCAACCGCCTGCTCTGGATGCAGGAGGCCTACGGGCTCACCGCGGACGACCGCGTCCTCCAGAAGACCCCCTACAGCTTCGACGTCTCGGTCTGGGAGTTCTTCTGGCCGCTCTTGACCGGCGCCCACCTCGTGGTGGCGAAGCCCGGCGGGCACCGCGACGGCGCCTATCTCGCCGGGCTGATCGAGAGCGAGCGCGTCACGGTGATGCACTTCGTGCCGTCCATGCTCCAGGCCTTCCTGGAGGAGCCGGACCTCTCCGGCTGCGCCAGCCTGCGCCTGGTGGTGGCGAGCGGCGAGGCCCTCTCCCCCGAGCTGCGGCGCCGCTTCCGCGAGCGGCTCTCTGCCCGGCTGGAGAACCTCTACGGGCCCACCGAAGCCTCGGTCGACGTCACCTCCTGGAACTGCGCCACGGAGGCCAGAGGCGGCATCGTGCCCATCGGCCGGCCGGTCGCCAACACCTGCATCCACCTGCTCGACCGGGCGTTTTCGCCCGTGCCGATCGGCATCCCCGGCGAGCTGTGCATCGGCGGCGTCCAGCTCGCCCGCGGCTACTGGCGGCGCCCCGACCTCACGGCCGAGCGCTTCGTGCCGGGAGAGGCCGGAGAGCGCCTCTACCGGACCGGCGACCTGGCGCGCCACCTGCCGGACGGCGCCGTCGAGTATCTCGGCCGCCTCGACTTCCAGGTCAAGGTGCGCGGCTTCCGCATCGAGCTGGGCGAGATCGAGTCCATGCTCGCCGGACACCCCGGGGTGCGGGAGACCGTGGTGGTGGCCCGGGACGGGCGGCTCGTGGCCTATGTCACGCTCCAGGCCGGAGCCGCCGCCGACACTTCCGAGCTGCGCTCCTTCCTGGCGTCCCGGGTGCCGGAGTACATGACGCCGCCCTCCTGGGTCGCCCTGGACGAGCTGCCGCTGACCCCCAGCGGCAAGGTCGACCGCCGCGCCCTGCCCGCTCCCGAAGCGGCCGGGGAGCGCGGCTACGTCGCGCCGAAGAGCTTCCTGGAGCAGGTCGTGGCCGGGATCTGGGCGGAGCTCCTCAAGGTGGAGCGGGTCGGCCTCGCGGACAACTTCTTCGACCTGGGCGGCGACTCGATCAAGGCGGTCCGCCTGGTCAGCCGGATCAACGAGCGCCTGGGCGCCGACCTGCGCGTGCAGGACGTGTTCAAGCACCAGACCGTAGGGCCGCTCGCCGAACGGATCGCGATCCGTTCCGACCGCTCCCAGGCCGACGAGCTCGCGGCGGGCCGGGCCGAGATCGAGCGCCTCCAGGGCGCCGTGCTCGCCGACCCCCGCCAGCGCGCCCGTCTCCCCGAGGGCTCCGAGGACTTCTTCCCCCTCTCCGGCATCGAGAAGGGGATGATCTACTACACCCTCCTCCTGCCCGAGCAGCCGGTCTACCACGACCAGCACGCCTACGGGCTGTCCATCCCCGGCCTCGACCGCTTCTACCGGGCGCTCGCGCTGGTCATGGGCCGCCATCCCATCCTGCGCAGCACCTTCCACCTCGACGAATTCCAGGAGCCCATGAAAGTGGTGCACCGGAGCGTGCCGGTCGTCCGGGACGTCGAGGATCTCTCCGGCCTGCCGGCCGCGGAGCAGCGGGAGCGCATCGAGGAGTACCGGGCCGCGGACCTGCGCCACAAGTTCACCTTCCGGGGCGAGATCCTCTGGCGCTTGAAGCTCTTCCGCCTGGAGGGGGACTCCTTCATCACGGTCTGGACGTGGCACCACGCCATCCTGGACGGCTGGAGCAACCTGACTTTCTGGATCGACTTAAACGAGCTGCTCGCCCGCGAGGACCTGGACCGCATCGAGTCCGTGGCGCCCTTGGCGAGCAGCTACAAGGACTACCTGGCGATCTCGCTCGGCCGCCGCCGCTCGCCCGCGACCGAAACCTTCTGGCGCGCCACGCTCGCGGGCGCCAGCCGCAACAAGCTGCCGTTCAACCGGGCGGCCACGCGGGAGCGTGGAGCCTTCGGCATGCGCTCGCTCTACCGGCCGCTCTCGCGCGAGGCCCTGCTCGGCCTGCGCGAGCGGGCGGCGGAGCTCTCCGTGCCGCTCCAGGCCCTGTTCCTCGCGGCCCACCTCCACCTGCTGCGCGTCACCTCGGGCGAGGAGGATGTAATCACCGGCGTGGTCTCCCACGACCGGCCGGGCATCCCGGATGGCGACCGGATCGTCGGCTGCTTCCTGAACACCTTCCCCATCCGCCTGCGGCTCGAGCCGGGCGAGTCCGGCGCCGCCCTGGCGCGGCGGGTGGCGCGCTTCCTGGCCGTGGAGAAGGAGCACGAGATCCCGCTGGTCGACGTCGCGGGGCTCGTCGGCGCCCGCGAGTCGGCGCAGAACCCGATCTTCGACACGCTCTTGAACTTCATGGACTTCCACCTCATGGAGGACGTCCAGGAGAACGTCCTCTTCCGCCCCGCGGCCGGCTCCGGCGAGCTGCCGGACCTCCGGAGCGACGAGATGACGAACACGCTGTTCGATCTCGAGGTCTCGGCCGCGCTCGTCAACCCGTTCCTGCGGCTCAAGTACCTGCCACGGCATTTCGAGGCGGCGGACGTCGAGCGGGCGCTGGCTCTCTACGACCGCATCCTGGAGGGACTGCGCCGCGATCCGAACGCGCCGCTCGGCACTGAGACCCTCCTGAGCGAAGAGGAGCGCGGAGAGCTCGTCCACGTCTACAACGACACGGCCCGCGCCTATCCCAGAGAGCGCCCCCTCCACGGCTTCTTCGAGGAGCAGGCGGCCCGCGCTCCGGAGCGCCTCGCCGTCGTGGTGGGAGACCGCTCTCTGACCTACGGCGAGATCGAGCGGCAGGCCAACCGGCTCGCCCGCCACCTCGCAGCCCAGGGGGTCCGGCCGGGAGACAACGTGGGCGTCTGCCTGGAGCGCACCCCGGAGCTGGTGGTGGCCCTCTTCGGCGTGCTCAAGGCGGGCGCCGCCTACGTGCCCATGGAGCCCTCCTACCCGGCGGCCCGCAAGGAATACATCGTCCGCCAGTCCGCGGTCTCGCTCGTGCTCGAAGAGCTGCCCGGGGACCTGGACGGCTACGCGGATACGCCCGTGCCGGTGCGCCCGGGGCCGGACAGCCTCGCCTACACGATCTACACCTCCGGCTCGACGGGCACCCCCAAGGGGGTCATGATCGAGCACCACAGCGCCGCCAACCTGATCGAGTGGGTCAACCGCGAATTCGAGGTCGGTCCGGACACCCGGGTGCTGATGCTCTCCTCGGTCTGCTTCGACCTCTCGGTCTACGACGTCTTCGGCGCCCTCGGGGCCGGCGCCTCCGTGGTCATCGCCCGCCAGGAGGAGATCCAGGACCCCGCGGCATTGCTGCGGCTGGTCGTCGAGCAGAAGGTCACGTTCTGGAACTCGGTCCCCTCGACCCTGGGCCTCCTCGTGCAGTACCTGGAGGAGACCGCTCCCGATTTCCGCGGCGAGGATCTGCAGATCGCCTTCCTGAGCGGCGACTGGATTCCGCTGTCGCTCCCCGAGCGCGCCCAGCGGTTCTTCCCCGGTCTGCGCGTGATCAGCCTCGGCGGCGCGACCGAGGGCACGGTCTGGTCCATCTTCCACCCCGTCCAGGGGATCGACGAGGCCTGGGCGAGCATCCCCTACGGCAAGCCGCTCGACAACAACACCTTCTACGTCCTGGACCACCACCAGGAGCTGGTCCCGCCGGGCGTGGTGGGCGACCTCTACATCGGTGGCGTGGGCGTGGCGCGCGGCTACGCCGGAGACCCGGAGAAGACCGCGGCCTCCTACCGGCCCGATCCGTTTTCGGGCTCAGGACAGCGGCTGTACCGCACCGGCGACCTGGGAAGGATGCTGCCCGAGGGCGAGATCGAGTTCCTCGGACGCAGCGACAACCAGGTCAAGGTCCGCGGCTTCCGCATCGAGTTGGGTGAAATCGAAGCCGTGCTCACGGAACATTCGGCGGTCCGCAACGCCGTGGTCCATACGTTCCAGCGCCAGGG
>DATEIO010000172.1:0-2210 GCA_035278895.1 Thermoanaerobaculia bacterium | reverse complement strand
CTTCGACCTCGCCCGCGGCCCGCTGCTCGACGCGGCGCTCCTCCGGCTGGAGCCGGGCCGCCACCACCTCCTCGTGGTGCTCCACCACGTGATCTGCGACGGCTGGTCGATCTCTCTCCTGGCGCGCGAGATCGGGGCCCTCTACAGCGCCTTCGTGGCAGGCCGGCCGTCCCCCCTGGCGGAGCTGCCGGTCCAGTACGCCGATTTCGCCGTCTGGCAACGCGAGTGGGTCGCGGAGCTGCGGCCGGCCGAGCTCGCCTGGTGGCTGGACCGGCTCGGCGGCGAGATCGCTCCGCTCGAGATCCCCACCGACCGCCCCCGCCCGGCCGTGCAGACCTACCGCGGAGGGCAGGCCACGCTCCTCCTCTCCTCCGGGCCCGCGGCACGGCTCAAGGCGTTCGGCCAGGCCCACGGCGCCACCCTGTTCATGACGCTCCTCGCCGCGATCCAGGCCCTGTTCCACCGCCACAGCGGCCAGGACGACGTCCTGGTCGGCGCTCCCGTGGCCGGGCGCCGCGCGGTCGAGACCGAGAGCCTGATCGGCTGCTTCCTCAACACGCTCGTCCTGCGCACCGATCTCGGCGGCCGGCCCGGCTTCCGCGCCCTGGTGGAGCGGGTGCGCGAGGTCACCCTCGGCGCCTACTCGCACCAGGACGTGCCCTTCGAGGCCGTCCTCGCCGCCCTGCCCCAGCAGCGCGACCTCTCCCGGACGCCGCTCTTCCAGGTGATGGTCAACCTGCTCAATCTCCCCTCCGCGGAGATGAGCCTGCCGGGGCTGGCTCTCGAGAGCCTGAGCGCCGCGGCGGTCCCCTCCAAGCTCGACATGACCTTCTACGTCCAGGAGGGCGGCGAGGGGCTGCGCATCGAGCTGGTCTACAACGCCGACCTGTTCGAGGCCGCGCGCATGGAGGACCTCCTCGCCCAGCTCGAAGGGCTCCTCGATCAGGCCCTGGAGCACCCCGAGGAGCCGGTCGGCGCGCTCTCTCTGGTCACCGCCGCGGCCCGGGCGGTGCTGCCCGATCCGGCCGCGCAGCTCTCGGCCTTCTGGGAAGGGGCGGTGCACGAGGTCTTCGCGCGGCAGGCCCGCCGCGCGCCCGCGGCCCTCGCGGCCGCCGATCCCGCGGAGTCGTGGACCTACGCCGAGCTCGATGAGCGCTCGGACCGGCTGGCCGCCTTCCTCCACGCGGGCGGCGTGCGCCCCGGCGACGTGGTGGCCTTCTGGGCGCACCGCAGCGCTCCGCTCGTCTGGGGCGTCCTGGGCGCCTTGAAAGCCGGGGCCGCGTTCCTGATGCTCGATCCGCGCTACCCGGCGCCGCGCCAGGCCCAGATGGTGGAGATCGCCCGGCCGGCCGCCTGGCTCCGAGTGGCCGCGGCCGCCCCCGTGCCCGCGGAGATCGAAGCCGCCCTCGACGCAATCGGCTGCGCCTGCCGCCTGGCGCTGCCGGCCCGCGCCGCGGACCCCGATTTCCTGGCGGATGTCCCCGCGGAGCCTCCCGCCGTGGAGGTGGGGCCGGACTCCGTGGCCTACGTGGCGTTCACCTCCGGCTCGACGGGCGTGCCCAAGGGCGTGCTCGGCCGCCACGGGTCGCTGTCGCACTTCATCCCCTGGCTGCGCGAGCGCTTCGGGCTCACGGCCGCCGACCGCTTCAGCCTGCTCTCCGGGCTGGCGCACGATCCGCTGCACCGGGACCTCTTTACGCCGCTCCAGACCGGGGCCGCGATCGTGATCCCCGATCCGGAGACGATGGACGAGCCCGGACGGCTCGCGGCCTGGATGCGCCGCGAGGGAGTCACCGTCGCCCACCTGACCCCGGCCCTGGGCCAGGTGCTCACCACCGAGGCGCCGAGCCGTCCCAGGGTCGAGGTGCCGTCGCTGCGCTACGTCTTCCTGGTCGGCGACGTCCTGACCCGCCGCGACGTGGCGCGCCTGCGCCGCCTCGCCCCGGCGGTCACCTGCGTCAACTATTACGGCTCGACCGAGACCCAGCGCGCGGTGGGCCATCACGTGGCGCAGGAGGACGAGCCGCGGGAGGTCCTGCCGCTCGGCCGCGGCATCCCGGACGTCCAGCTCCTGGTCCTGAACCCGGCCGGCTCTCTCGCCGGCATCGGCGAGCTCGGCGAGGTCTCCGTGCGCAGCCCGCACATCGCGCTCGGCTACCTGGGCGACCGGGAGCTCACGGCCCAGCGCTTCGTGGGCGACCTCTACCGCA
>DATEIO010000171.1:0-6776 GCA_035278895.1 Thermoanaerobaculia bacterium | reverse complement strand
AGACGGCGCGGCAGATGAGCCGGGCGCTCACCGCGGTCCCCGAGGTCAGGAACCTCCAGATCTACGCGGGCACAGCCGCGCCGTTCAACTTCAACGGCCTCGTGCGCCACTACTTCCTCCGCCGCTCGCCCCACGGGGCCGACCTGCAGGTCAACTTCGTGGGGAAGGACGAGCGCGACACGCAGTCGCACGACCTCGCGAAGCGGATCCGCCCCGTGCTGACGGAGATCGCGGCCCGCCGCGGCGCGCGGGTGAAGGTGGTCGAGATCCCGCCCGGACCGCCGGTGCTCGACACGATGGTGGCCGAGATCTACGGTCCCACGCCGGCCGCGCGGGAGGATCTCGCCCGGACCGTCGAAAAGCTGTTCGAAGAGACCGGCGGCGTGGTGGACGTGGACACCTCGCTCGCCGCCGAAACCGAGCGGGTCGCGCTCACCCTCGACCGCGAAAAGGCGGGCCTGGCCGGCGTGCCCCCCGCGGCCGTGCTGGAGACGCTCGCCGGAGCGGGCGCCGGGCGTGACGTGGCGTTCCTGGACGTCCCCTCCGCCCGCGAGCCCGTACCCGTGCGCGTGCAGCTCTCCGCCGCCGACCGCGCGAGCCTCGGCCGCCGTCTCGCCCTGCGGGTGGACACGCCCGGCGGCCCCGTAGCCCTGGGCGAGCTCGTGAAGGCCGAAAAGCGGCCCGAGCCGCAGCCGGTCCTCCACAAGGACCTGAAACCGGTCGTCTACGTGTTCGCCGACCTCGCGGGCGAGCGGGAGAGCCCCGTCTACGCCCTGGCCGAGCTCAACAAAAAGATCGACGCGTTGAAGCTCCCTTCAGGCGCTTCCGTCGAGCGCTTCGCCGTGGAGGCCCCGGAGACGTCCGACCGGCCGGCGCTCAAGTGGGACGGCGAGTGGCAGATCACCTACGAAGTCTTCCGGGACCTGGGGATCGCCTTCGCGATCGTTCTGATTCTCATCGCCATCCTGGTGATCGGCTGGTTCCAGTCGTTCTCCGTGCCGCTCGCCATCCTGCTGCCGATTCCGCTGTCCTTGATCGGCATCCTGCCCGGGCACCTGCTGTTCGGCGCCTTCTTCACGGCCACGTCCATGATCGGCTTCATCGCGGGCGCCGGCATCATCGTGCGCAACTCGATCATCCTGGTCGATTTCATCGAGCTCAAGGTGCGCCAGGGGCTGCCGCTCGAAAGCGCCGTGGTGGAGGCCGGGGCCGTGCGCTTCCGGCCGATGCTGCTCACCGCATCGGCCGTGGTCGTAGGCTCGCTCGTGATCCTCTTCGATCCGATCTTCCAGGGGCTCGCCATCAGCCTGATGATGGGAGAGGTCGCGGCCACCTTCCTCTCCCGCATGGCCGTCCCGGTCGTCTACTACCTGATCGCCCGCCGTGGCCGCGCGGCGCTCCTGCGCCACGAAGGGATGGCTCAGGAGGAAGACGAAACCCGTTCCGCAGACCCTCTCGCCGCCTGACTCTAAGAAAGGAAATGAGCCATGACCGTCGAACGTGGATTGCGTGGCATCGCCGGATTCTTCGTCCTGCTTTCGGTCGCCCTGGGCTACTGGGTGCACCCGGGATTCTTCCTGTTCACCGCGTTCGTGGGCGCGAACCTCTTGCAGTCCGCGTTCACCAACGCCTGCCCGATGATGAGCCTGCTGCGCCGGATGGGGGCTCCAGAGGCGGGAGAGGGTAAAATGGGGGAGCAAACCTTCTGAAACGAGGGGGTCCCCATGAAGGGCGCCGTGCGCAAAGGGCTGTGGATCGGCAGCGGTCTGGTGGCGCTGTTCTCTGCGTTTCTGATCATCGTGTTTCTGGTGGATTTCGACTCGCCGCGCCTGGGCAAGGCGCTGCTCGACCGGGCGAGCGCGGAGACCGGGATGCGGATCGAGGCCGACGGGTTCCGGCTGAACCTGGTGCGCGGCCTGCGCCTGGACGGGGTCCGCGTCGTCTCGGACGGCCCGAGCGGACGCCTGACCGTCAACGCCGCGGGGCTCCTGGGTGAGCACCGGCTCTCCGCCCTCCTGGGCGGCCGCGTGGAGATCGAGCGGATCGTGCTCTACGAGCCGCGGATCGAGCTGGTGACACCGCCCGAGAACGCCCCCGTGGCCGTTCCCCCGGCGGCTCCCCCGGCGACGGCGGCTCCCTCCGGACCGGCTCCAGCTCCCGCCGCCGCGGGGGAGGCGGTCGAGGGGCCGCTCCTCTCCGTGGACCGCATCCTGGTGCGGGGCGGCACCCTCGCCACCCAGGTCGAAGGGGCGCCGGCTCCGGACGTCGAGATCCGCGGGCTCGAGGTCGAGCTGCGCAACCTGGCGGTGAACGACGCGCCGACCGCGCTCGAAGGGCTGGCGGCCGAGGGAGATCTGACGACCGGCGAGATCCTCCTGGGCGGATTGAAGGCCACGGAAGGCAAGGGCCGGCTGCGGCTCGCGGACGGGCATTTCCGCCTGGAGGATTTCGGGATGCAGCTCCCCCAGGGGCGCTTCCTCCTCGCGCAGTTCGACGCGGACCTGACCCGCGATCCGCTCACCTACTCCCTGGCCATGGCCGTCGATCCCCTGGACACCAACGCCATCCTCGCTGCGGGCACGACGGGCCTGGGCCCGGGCACGCTCTCCTTCGACGCCACCGGGTTCGGTACCGAGACGCGCGACCTGACCGGAAAGGGGACGCTGAACCTCGCGGCCGGCAAAGTGCCGGGCTCCCCCCTCTTCGCCGCCATCGAGATCGCGCTCGGCCGGGCCGACCTCAAGGGCTCGGCCTACCAGCCCATGGTCATCCCGTTCCGCATCCAGAAAGACCGCCTCCACTTCGAGCCTTTCGAGATGCGGACCTCGCTCTTGTCGCTCGGCCTGTCCGGCTGGGCGGATCTCGCGGGCCCGCTCGACTTGAAGATCGCGGTCAAGGCGCCCCGCGACGCCGTGGCGCTCGCGCGGGTGCCGTCCGAGGTGCTCGACCTGGTGGACGACGGAGGCTGGGTGACCGTGCCGCTCCACGTTTCGGGGACGCTCGAAAACCCCAAGGTCACCGCGGACGCCGAGGCGCTCCGCGCCATGGGACGGCGCGCCGTGCACGAGGCCGTGCGGCAGCAGGTGGAAAAAGGCGTCAGCAAGGTGCTCGGGAAGCTGTTCCACTAGCCTGCGCTATACTCCCGCCCGCGATGCCCGGCAGCCCGTCCGCGATCGAACCCGGAGCCCCGGCGCCCCGTCCGGAGGCGGTGCCGGCGCACTCGTGGTATGCGCTCGCCGTCCTGACCCTGGTCTACGTCCTCAATTTCCTCGACCGGTCGATCATCTACATCCTGTTCACGCCGATCAAGGCGGAGATGGCGCTCTCCGACCTGCAGCTGGCGCTCCTGGGGACGACGTCCTTCGTCATCTTCTACACGCTCCTGGGCATCCCCTTCGGGCGCCTGGCCGACCGCGTGGTGCGCAAGAACCTGATCGCGGCCGGGCTCGCCATCTGGAGCCTGTTTTCCGGGCTGACCGGCTTTGCCGACAGCTTCTGGACCCTGTTCCTCTGCCGGGTCATGGTCGGGGTCGGCGAGGCCACGCTCGGCCCCGCGGCGCTGTCGCTCCTCTCCGACTACTTCCCGCCCCGCATGCGGGCGACGGTCCAGGGGATCTATTCCTCGGGGATCGCGATCGGAGGAGGCCTCGCCTTCTTCCTGGGCGGCTGGATCGGCCAGAGCTACGGCTGGCGGTGGGCGTTCTACCTGCTGGGGTTCCCGGGGATTCTCCTCGCCGCCGTCGTCTTCTTCCTGCGCGAGCCGGCGCGGGGGACGACCGAGGTCGCCGCCGTGCGCTATGGCCGCGAGGACTGGAAGATCCTGTTCCGCTCGGCCCCGCTGCGCTATCTCTACCTCGGATACGCGTTCTACGGGCTCGCCGCCAACAACCTGGGGATCTGGCTGCCGGCCTTCTTCGTGCGCGTCCACGAGCTGGGCCTGGCGGTTCTGGGCTCTGCGGCGGGGATTCTGTCCGTGGTCGTGGGCCTGCCGGTCACCATCCTCGGCGGCTACGTGTCCGACCGCTTCCGCCGGGCCGGCCGGGGAGGACGCATGGCGTTTTCCGCCGCCTGTGCGCTCGCCTCGGTGCCGCTCTGGCTCGGCGTGCTGTACAGCGAACGTCTCGGGCTGGTGGTGGCGTTGAACGTCGTCCTGTACGGGCTCGCCCTGATCTGGGTTGCGCCCGCGACCGCGGACCTCCACGAGATCGCCGGCCCACACCTGCGCGGGCTGGGGATCGGCATCTTTTTCTCGATGGTCAACATCGTGGCTTACGGGATCGGCGCCCCCGTGATCGGCAAGCTCAACGACACGCTGGGAGTGGCCGCCGATCCCGACCAGATGAGGCTTTCTCTCCTGCTCTGCCCCGCCGCGTCTGCTATCGCCGCGCTTCTGCTCTGGCTCGGAAGCCGCGCCCGGAAGACGGGCGCCGAAGCGTAAGCCCATGCCGAAAAACCGGTGGCCTCCTCTGCTTCTCGGTCTCTGGACCTTCGCCCTGAGTGCCTGTGCCCCGGCCGAAGTGACCGTCCCCCCGGGACCAGCGCTCGAAGAGTCGATGGCCTTCGAATTCGCCCTCTTCTACACCGGGCCGCCGCGGGAAGATCCCCGGCCGGCCCTCGACGGCCTGCTCGCGCACGACTTCCCCGGCTTTACCCGGGTGAAAGAGATCGGCCAGGAAAAAATCGGGGGCCGCCGGGAGCTCGCCGCGGTTTGGGTCACCGACGCGCGCCAGTCGTACGCGGCTCCCGGCCTCGAAGGCCTGCAGTCCGCCGGCCGCGGGCTCGACGGCGCCCAGGCCGAAGCCCTTCAGCAGAGCGACCAAGTGCTCCGTCTCCTCTTCCGCCATGGAGGAGAGCACCGCTGGAGCGGGATGCGCGAGGCCCTGCGCCTGACCAGCGCGTTCGCCCGGCAGACCGGCGGATTGATCTGGGACGAGGTGACCCGCGAGATGTTCACGCCCGAAGCCTGGGAGCAACGCCGGATCGCCCCGTGGCCCGAGGCGGGCCTTCCCGATCTCAAGCGGCACTTCACGGTCCACATCGATCCGAAGGAGAACGGCTACCGCCGCGCCGTCTCGCTGGGCCTCGAAAAATTCGGTCTGCCCGATCTCGTGGTCGAAGATCTGAGCGGCTCGTCGAAGACGGACGTCGGAAACCTGATCAATCTCCTCGCGCAGGCGTTGGGCGAGGGCAAGGCGGTCGGAAGCCGCGGTGAATTCGACCTCGACCTCCGGAGCCTCGGCCCTTCCGAGACCCGGGACGACAATCTCGAGTCTCTCGCGGCCAATGCGACCGCCAAGGCCCGCCTGCGGCTCGCCCAGGGGACCTGGAAGGAAGGAGATCCCGAAAATCGTCTGTTCGAGATCCTCTTCGACCGCTACGAAGGTCCGGACCTGCAAGCCCGTCAAGACCGGCTGCTGAGCGAGCTCTTCGGCTCCGAAGACTCTTTCGCCAAAGTCGAGCACGACGCCAAGGTCCTGGCCGCCAGCCGGCAGGCCCAAGAAAAGCTCGCCGCCGCCTTGAAACCCGCCTTCCAGGCCGGTCTCCCCCCGGGCGAGATCCTCCTCGTCAAGGCCCCGTTTCCATCCCCCGAAGGGAGAGAGTGGATGTGGGTCGAGGTGATCGAATGGCAGGGAGACCGGATCTCCGGAACCCTGCAGAACGATCCGGTCGAGGCCACCCACCTGAAGTCCGGGCAGAAGGTCGAGGTCTCCGAAGCGGACGTGTTCGACTACCTCCACCGGTTCCCCGACGGGACCGAGGAAGGGAACGAGACCGCGAAGTACCTGTATCCGGAGGGGTGAGGAGGGGGCCCGCAAGCGGCCCTGCGATCCTGCTACGGTCCTGCCGAAGGCCACCCCCTCCAAGGCCCGAAGGGCCGGCAGCATAAAGCCTGGGGCGTCAGCCCCAGGAAACCGAGGCCCCACCTATCATTCAGGAGCCCTGAAAGGGCGGCAGCAGGCCCTTGGTCGACTCACCCGCCGAGTTTCCCGATCTCCTCGTCCAGGTAAGCCAGCGCCTGCTCCAGAGACGCCCGCCGCGCGGCCGAGCGGGTCTCTTCGATCTCTTTGACGACCCGTCGACGCGACAGCTCGAGCCCTTCCTGCTTCTGTCTGCGCTCGCGCTCTTCGGCGGTGAGGGATGCCCCCCGATCCCGGCGCGCTTCGGCGTCTTCGATCTGGGATTCGACGGATTTGCTTTCCCAGCCGCGGGCCATGTCAGTACGCCACTCCGAAGCGTTGGCGGACGTGTTGGGGACGCTCGAGCTCGTCGACCAGGGCGACGGCGTAGTCTTCGAAGGAGATGGCGCTTTTCCCCTGGGCATCGGTCAGGAACTGGTCGCCGGTCGTGCGGTAGCGGCCGGTGCGCTCGCCGGGGTGGATCTCGGCGGCCGGGCTCAGGTAGGTCCAGTCGAGGGCTCCGGACTCGTTGCGGTAGACGTTGAACGAATCTCTCCCCGCGAGCGCTTCCGCCTTGTAGGCTTCCGGGAAGCCGGGAGCGTCGAGGAGGGCGACGCCCGGGGCCACTTCCAGGCTGCCGGCGCCGCCGACCACGAGGAGGCGTTTCACTCCAGTTTCCTGGAGCCCCGCGATCATGGCGTGCGCCGCATCGGTGAGCGAGGGCGCAGGCAGGCCGTGGGCCCCGGGCCGCGGCGAGATGGCGTTGACCACCGCATCCGCACCGCGGACGACCTCGGACACGCTCGCCGGGTCGGTGGCGTCCCCCCGGACGAGCCGCACGCGCGGGTCCGGCGTTTGGGACCGCTCCGGGTCCCGCAC
>DATEIO010000170.1:0-18157 GCA_035278895.1 Thermoanaerobaculia bacterium | reverse complement strand
CCTCCTTGGCCGCCGGCTGCGTGGGCTGCAGGTTGGGCGTCGTGGGGATCGCCACCGCGGGCGGCTCGGGCTTGGGCCGGGTCTCCACCGGCGGCGGGGCCGCGGCCGCCTGCTGCTGCACGGGAGCGGGCCCTGAAGCGGGAGCCTTCTTGCTGTCCTCGAGCTGCTGCTGGAGCTGTTTGATCCGATCGTCGTACTGCGTCTTGAGCTTGGCCTCCATCTCCTTGCTGCGGGCCTCGAACATGGCCTGGATCTGGGCCTGGAGCTCCTCCTGCGTGGGGCCGGCCGGAGCGGCGGGCATCGCGTCCACGGGCTGCGGAGCCACCGGCATCGCGGCCGGCTGCACCGTGGACGAAGCCGCCGGCTGGGGAGCCGCCGGGGTCTCCGGAGCCGAAGAGCGGCCGAAGACGAACCAGCCGCCCACAGCCGCCGCCAACACCGCCGCCGCAAGCCCGATGAACAGCCCCTTCTTCGAGGAGGCGGGCTCGGGGACCCGCGTCCCCGGGAGCGTCACCTCGCGCACCCCGGTCGTCTCGCGCATGTCCGGCATGGCCGCCACGACCGGAGCCGCCGCCACCGCCGCCGCGGCTGCCGCAGCTGCCGCGTGCTGCCGGACGTCCAGGTTCTTCTCCGCCTGGATCTCCTGGCTCTCCCGCTCGATCTCGTCGCGGAAGAGGTTGTGCATGAAGAAGGCGAGGTTGAACGTCGTCGGGCTGTACTGGCCCTCGATCATCATCTTGGACAGCGTCTTGTGCCAGGTGACCGCGTCCGCGATCCGCTGCTCGCGCGGCGCCAGGCTCTTCTTCAAGAGGGCTGCGACCGGAGCCGGCAGCGGCGTCCCATCGTTGGCGAGCATGGCCTGGTCGATCGACGCATCGTAGCCGCCCGGAGCGCCGGCAGGCAGCCGTTCGCCCGTCAGGAGCTCGTAGAGGAGGGCGCCCAGCGACCACACGTCGTCCGCCTTGGAGAGCGGCGCACCCGAGAACGTCTCGGGGGAGAGGTAGGGCCGGATCGCCTCATCCTGCCAGCCGGAGGCGGCCAGCTCGCGCAGGCCGGGGGCGACCTCGAAGCCCAGGAGCCGGGTCTCGCCCTCGTTCGAGATCATCACCAGATGGGGGACGACGAAGCCGTGGAGCACCCGCTCGTCCTGCACCCGCGTCTCGTACGCCGCGGCGAGCGCGAGCGCGATGCGCTCGGCGATCAAGAGGGCGTGGTCCGTGGGGATCGGTGAGAACTGCCGGGCGGACTGGGCGAACAGGGCCGCCAGGTTCTTGCCCGAGATGTAGTCGTAGGCGGCGTAGGGGAAGCTCCGCACGCGGCCGAGATCGACGCCGTTGCCAATGTTCGGGCTTTTGAGGGCCTCCTGCACCGCCGCGCGGCCCGCGACCTTCGCCCCCAGCTTCTCGCCATCCACTCCCTTGCCGTTGAATACGCGGAGCAGCACCACCTGCTCCATGCCCCCCTGGCCCACCCTGCCGGCACGGAAGGTCTCTCCGAGCGGGTCCTCTGTCAGTTTCTTGAGAAGTAGATACTTCCCAAACTCCTCCGGGATGTTCATACAGTCCTCCTCTCGGACGGGATCCGCGCGCCACCTTCAGCGGCCAGTCCACGGAGGGGGCGGCGCGCGTCGACAACTTTTCCTCGAAGCTCAAACAGCTTGATACACCACGGATTCACAACTGTCAATAAACAGGACGGAAAAAGGAGGGAGATGCCGCGGCGGGGCGCAAAAAGGGCGCAATGAATTGCGCCCCTACGACCTTCACCCCACGGCGAGGTTCAGCGAAGGTTGTAGGGGCACAATTTATTGCGCCCCTACCGGCCGCCCGCGCTGCGTTCCCGCTCGCGCCGCTCTTGCGCCCGCCGCTCGCGCCAGTAGCGCCGCTGCCACTGCTCGACGTTCTTGTTGTGCTCGGCGAGCGTCTCGGCGAAGACGTGGGTGCCGTCGTTGCGGCTCACGAAATAGATGTAGGGGACGTCGTCCGGCGCCGCGGCGGCCTTCAAGCTCGCGAGGCCCGGCGAGGCGATCGGGCCCGGAGGGAGGCCCGCGTAGCGGTAGGTGTTGTAGGGGGAGTCCATCCGCAGGTCCTCGCGGCGGATGTTGCCGTTCCACCGGCCCACGCGCTTCAGGGCGTAGATCACCGTGGGGTCCGCGGCGAGACCGATCCCCTGGTCCAGGCGGTTCTGGTAGACCGCCGCGATCACCGGGCGCTCGCTCTCCACCTGGGCCTCCTTCTCCACGATGCTCGCGAGCGTCACCACCTGGCGCACCGTGCGCCCCGGCGGACCCTGGGCGAGGAGGGGCCGGACCTCTTTGTCGAAACGATTCTTGAAGGTCTTGACCAGGGTGGAGACGATCTGCTTTTCCGTGCTGGCCGAGGCGAAGCTGTAGGTCTCGGGGAAGAGATAGCCTTCGAGGTCCGGCGCATCCGGGTCCAGATCCGCGATCAGCTGCGGCGAGCGCATGAGGTCCAGGAATACCTCGCGCCGCCCGAACCCTCCCTTGGCGAGCTGCTCGGCCGTCTCCTCGAGCGTGAGCCCCTCGATCAGGGTGACCGACCGGGTCACGACGTCGCCGCGAACGAGCTTGCCGAGCACCTGGGCCGTGGTGAGCGGGCCCTGGAACAGGTACTCCCCCGCCTGGATCGGCGGATCGCCCAGGCGGTAGATTAGATAGGACCGGGCGAGCTTGGCGTCGGCGATGATCCCCTCCCGCTCGAGCTGGTCGAGGATCTGCCCCGCGGCGCTGCCCGGCGCGATCGTCACGGCCCGCTCGGCCCCCTCGTAGCCCTGGTAGGGCCGCGTGAGCTTGAGCCACGACCAGCCGAGCATGCCCGCCGCCGGCACCAGGAACAGGAGCAGGAGGACGAACAGGCCCAGAAAGGCCCGCTTCCAGGCTCCGCCTCCCTTTTTCGGGGTCCGCCCCTTCGGCTTCGTGCCGCCGGAGCGCGCCGTGCTCTTCGCCAAGCCTCGCCTCCTCTAGTCTTTCCGTCTGTCCAGGGCGTCCTGGAGCAGGATCTGTGCCGCCACCGCGTCGATGCGGGCGCGGTTCTTCCGCGTGTCCACCCCGGCCTCGCGCAGCCGCTCGTCCGCGGCCACGCTGGTCAGCGCCTCCTCGATCAGCTCGACCGGCAGCCCGCTCGCCGTCTCGAGCTTCTTCCCGAACCGGCGCACCCGCTCGGCCGCCTCCCCCCGCGTGCCGTCCAGTCCCACGGGCTCCCCCAGCACCAGCCGCTCCACCCCCTCGGCCCGGGCGATCTCCGCGATCTCCCGCGCCGCCGCCCGGTCGTTCTGCCGCGGCAGCGTCCTGAGCGGCACGGCGAAGCGCCCCTCCGGGTCCGAAAGGGCCAGACCGATCCGCGCCTCGCCAAAGTCGATTCCCAGATAGCGCATGCCGAGCGACCCCGGCGCGCATTGTACCGTCTCCGGCGGCGGGACGGGCGAGAACCGGGCACTAACCTCTCTTGACATACGAATCTTGATTCGTGTTTAATTCGTCTTCAATCGGTGGGGAGTAGCCCCCCAGACTCTTCTGGGCCGGACGGCCGTCAGCACGAGGGTTTCGAGCCCTCCGGCCGTTCAGGAACGCTTCCGCGCTCCGGCGAGACCACCACGACACCCAGTGTGCCGTGGGGAGTTTCGCCGTTTCCCACGGCCTGTCTTCAAACAGGAGATAGGCTTCATGTCCGACACGTCTCTCTGGCTCTGGGCGGGGTTCAACCTCTTCGTCCTCGCCATGCTCGCCCTGGACCTCCGGGTCTTCCACCGCAAATCGCACGAGGTTTCCTTGAAGGAAGCGACCGCCTGGAGCGTCGTCTGGGTCGGTCTCGCCCTGCTCTTCAACCTCGGCATCTACTGGTTCCGGGGCAGCGAGCCCGCGATCCAGTTCTTCACCGGGTACCTCATCGAAAAGTCGCTTTCGGTCGACAACATCTTCGTCTTCGCCCTGCTCTTCGGCTATTTCGCGGTGCCGCCGGCCTACCAGCACCGGGTGCTGTTCTGGGGCATCCTGGGCGCCCTCGTCATGCGCGCGGGCTTCATCCTGGCCGGAGCGGCGCTGCTCGCCAAGTTTCATTGGATCATCTACGTCTTCGGCGCCTTCCTCATCGTGACCGGCGTCAAGATGGCGATCTTCCGGAACGCCGAGATGCACCCGGAAAAAAATCCGGTGCTGAAGCTGGTGCGGCGGCTGATCCCCGTCACCCGGGAATACCGGGAGGACCGCTTCTTCGTGCGGGAGGCGGGACGCTGGGCGGCGACCCCGCTCTTCCTCGTCCTCGTCCTGGTCGAGACCACGGACCTGGTCTTCGCGGTGGACTCGATCCCCGCCATCTTCGCGGTGACCGACGATCCGTTCATCGTCTACACCTCGAACGTCTTCGCGATCCTCGGCCTGCGCTCTCTCTACTTCGTGCTCGCCGGGGTCATGCAGAAGTTCAGCTACCTGAAGCTCGGCCTCTCCGCGGTGCTGGTCTTCGTCGGCGTCAAGATGACCCTGGTGGACTTCTATAAGATCCCGTCCTCCGTCTCTCTGGGGATCATCGCGGCGATCCTCACCACCTCGATCGTGGCGTCGCTCTTGAAGAGCCGCCGCGACGCGGTTGCGTAGAAGGAGAGGCCAAAGCCGTGAGGGCCGTGAAAGGCCCTCACGGCAGATGAATGCAAACCTTTCCAAAGTGCGCCCCGGTCTCCAGGTACCGCAGAGCCTCTCTCGCCTCCTCGAAACCGAACACGCGATCGACCGCCGGCGTGAGCTTGTGCTGTGCGACGGCCCGGTTCATCTCCTCGAACATCTCGCGGGAGCCGACGAGGATGCCGTGCAGGCGCACGTTCTTCTCGACGAACCCGAAGGTCTCGACCGGCGCGCTCGTGCCCCCCAGGAGACCGATCACGCTGATCGTGCCGCTCATCCGCACGGCGCGGAGGGACCGGTTCAGGTTCTCTCCTCCGACGACTTCGACGATGTGGTCCACCCCCCGGTTCGCGGTGATCTCGAGCACCCGCTCGTCCCAGTCGGGAGAGTCTCTGTAGTTGATACCGTGCGCGGCACCGAGCTCGCGGGCGCGCCGGAGCTTCTCGTCGCTGCTCGAGGTCACCAGGACCGTGGCGCCGGCCATCCGGGCGAACTGCAGAGCGAAGAGGGAGACGCCGCCCGTGCCCTGCACGAGCACCGTATCTCCCTGCTTCACGCCGCTCCTCCAGACGGTCGCGTGCCACGCGGTCACCCCCGCGAGCGGCAGCGTCGCGGCCTCAACGTCCGAAAGGTGATCCGGAACCCGCACCACCGACTCCTCCTCGAAAACCACGAGCTCGGCCAGCACCCCGTCCGTCCCCACACCTCCGAGCGACGGCACGCGCAGCCTCTCCGGCGTGGCCTCCCCGTCGATCCACCCGGGCAGGAAGATGCCGGCCACGCGGTCCCCGGTCCGCACCCGCGTCACCCCTTCGCCCACGGCCACAACCTCTCCCACGCCATCCGACGCGGGAATCCGCGGCGACGCCGGCCGCCAGACACCCTTGACGACGAGGAGATCCCGGTAGTTGAGCGAGACCGCCCGGATTCGAACGAGAACCTGCCCGGGCCCGGGTTGCGGATCCGGACGCTCCGTCAACTGGAGAGCCGGGAAACCGAAGGGCTCCTGGACGACGTACGCTTTCATTGCCTGTTCCTCTTTTCTTTCGAAAAAAACTGTGCTAGTTTCTTTGGAAACTCGGAATTGAATCCCCTGAACGAAGTCGTGGGGCTTCGGGCTGCGCCTTGCGCGTGAGCTCCCGGCCCGGACTTCGTCCAGCGGAGTGTTTCCGGACGCCGGGGAGTGGCCCCGCACGCCGGGATTTTGTGACCTTTTTGTCTCTGAAAGGGAGGACCCATGTTTCGACGTCACCTCGCTGCATCCCTGGCCCTGCTCGCGCTCCTTGCGCTGGCCGGACCCGCCCTGGCCGCCGACGTGTGCGGCACCGCCACCGTGACGACCCTGTACGCCGGGCAGACCACGAACGCCGGCACGGTCACGGTTTCGAACGACGCCTCGAACCTGTACGTCGAATTCTCCACCAGCAACGGCTGGCATCTCACCGAAACCCATCTGGCGATCGCCACCTCCTTGGCGGGCATCCCGCAGACGAAGTCGGGCAATCCGAAAGTCGGCAACTTCCCCTACAAGCGCACCTACGATCCGTCCGTCACGTCCGACGTCTACACCTTCTCCCTCGACCAGCTTGCCGTCACCTTGGGCCTCGACCGTTTCACCTGCGGCTCGACCTCGCTCGTCATCGCCGCCCACGCCGTGGTGGTGCAGCTCGACGGCAACGGCGGCGTGACCGCGCGCGAGACCGGGTGGGGCTCCGGCTCGGGCTTCCCCGGCGCCAACTGGGCCACCTACTTCGGCTACACGATCCAGTGCTGCGCTCCTCCTCCCGTGATCCAGCCGGGCGACTTCCGCACGCAGACCCAGGGCGGCTGGGGCACCTCCTGCAAAGGCGGCAATCCGGGCTGCTACCGGGATAGCCATTTCGCCACCTGCTTCCCCGATGGGCTCACGGCCGGCGACGCGGCCGGCTACACGGCGACCTTCTCGAGCAGCAGCGCGGTGGAAGCCTTCCTGCCCCAGGGTGGCACGGCGGCCTCCCTGTTCCAGAATCACACCGATCCGACCTCCACGGAAGCCGGCGTGCTGGCGGGCCAGCTCGTGGCGCTGACGCTCTCGACCGGATTCGATCAGTGTGACGCGAGCTTCGGAGCGAGCGACTATACGCTGCGCAGGCTCGTGGTCTGCGACGCGACGAGCTACTGCAGCGGCATGTCGGTGGGCGCGGTCCTGAACGAGGCCAACGCCATTCTCGCCGGCCTGTCGAGCCCGTTCACTCCCGCCGAGATCAACGAGTGCCTGTCGCGCATCAACGAGAACTTCGTGGACGGCACCCAGGTCGGCACCTACCTCTGCCTGCCGGATTCGGAGTAACGAACCCACCATCACGGAGCGGAGGGCGTGCGAACGCCCTCCGCTTTTCAACTCCGTCCCTCCCCGCTCGAAAATCAACCCGGACGGGCTACGGCCACCAGCGGGCGGCATCCTCCAGCGCCTGGCTCACAGCTTTCAACCCGCTGGTACCGCCGAGCTGGTAGATCAGGAATCGCAATGGCTGCAGGTCCGAAACCAGATCTCTGCGGACCCTGGCTGCGGAGCGGGCCAGCGCGTCCTTCCAGATCCTGAACAGCAGCGAGCGGGGAAGGAAGCACAGGTGGGGAACGAGACTGCTCAGGAGCCCCATTTTCCACCACTCCGTTTCCTGAAGAGCGGCGGTCAGCGCCTCCTCGAGCACCAGATACCGTGCCTCGCCATCCATCTCCAGAGCGCAGAGCAACAGGGCTTCGGCGCGCAGGGCGTGCTCCCCCAGCGAACGAGCGACCCGCAAGGCCTCCTCGGTGAGGCGCCTGCGCATCTCGGCGTTTTCGAACCGATGAATGTGGGAGGCCAGGAGCTCCGCGCGTTCGGGCTTGTCCAAGCTCTGACTGGCAGCGTGAAGGGCCTTCTCCAGCACCCGGAGCTCACAATAGGGCGCGAGGGCCAGAAGCGCCGCCGCGGAATGCTCTGTCCTCTCCGCAAGCTGCAGGAACGCAAGCACCTGCCGCCGCTGTTCCTCCGTGAGATGCCCCGCGAGATCCTTCAAGGCCTCCGCGGCAGCGATCAGCGACGGATCGTTGATCACGATCTGGAACGCCTCGTTCACGAGAGTCTCCCGGCGGGCTCCCTCAATACAGGAAGCCAACCTGGCGAAGCTTGTGGCTCTCTCCCATTCCAGGTCTACGGCACGAGACGTCTCGAGTGCCTCCTCGAGGAGCGGATCGCTTGGCCGATGTCTGAGAAGCGGCACGAGGAGCTCGATCCGATACGCCGAGTGGGCGAGCCCACGGAGCCAATCCCCGAGCTCGGTGACGAGAGGTTCCGGCAACCGGGGAAGGATCTCTCCGAGAGCCGCCGCTTGCGTGGAGAGGTGCAGGGGGGAAATCCGGATCACCGCGCTCAAGGCGTCCCGGCCACAGCCGGCGCGCGCCAGGACCCCTGCGATCACTCGGACGGTCTCGGCCGCCGTCCGGTCGGAGACCAGTTCCTTCAGAAATGCCCGCAGCAGGAAGACCGGCGGGCTCCCGCCTCCTTCCGGCTCCGGAGAGGGCTCCGACAAGACCGCCAGCTCCTGAAAACAGGACTGTATGTGTCGAATGACCGCGGCATCCTGAATGCGGCCGGCGGCGGCGGCGAGCCGTCTCAAGAGATCCGGCGACAAGACGGGAGCGATCGTGGCCAGGAAACCCCGGCGCAATTCAAGGTCATCCCACCCAAGCCCGGCCTCGAGGATGCGCCGCCGCAGAGGCTCCGAAGAGAGGCGGGCCAGCTTTTCCAGAAGATCGGCGCCTTGCCAGTCACGAGCTTCCAACGCAGAGCGGAAGATGTTTTCGGCGATTTCCTCGGCCCTTTGCGGGTCGAGAGGGAGCAGGTCGAGCTCGGCCAACGCTCTGTCGTAACGGCTGCCGATGGCTCGAGCGGCTTCGAGCGCCTCCTCGAGGATCTCCGCCCGGTCGGTCTCGTTCAGGCTTTCCGCGAGCTTTCCCAGCAAATTCGCGCGCAACGCGGCGCTCGGCAGCCGGCGGGCGGCTTGACTCACCAGAGCCAGAACGGTGCTGCTCGGGCGTTGCTCGAGGAGGGTCTTGAGCGCGGCGTGTCGTTCCTCCTCTTTCGAAATTCCCTCCGCCAGCTTGCAGGCGCGCTCCAGGAGAGGCTCGGGAAGCCGGCCTGCCAGATCTTCGAGGCCCGTCCGCCGCTCCCGATCGTCGAGCCGCTTCAGGCTCTCGAGCGACTCCTGGAACAGAGCTTCGCGCTGGCCCGGCAGCTGCTCGGCCAGAATGGCGAAAGCCAGGGGTCGATTCTCGAGCCATCTGAAAGAACGGGTGTAGGCGACCAGGTCCTCCAGCCGGCTCTCTCGTTCGGTGGCCTCCAGACAAGGGGCGAGCGCTGCGACAACCCGGGCCCGCTCGTCCGGAAAAAACAATTTTTCCGCCTCGGTAAAAGCTTTTTCGAGAAGGGACGGTGAGGCGGACAGAAAAGGGGCCAACTCTAGGAGCCGGTGGACAAGCTCCGTCGACAGGGTCGCAAACACCGCGGCGGCCACCTCGGGAAGCCGCTCGGAAACCTGCCCAGGGGACAGGTAGGGCAGCATCTCCACCAGAGAAACCGCTTGCAGAAACCCGGAGGAGGGCAGCTCGCGGGCCGTAGCCAGCACGGCCTGGACGAGCTGGTCCCGCAGGTGCGGCGCCTGGGCCAGCAGAGGCCGCAACAAGCCCATCCGGCTGTATGCGTCTTCCTGGAGAGCTGTCCGGAAGACGTCGTCCAGTAGGGCTTCGTCCCGAATTTCAGGGATCAGAGCTGCGAGCAGGTACCGATGGGAGGGAGCGAAAGAGCCGGCGGCCCGCACCGCTTCTCCGGGGAACCCTGACCGGGCGAGCTGGCGCAGCGCTGCCTTGCACAGCTCGTCCCGCCAATAGCGGCTCTCCACCTTTTCGATGGAGGAGAGCGCCTCGCGCAGGAGGGTCGCAGACCGTTCTCCCGACTCCAGAGGGGCGAGCTCCACGAGCGAGGAGGCCCGTTGCTCCGGATCGGGGATCTGAAGCGCATAGGCGGCCGCGCGATCCGGGCTCCACACCCCGCGCTCGACGAGCGCCCGCAGGATCTCCGGCGGGTAGTCGGCCGAGAGGCTGAAGACGCTCGACCGGCAGAGCGCGTACCGGACCTCGCGGCCGATCTCGGGCGCCTCCTCCCCGGTCGAGGCCACCCGTTCATCCGCCTCCGCCGCGAAGGACCACGCCCTCTCGACGTCGCTCAGATACCCAGCGGTCTGGCCCGCGCGCGTCCGCGCCAGGAACCAGCCGTTGCCACTGTCCTCCTCCTCTTCCAACAGCGCGTGGATTGCTTCGGCACCTTCAGCCTTTTCCAGATGCCAGACCAGATGCTCGTAGAGGTATCCGTCATCCGGGAGGCTCGACCAGGGGGCCGCTTCAGGGTTGCAGGCGCGCAGGAGGTCGCGGTGAAGCTCCTCGCGAGACCGTGCGCCAGTCCGTTCTCGGGCATGGCCGCGCAGGAGGTCGTGCATGGAGATCCGGTCCTGGGGATCGAGATCGAGGAGAGCCATTCGGGCCAGGGCGACGGCCACTTGCCGGACCTCCCGGTCCTGGAGCTTCGGATCGATCCGCTGCCAGAGCCTGCCGGCCACGGCGAGAGGAACCTCTGAGCCTTCCGGAAAACATCCGAGTGCCCCATAGAAGATGCGGTCCGCTTCCGAAACCCTCTGCAGGCTCAGGTCGAAACAGACTTCGAGGTTCTCGTCGCGAGCGGTCGAATAGCGGTCGATCCTGATTTCGGAAACCTTCTGAAAATCCTTGAGCCAGTCCTGCCCGGACATGCCTGCGTAGAGCGAGGCTCCGGCCAGCCGGAGCGCCAGAGGGTGATAGCCGAGCCGCGATGTGATCGCTTCGATCGCCGGATCGTCGCGCCCGGCCCGCTCGCGCAGAAGCCGGTGCGCCTGCTCGGGGGTCAGAGCTCCGAGCTTCACCGGCTGCGCTCCGAGGGACAGCGCGATGCTGGCGCTGCGAGAGGTGATCAGGAGCCGGCTGAACGGGGCTTCGACCTGGAAGGGGCGAACGTGGTCGGCCTCCCACACGTCGTCGAGCACGAGAAGCACCGACCGCTCCCGCAGGAGCGACCGCAGGCGGCTGACGGCCAAATCGAGGGTGTCATACAGTCCGGCGGGATCCCCGAGCGCTTGGCCGATCACCCGGATTTTGGCGGCGAGGTCGACCGGCTCGCGGCCCAGCGTCACCCAGAGCACCCCGTCCGGGAAGGCGTCGAGGATCACTTCATCGCGGCACAAGGCGGCTGCCAGCGTGGTTTTGCCGATCCCTCCCATTCCTCCCAGAGCCGTGAGCGCGATCTGCCAAGGGCCTCCTTCGCTCATCACGGCCCGCCGCAGCTCCTCCAACTCCTTCGGCCGGGGCACGAAAAATTTCAGGCCCGGAGCGGTTTGAAGCGGGTGCCTGCGGTTTGCGGGCAAGCCGAACGGCGGCCCGGTCCGCCCGGTCCTCAAGTCTTCGAGGAGCGTGGCGAGCGCCTCTTCGTACAGTGCCGACCCAGAGAAGTCGCGGTAATTTGCACCTTCGAAATGGAGCGGCCAGTCGGTACCGGCCTGGATAAGAAGAGGGATGACGCGCTTCCCTTTTCGAAGGCCTCGCATCTGCTCCGCCCGGCAGACCTGAGAGAGCATCGACCCGGTGCTCAACAGGGCGAGCAGGAATTCGCAGCCGTCGATCGCCTTCTCGATCTCCTCGGTCCACCAAGCGCCGCCTTCGATCGCCGAGACGTCGAGCCACGGATCGAATCCCGCCTCCTGCAAATCGATAAAGAGACGGTGCGCCAGCTCCGAGGCGTCTCTGCGGGCATAGGAGATGAAGACGGAGACCAACGGTGTCCTTCCTGATCGAAAGATTATAGAGCCCGCTTGGCGATCAACCGCATCGCCGGCCGGTTCACCCAGGTCTGATCGTGAAACCGCTCGCCCCAGGTGAGCGGCGTGACGTCGCGGTACTCGTGCAGCGTCTCATCCTCGACGAACCTCAACCGCTTCCGCAAGGAGGCCCGGACGTCAGGATCGGCCCCGTGATCCAGCAGTAAGCGGGCGAAGCCGTCGTCCCGCCGCAACCCCGTGCGGAACGTCTGCGAGACCACGCACCCGAACAACGCCGTGTGCCCACCGAAGCCTTCGGCATCGATCTCGGCCTTCGTGTTCACGTCCGCTCCATGCCCGAGGAGCCAGCGCGCGATCTCGATCTCGTCGTTGTCCACACAGAGGTGCAGCAGGGTCGTGCCCGCGAGCGGCGTTCCGTGCAGCGCGAGCGACGGATCGGCATGGCACCCCAACTCGGGCGGATAGATCTCCTCGTGTGAAAAGGTGCGGGACAACAGCCCGGGGTCCCGGCGCAGATGCTCTTCGAGGAGATCGATGCGGCCGCGGTGCACGGCCATCGGCGGCGTGTCCGGCAAATCGATGCCGTGACGGGCGAACAGCTCGAGGCACTGGTGCTTCCCTTGGGGGTTGCGGCAATAGGTCTGGAGGACCGTGGCGATGGGCGCGAGCCGGTCGCCCTTCTCGTCACTGATCTCGGCGCCGAGCTCGAGCAGAAACGCGAGACCCGCGCCATTCTGCGTCTCCGCCGGCCCCATCACGGAATCGAGCCCTGGGCGTGCGCCCATCGCGACCAACTGCCGGGCGGTGTCGATCCGGCCCTGGAGACACGCCCGATCGAACGCGAAATTTAGGTCCTCCGCGCCAAGCTCGCGAAGCCTTGCGATGATCCCGTCCCGCCCAAGGTTCGCGGCATAGGACATCGGCGGACCCCAGTTGCACTTTTCCACACCCCGCGCGTTTTCATGGAGCAGCCGGGGATGTTTCAACACCAGCTCGCGAACGGCGCCGACGTCGTCGCGCCAGATCGCGTCGGCCAGAAGGCAGGCGAGCACGAGGCGCGGCCAGTTCGGCAGGCCGTAGCTCCTGGCCAGCGCGAATTGTGCATCGGCCAGCTTCGCGGACGGATTGCCTCGCCGGATCTCGCGGAGCAGATCCTTGGCCTGGTGCTTGAGTTGATCGAGGTTGGGACGGACGGGAAAGTGGCGATCGGCCATGGACGGACCTCCTTCGTGTCGCTGCCCGGGGTCCGCTGGCATCGGGCGAAAAGGAGGTTCGTGGGAACCTTGTCAAACGTCGGTCAGGTGGACTCGGTCCTCTCCGCGGACGGGAGGCGCCCTGCACGCCTGGTTTCAGCGTATCTCCTGGCCGGATCACGGTCAACCCGCCCCGGGCGGAATGCAATTCGAGGTGGGATAGCATGACGCCCCATGAGGATGAAAGCCCTATTGATCCTGATGGTGTTGTGCCTTACCGGGGCTGGCGCGTGGGCGCAGGTTCCGACCTCGAACGTGCTCTTTCGCGTCCTCCGGCTCAAAACCGCCACCTCGACCGGCTCGGCGTTCACGATCGAGGTCGACGGAAAGCAGTACCTGATCACCGCCCGGCATCTCCTGGAGGGCTTCGGAAGCGAAGGAGAGGTCGAGCTCTGGATCGAGGGCCGGTGGAGCCGGGTGAGGGCACGCGCCATCTATCCATCCCAAGCGGCCGTGGACGCCGCCGCCCTCGATCTGGGCCGGCCGGTGACGATCACCTTCCCTCTCGAGCCCTCCTCCGGAGGGCTGACGCTCGGCCAACAGGTCTACTTCCTCGGTTATCCCTTCGGCCTGGGGAGCTCGGTCTCGGCGCCGGTTCCCCCTGGATTCGGCGAGCTCCCCTTTCTCAAAAGCGGAATCGTCTCGGCCCTGGACGACCGGGACCCGGAGGCGAACGTCCTCTATCTCGACGGCCAGAACAATCCGGGCTTCTCCGGCGGTCCGATCGTCTTCTGGCACGCTGCGAGCAAAAGCTTCCGCGTGGCCGGGGTCGTGCGCGGCTACCGGAACGAAGCGCTGCCGGTGCTCAAGAAAAAGAATCTCGACGACCCCGGGGCGCGGGCCTACAACGACCTTTACACGAGAGCCAACTCGGGCATTGTCATCGGCTACGACATCCGTCACGTCATCGACGCGATTCGCGCCACGACCCGGGCCTCCTCTCCTCCCATCCGTTGACCGGCCAAGGGCGGCCGACAGGAGCTCTGCATGCAGAAACGATCCCTGGGGTCTTCCTGGAAGGTGATTCTCGCCACGGTCGCTTTGCTGGCGACCGCGATGGCGCTCTACCTCCAACTCTTCGAGCGGAGGTCGCGGCTGGAGGAGAACCGGCTTTCGGCCGCCCGGCTGGAGAGCGCGCTCGCGGAGTCCCGCACCCGCTTGAAAGCCGAGATCCTTGCCGAGCTCCGGGCGGAGCTCGCGAAGGAGGCGGCCCCGGAATCGCCCGGCGATCAGCCGCTCCCCAACGCGGTGCTGAGCCGGCGCGAATCGGGCGGCGGCAGCACGCTGCAGCAGGTTCTCGCTCAGTCGAATGAAACCGCCCTGGTCCGCTTCCAGGAGAGCCTCGATTCCCTGGCCCGCGAAATGGAGCAGTCCGACCGCGCGATGCGCCGGGATCTGGAAGAGATCCGGGCGGAGGTCCGGCGGGATCAGGATGTCTCCGGCAAGGTCCTGAGCCTCCTCCTCGTCGCCCTGATCCCTCTCGTCCTCCATCTCCTGATCGACCTCTGGCCGGATGCAATGAAGTGAAACAAAAGGATCGACGGTTCGTTAGGAAAGAAAAGATCCTACGCAGGAGGACTCTCTTGATGAAGAACTGGTCGATCCGAGCCGCCGCCCTTCTCTCCCTGAGCCTTCCCTTCTCATGGGCCGCCGCGCCGGCCCACGGCCAAGCGCCATCCCGCCCTGGCCCGGTCGAGGCGGTCGAGGTCAAGCCTCACCCGTGCCGGGTGCCGAGTGCCGACCAGGAGGTGCTGTGCGCCACCTACCCGGTCTGGGAGAACCGCGAGACCCGGAAGGGAAGGAAGATCGGCCTCCATATCGTCATCCTGCCGGCCCTGGGACCGGACAAGCAGCCCGACCCGGTCTTCGTATTCGGCGGCGGCCCGGGGCAGGCGATCACCGGAGCGGCCGGCGGAATGGCCCAGAGAGGACTGCGTCAGAAGCGGGACATCGTGCTGATCGACCAGCGCGGCACCGGCCGGTCGAATCCGCTCCACTGCTCCCTCTATGGCGAGCCGGTCGACCTCCGCCTCGCCGCCGGGGATCTGTTTCCGGTCGACGCGGTCAAGAAGTGCCGCGAGAAGCTGGAGAAGGTTGCGGATCTCGCCCAGTACACCACGGCCGCCTTCGTGGACGACGTCAACGAGGTCCGCCAGTGGCTCGGCTACGGCAAGATCAACCTGAACGGCGGCTCGTATGGCACGCGCACGGCCCAGGTGTACTGGCGCCGGTATCCGGAGACGGTGAGAAGCGTGGTGCTCATCGGCGTGGCCCAGCCCGACTCGTACATTCCCCTGGGGCACGCCGCCGCCGGCCAGCGGGCGCTCGACCTGCTGCTCGCCGAGTGTGCCTCGCAGCCCGATTGCCGGGCCGCCTACCCCGACACCAAGGCGGATCTGGCCGCGGTCAAAAAACGGATCGACGAGGGCGTGACCGTGACCGTCACCAACGAGGCAACTGGCGAGCGGCAGCCGGTGCGGCCGACCTGGGGCCTGGTGGCCGAGGGCCTCCGCTTCCTGATGTATGGCCCGGCGGGGGCGAATCTGCCCCTGCAACTTCGCAAAGCCGCCCAGGGCGACCTGGAGCCGCTCGTCCAGATGGCGATCGGGCGCCGGCTGAACGTCGCCGAAGGCCTCGACCTGGGAATGGGCTCCTCAGTCACCTGCGCCGAGGACCTGCCGTTCATCACCGAAGAGATGATCCGTGAAAACGTCGCGGGAACGTACCTGGGCGACTACCGCGTCCGCCAGCAGAAAGCGGTCTGCGAGATCTGGCCGCGCGGCAAGGTGCCAGCGGACTTCCACCAACCGGTCCGCTCGGACGTGCCCGTGCTGCTGATCTCCGGCGAGCGCGACCCGGTCACCCCGCCGGAGGGCGCAGAAAAGGCCTCGCGCTTCATGACGAACCGCCTGCACGTGGTCGTCCCGCGCGGCAGTCACGGCGGCGGCGGAGAGTGTATGGACCACCTGGTCGGCAACTTCATCGACCGCGCCTCGGTCCAGGGCCTCGACCCCTCGTGCGCCGCGGCCGTCTATGGCCCGACGCAGTTCGTCAAGCCATAAGGAGGTAAGATAGAGTGGTTGTCCCAACCAACCGCGAGAGGAGCGTCGAATGGCTTACGTCATCACGGAAAAGTGCCTGGGTGAACGCTACGCGACCTGTGTCTCCGTCTGCCCGGTGGACTGCATCCATCCGGGCGATTACATGGACCAGGAGTTCATGATCATCGATCCCGACGCCTGCATCGACTGCGCTCTTTGCCAGCCCGAGTGCCCGATCGGGGCAATCGTCGCGTCGGAGGATGAGGACCCCGAGTGGGCCGCCATCAACGCCGAGCTGGCACCCGCGTTCCGTGACAACCCCGCCGTGGCCGAGCGCCCCCGCAACGATCCCCCACGCCGGCCGGGGAACGTGATCGTCAATCCCTGAGGCAGGCCCAGGGAGCCCGAGGCTCACCCCTCGCGCAGGAACGTCCCCGCCCGGAGATCGGCCATCGCCTCTGCGATCTCCGCGCGGGTGTTCATCACGATCGGGCCGTGCCAGGCCACGGGCTCCCCCAGCGGCTTGCCCGAAACCAGGAGGAAACGGATTCCGCTCTCCCCCGCCTGCACCACGACCTCGTCCCCCCGGTCGAAAACGAGGAGCGACCGGTCCCCGGCGGGCTCCCAGCTCAGGGCTTCGGTGCCATCCACCGCCTCGTGGAGCACTCCGCGGGGGGACGAGGCGTTGGCGAAGCGGCCCGAGCCCGCGAAGACGTAGGCGAAGGCGTGGCGCGTGGTCTCGACCGGGAGGCTCTTTTTCAGGCCCGGCGGAACCCAGATATCGAGGTAGCGGGGCTCGGCCGCGATGCCGTCCACCGGCCCGGTCGCACCCCAGAAGCTGCCGCAGATCACGCGCGCCCGGGTGCCGTCGTCATCCGTGACCTCCGGAATGTCGGTGCCGCGGACGTCCTGGTAGCGCGGCGCCGTCATCTTGAGAGAGGACGGGAGGTTCGCCCAGAGCTGGAACCCGTGCATCCGGCCCGCCTCGTCGCCCCGGGGCATCTCCTGGTGGATGATGCCGCGCCCGGCGGTCATCCACTGCACGTCCCCGGCGCCGAGCGCGCCCTGGTTGCCGAGGCTGTCGCCATGCTCCACGGTCCCCGCGAGCACGTAGGTGATCGTCTCGATCCCGCGGTGCGGATGCCAGGGAAATCCCGCCCGGTAGTCCTCCGGCCGGTCGTTGCGGAAATCGTCCAGCAGCAGGAAGGGATCGAAATCCCCCGTCTCCCCGAATCCGAACGCCCGCCGCAGGCGGACGCCGGCGCCCTCAAGAGTCGGAGTGGACTGGGATAGGGACTTGACGGATCGGATCGACATGGGAGCCTCCGGTTAAGATGTCTCTCGGGGGAAAACTCCGGCGGAAAGGGGGGAATTCCCGGCGCGTTGTCCGCTAGTCTAGGAGCCTGCGGGGCAGAAAAGTCGAAGCACGGACACCAACGACAGCAGGGACATCAAAGGATGGAGAAAACCACGTCCTTGGTGTCGTTGGTGTCCTTGGTGTCCCTCAGGCCTTTCCAGGCCCCAGCTCAACGTTCCCAGACTTCTACCGAGATATTAGGGAATCTCTGGTTAAATTGCTGCACCACTCCAAGGCACGAGCGACAGACCGGCCGTGGCGAATAGATCCGGAGTCTGCCACCAGAACCCGGCTGGAGCCCGGCCGCAACATGCTCGAACAACTTTACCTCCGAATGGCTCGCGCCGTCTTGTACATTCGGCTGGAACTGACGACGATTCCCTGGGCGAAGGGGAACACCGGGCAAACGGCGACTATACCCGCTGACAGCGAAAAACCTCTGGACGACTCCTGGCTGATTATCGAGCTCGAGCTCAGCAGAGGCGATGTTTTTTCGCATCACAGCCCACCGCCCTAAATCGATTGCGGCCGCTCTGTTTATGCGGGCGTTTCTCCCCCTCAAGATCGCCACCCCGTAGCGGTTCACATGCCCGTCGTGTGCCAACATCCAATTTTGTATGAACCTCTCCCTATGTTGCGCCCGCAGTATAAAGTTGCGTGCCGGTCGCCGGGGTAAAGGTACCCCGGCGGCCTGTACATAATTGGCAGCCATCCTCAACAACCCGTTCGGGTCGACCAGGTTCGTCGGGCTGTTCGCGACGTAGCCGTAGACGTGCCCCGGGAGGTAGAAGGCACCGTCTGAGAGGTCGGAGCGCGCAAGCTTCTTCGTGTCGAGCAGCTCGTCGAGGATCGGATCGGGGTTGATCCACTGGCTCTGGCGCGCGTCGTAGTAGCGGAAGCCGAAGTAGTTGAGGCCGGTCTCCTCGTCCATCTCCTTGCCGCTGAACTGCCAGGGCGTGCGCTGCTTTTCGGAGCGCTCGTCCACCCAGGTT
>DATEIO010000169.1:0-8127 GCA_035278895.1 Thermoanaerobaculia bacterium | reverse complement strand
CGATTCCGGGCTACGCGCGCGCGTTCTACACGTCGACCTCGCGGCGCACCTGGTACGACGGCATCTTCCTCACCCTCGACCGGCCGATCAGCGCGGACGGCCGCTGGGGCTTCAACCTCGCCTACACGTATGCCGAAGCCGAGCAGACCGGCACCGACAACCCCGGCGAGGGAGTCGCTTTCGGCGCGTTCGACTATCTGAACCCCGACAGCTTCTACCGCTTCCCGGGGAGCAACGACGAACGGCACCGGCTGGTGATGAGCGGGACGGTGGCGCTGCCGGCCCGTTTCCAGCTCTCGTCCATCATCACGCTCGGCTCGGGTCTGCCGTTCACCCTCTTCGACGACTCGACGGCGCCTTTCCGGGTGCGGTGGAACGAGGGCCGGCCGGAAAAGAAGGACTTCATCATTCCGGACGCCTGGGCCTATCGCAGCGTCGACCTGCGCCTGGAGTGGCAGGCGCCGCCGATCGCCGACGCCGTGCGGGTCAGCCTGATCGCCGAAGGGTTCAACGTCTTCGACTTCGACAACGGGAGCTGCTTCGAAAGCTCCGTCCCGCGGCTGCCGGCCACCAACCCGCGCCTGGGTGAGCCCAACTGCGAGTTCAACACCCGCCGGCTCCAGGGCGGCGTTCGGGTAGGGTTCTAGATCGTGCGTCGCAGACGGGCGCTCGCCTCTCTCCTCTTCGTCGCGCTGTTCGGGGGGAGCTGCGCAGCGCCCGTCCAACGGCCGCCTGCGGAGCCGCCGGCACCGGCCGGTCCTGGCGCCGAAGCCCTGGTCGATGACATCCACGAAAAAACCTTCCGCTTCTTCTGGGACACCGCGGACCCCAAGACCCGGCTGGTGCCCGACCGCTGGCCCACGGAGTCGTTTTCGAGCGTGGCCGCGGTGGGGTTCGGCCTGACCGCCTATCCCATCGGCGCCGAGCGGGGTTGGGTCACCCGGGACCAGGCCCGGCAGCGGGTGCTCGAAACGCTCCGCTTCCTGGCCAACGCTCCGCAGGGGCCGGAGCCGCGGGGCACCATCGGACACAAAGGTTTCTTCTACCACTTCCTGAATATGAAGACCGGCGAGCGCTTCGAACAGGTCGAGCTGTCGACGATCGATACCTCTCTGCTCCTCGCCGGGGTCCTTTTCTGCCAGTCCTACTACGACGGCGACCACCCGGAAGAGAAGGAGATCCGGGAGCTCGCCGACCGCCTCTACCTGCGAGTGGACTGGAGCTTCTTCCTCGTCCGGCCGCCCGTCGTCTCCCACGCCTGGTGGCCGGAAAAGGGTTTCAACACCTACGACTGGCGTGGATATGACGAGTCGATGATCCTCTACATCCTGGCGCTCGGCTCGCCCACGCACCCGATCGATCCCGCGGCCTGGACGGCGTACACGGAAACGAACGACTGGGGCACTTTCTATGGCTACGAGCATGTGGCCTTCGAGCCCCTCTTCGGCCACCAGTACTCCCACGTGTGGATCGATTTCCGAGGCATTCAGGACGCCTACATGCGCGGCAAGGGAATCGATTATTTCGAGAACTCCCGCCGGGCCACCTACTCCCAGCGTGCCTACGCGATTGACAATCCCCAGGGGTGGAAGGGCTACGGGGAAAACGTCTGGGGATTGACGGCCAGCGACGGCCCGGTGGACGGCACTTTTACCATCGACGGCAAGAAGCGCACCTTCCACACCTACTGGGCGCGCGGGGCCTCCACGCGGGACGTGCGCGACGACGGCACGATCGTCCCCACGGCCGCGGCGTCGTCCATCGCCTTTGCCCCGGAGATCGTGATCCCGGCGATCGAGGAGATGCATCGCCGCTGGGGCAAGGACCTCGTGCAGGAGTACGGCTTCGTCGACGCCTTCAATCCGACGTTCACGTTGACCGGCGTCCGCCTCCAGCACGGCCGCGTCGTACCCGGCGTGGGCTGGTTCGACAAGGATTATCTGGGGATCGACCAGGGGCCGATCGTGGCGATGATGGAGAACCACCGGAGCGGCCTCGTGTGGAACACGATGAAGAAGAATCCCTATATCGTGCAGGGCTTGCGGCGCGCGGGCTTCACGGGCGGTTGGCTCGAGGAGGCTGCTCCGTAATGAGTTTACCGGTCCCCTCCCATTGTAGAGACGCCCCGTGGGGCGTCTCCGGATCGGAGAGGACGGCCCGGACGGACAGGACGCCCCGCGGCACGTCTTCGTTTTCGGAGCGGTTCCGCCGCCTCGGAGACGCCCCACGGGGCGTCTCTACAATATTGATCTTGCTGCTGCTGGTTGTTTTTACCTCGTGCGCCCGCCCGGAGGCGGGGACGGTCACGCTCGAGCTGTGGGGCCTGGGACGGGAGGGGGAGGTCGTGGCCGAGCTTCTCCCGGAATTCGAGCGGCGTAATCCCGGTGTCAAGGTCGAGCTCCAGCAGATCCCCTTTACGGCGGCCCACGAGAAGCTCTTGACCGCCTTCGTGGGCGAATCCACCCCGGATCTCGCGCAGATCGGCAATTCCTGGATCCCCGAGTTCGTAGCGATCGACGCCCTGGAGCCGCTCGATCCGTGGATCGCGGCTTCGGGCACCGTCCGTCCGGCTTCCTACTTCCCGGGCATCTGGGACACGAACGTGATCGACGGCACGGTCTATGGCATTCCCTGGTATGTGGACACGCGGCTCCTCTTCTATCGGACCGACCTCCTGGCCGCAGCGGGGGTCTCCGGGCCGCCCCGTACCTGGGCGGAATTCCGCGACACGGCGGAGAAGCTGAAGGCGCGTGGGGGGAAAAATCATTGGGCCATCCTCCTGCCCACCGATGAATGGGCCCAGCCCGTAGCCCTCGGGCTTCAGAACGGAGCGAAGCTTCTTGCGGAAGACGGCGGGCATGGGGCCTTCGAAGAGCCCGAGTTCCGGCGGTCGTTCGATTTCTATCTCTCGTTTTTCCGGGACGGCCTGGCTCCCGCGTTCAACAACAGCCAGATCGCCAACATCTACCAGCAGTTCGCGGCCGGCGACTTCGCCATGTACATCACCGGCCCGTGGAACGTGGGCGAGTTCCGGAGGAAGCTTCCGCCCGAGGTGCAGGACCGCTGGATGACCGCGCCGCTCCCGGGGCCGGACGGGCCCGGGGTCTCTCTCGCCGGGGGATCGAGCCTCTCGATCTTCCGCGGATCGAAGCACAAGCGGGAGGCGTGGAAGCTCATCGAATTCCTTTCCGAGCCCGCTCAGCAGGTCCGCTTCTACGAGCTTTCGGGCGACCTACCGGCCCGCAAGGAGGCGTGGAACGAGAAGGCGCTCGCGGGAGACCGGCATGTGCAGGCCTTCCGCGAGCAGCTCGAGCGGGTAAAGGCCACGCCCAAGATTCCGGAGTGGGAGCAGATCGCGACCAAGGTCTACGAGCACGCCGAGGCCACCATCCGCGGCCGGGCCACCGCCGACAAAGCGCTCGCGGCGCTCGACCGGGACGTGGACCGCATCCTCGAAAAGCGGCGCTTCCTGATCGCCCGGAAAGCGGCGGAGGAGAACGAGTGAAGAGCCGCGCGGAGGTCCGGGCCGCGTTCCTGTTCCTCGCGCCGGGGCTCTTCGTCATCGGCGTCTTCTTTCTTCTTCCCGTGGCCGCGGTCCTCCTCCTTTCGTTCACCGACTTCGACCTCTACGCGCTGGCCGATTCCGGCAACCTGCGAGTGATGGGTCTCGCCAACTACAAAAACCTCCTGACCAACCCCGTGTTCTGGAAGGCGCTCAAGAACACCCTCGTCTTCGCCTTCGTGGGCGGACCGTTGACCCTGGCGCTCGCGCTCGCCGCGGCGCTCCTGGTGGACTCGCGCCTCGCCCGGTTCAAGGGGTTTTTCCGCACCGTGTATTTCGCGCCCGTGGTGACCACGCTGGTGGCGGTGGCTGTGGTGTGGCGCTACCTCTATCATCCGCGCTTCGGCCTGCTCAACGAGGCGCTCTCCTGGGTGGGATTAGGCCCCATCGACTGGCTGGGAGATCCGCGGTGGGCCCTCTTCTCCCTGATCCTCCTCACCGTGTGGAAGAACTTCGGATACAGCATGATCCTCTTCCTCGCGGGGCTCCAGAGCATTCCGCCCCAGCTCTATGAAGCGGCGCGGATCGACGGCGCCGGAGCGTGGCGCGAATTCCGCCACGTGACCCTGCCACTCCTCGCTCCCACCTTTCTCTTCGTGGGGGTGATCACCGCGGTGGGTTACCTCCAGTTCTTCTCCGAGCCGTACGTGATGACCCGCGGCGACGGGGGGCCCGTCAACAGCACGCTCTCGGTCGTGCTCTACATGTACAAGGAAGGCTTTCGCTGGTGGAACATGGGCTTCGCGGCCGCGGTCGCCTTCATCCTCTTCGTCGTGATCCTGGCCGCCACGTGGCTGCAGCTCCGCGTTCGGAGGGTGGGGGAGTGAAGAAGTCGATCCCGTGGCTCCTCGTCAACGGAGGGCTTGTCTTCTTGGCCGTCCTGACCCTGACGCCGCTCGTGTGGATGGTCTCGGCCTCGCTCATGCCGACGGGGGAGGCCAACCAGGAGCCGCCGCGGTTCTTCCCCAGCGAGGTCACCTGGAGCCACTATCAGGATCTTTTCACCCGCCTGGATCTCGGCCGCCACTTCACGAACAGCCTCGTGGTGGCTTCCGCGATCACGTTCCTTTCGCTGCTCTTGAATTCCATGGCGGGTTACTCCTTCGCCAAGCTCCGCTTTCCAGGCCGGGACCGCCTCTTCGCCTTCCTCCTGGGCGCGATGATCATTCCCGCCCAGGTCTCGATGTTGCCGCTCTTCCTGCTCATGAAATCGCTCGGGCTCGTCAACACCTGGTGGGGCGTGATCCTCCCGAGCATGGCCACCATTCTCGGGATCTTCCTCGTCCGCCAGTACGCCCTGTCGGTTCCCAGCGAGCTTCTGGACGCGGCCCGCATCGACGGCGCGAGCGAATTCCGGATCTACTGGACGATCATCCTCCCCCTGCTCCGGCCGGTCCTCGTCACCCTGGCGGTCTTCACCTTCCTCTCCGCGTGGAACGACTTCATGTGGCCGCTCATCATCCTGTCCGACGACTCGCGCTACACCTTGCCCGTGGCGCTCGCGAACCTCTCGGGTGAGCACATCATGGATACGGAATTGATGATGGCCGGCGCCGTGCTCACCGTGCTGCCCGTAATCGTGATGTTCCTCGTGCTCCAGCGGCAGTACATCGCGGGGATCACGATGGGAGGGGTGAAGGAATGAGACCGTTTCTCCTCGCCGCTCTCCTCCTCTTCGCCGCCTCCACCTCTCACATCCTCGACAACTTTGAAGACGTCTCCGGGTGGAAATCCGCGCCGTCGGACGGCGTCTCCCTGTCGCTGTCGTCGGCCCCTGGTTTCCAAGGTAAGGCCCTGCGCCTCGATTTCGATTTTCATGGCGGCGCGGGGTACGCGGTCGCCCAGAAGAAGCTTCCGATCGAGCTGCCGGAAAACTGGGAGCTCTCCTTCCGCATCCGTGGCGAGGCGCCGGTCAACAACCTCGAGGTGAAGCTCGTCGATCCCTCCGGCGAGAACGTCTGGTGGGTCAACCGGCGTTCCTACGAGTTCCCCCGCGAGTGGACGCGCTACCGCATCCGCAAGCGCCACCTGGAGTTCGCCTGGGGGCCCGTCCGGGAAAAAGAGCTCCGCCGCGCCGCGTCCCTCGAATTTGCTATCACGGCCGGAACGGGCGGGAAGGGGCACGTCCTGATCGACGAGTTGACGCTGACCGAGCTGCCGCCGGACCGCCCGTACGACAGAACGCCGCAGGTGACTTCGAACCGCGAGGGAACCACGCTCGATTTCCTCATCGATCGCGAATACGGCGGCCTGGTGATCGATTGGGGGACCGGCTCGCACGCGACGCGCTATGCCGTGGAGACCTCCGCGAACGGCAAGGACTGGGAGACCCTCCACACGGTCGAAGGCAGCAACGGCGGGCGGGATTTCGTCTTCCTTCCGGAGACGGCCTCGCGGTATCTGCGCCTCCGGTATCTCGAAGGCTCGGGTGTCCCCAGGATCGACGTGAAGCCCCTGGAGTGGAGCGCCACGCCGAACGCCTTCTTCCGCGCGCTCGCCCAGGAAGCCCCGCGCGGCGCTTATCCGCGCGCCACCACGGGCGAGCAGGTGTACTGGACGCTCGTGGGCGTAAACAGCGATCCCGAGGAGGCGCTGTTCGATGAAGACGGCCGCCTGGAGCCGGGCAAGGGCGCCTTCTCCCTGGAGCCGTTCCTCACAGTGGACGGCCGGCTTGTGACGTGGCACGACGTGAAGAGCACCCAGTCCTTGCGGGACGGATATCTTCCCATTCCGTCCGTTGCCCGGGAGTCCGGGGATCTGACTCTGACGATCACGTCTTTCGCCACAGGGGAACGCGGAGCGTCGACGCTCCACGCGCGCTACAAGGTCGAGAACCGGGGAAAAGCCGAGGCCCGGCCGCGGCTTTTCGTGGCGCTCCGCCCGTTCCAGGTCAACCCGCCTTCGCAGTTCCTGAACACTTCGGGCGGTGTGGCGAAGGTCTCGGAGATCGCCTGGGACGGCCGCGAGGTCCGGATCGACAAAAGAAAGGTGATTCCCTCGCCTGCGCCTTCGTCGTTCGGAGCCGCCACCTTCGATCAAGGGGAGATCGCCGAGCATCTCGCTGCCGGCCAGCTGCCGGAGCGGACGCGCGTTTCAGATCCCCTGGGCTGGGCCTCGGCGGCCCTGGCGTGGGATCTCCGCCTGGCGCCCGGGGAATCGAAAGAGATTTCCGTGGCGATCCCCTTCTACGAAACCCCTCCGGCGGGCGATCTCGAACAGGCGGCCCGGGCGTGGAAAGGGGATCTGGACCGTGTCGAGATCCGCCTCCCAGCCCCCTTGAGCGACACCATCCGCAGCACGCTCGCCTACATCCTGATCAATCGGGACGGCCCCGCGATCCAGCCCGGCTCCCGTTCCTACGAGCGCTCGTGGATTCGGGACGGCGCGCTCACCTCGACCGCCCTGCTCCGCCTCGGGCACGAGAAAGAGGTCCGCGAGTTCATCGAATGGTTCGCCTCCTATCAGTTCCCGAGCGGCAAGGTCCCCTGCTGCGTAGACTCCCGCGGCGCGGACCCCGTCCCCGAAAACGACAGCCACGGCGAGCTGATCCACCTGATCGTCGAGTACTTCCGCTTTACGGGAGACCAGGATCTCGCCACGAAGATGTGGCCGCACGTGGAAAAAGCTGTCGCCTACATGGAAACCTTGCGCCAGTCGCGCAGGACGCCCGAGTACAGGACGCCCGAGAAGCTTCATTTCTTCGGCCTCCTCCCCGAGTCCATCAGCCACGAGGGATACTCGGACCGCCCCGTCCACTCCTATTGGGACGATTTCCTGGCCCTGAGGGGATTCAAAGACGCCGCTTTCCTGGCCCGCGCCCTGGGAAGAGCGGACGCCACCCGCTACGCCGTGATCCGGGACGAATTCCAGGCCGACCTCCAGGCCTCCCTGCGGCGCACGATCGCCCTCCACAAGATCGACTACATCCCCGGCTCCGCCGACAAGGGGGATTACGACCCGACCTCCACGAGCATCGGAATCGCCCCCGGCGGCGAGTTGGAGCGCCTCCCGCAAAAGGAGCTGCTCCACACCTTCGAGCGCTATTGGGAAGAATCCGTCGCCCGGCGCGATGGGAAAAGGGACTGGAAGGACTACACCCCCTACGAGCTGCGAAACGTCCGCACCTTCCTCCGCCTGGGCTGGCTTGACCGTGCCCACGAGCTTCTCGCCTTTTTCCTGAACGACCGCCGCCCCGCCGCCTGGAACCAGTGGGCGGAGGTGGTGAGGCGCGATCCCCGCTCCGAAGGCTTCCTGGGAGACATGCCCCACACCTGGGTCGGCTCGGATTTCCTCCACTCCGTCCTCGACTTCCTCGCCTACATTCGCGAGAGCGATGAAGCGCTCGTGCTGGGGGCCGGAATCCTCCCGGAGTGGGTCGAGGGAGAGGCAGTTGCCGTCCGGGGATTGCGGACGGAGTACGGCCCGGTCTCCTACACGGCGAAGAGGGAAGGGGACGGCGTCCGGTTCCGGATCGAGGGTGGGCTCACGGTGCCGCCGGGGGGGATCGTTATCCGCTGGCAGGGCAAGGAGACCGCGGTGCGGAAGTTGCCGGTGGAGGTGGTCGT
>DATEIO010000168.1:0-6442 GCA_035278895.1 Thermoanaerobaculia bacterium | reverse complement strand
CTGATCGTCACCTCGACGCCCAGCCGCGAGCCCCTGATCCGCGCCGAATGGCTCACCCCCGGAGCCCACGTGACCGCCGTGGGCTCGGACGGCCCCGGCAAGCAGGAGCTCCATGTGGAGGTTCTCAGGCGCGCCCGCGTCTTCGCCGACCGCCTGAGTCAGTGCGTCCGCCTGGGGGAGATCCACCACGCCGTGGAAGCCGGGGCCCTCCGCGAGGAGGACGTGGCCGGCGAGCTTGGGGACGTGATCACGGGCCGGGTGCCCGGGCGCAGGAGCGAGGAGGAGATCACCGTGGCCGACCTGACCGGGGTCGGCGTGCAGGACGCTGCCATTGCAGCGGCAGCGGTGAGGGCGCTGAGCGGACTTTCACGGACCCCCACGGACTGACACGGACTCCCGGGCTGGGCGTCCGTGAAGGTCCGTGTTCGTCCGTGAAGGTCCGTGTTAGATTGCCTCCATGGCCATGTCCGTTCGCCCCCCTGCCGTCGCCGGGGCCTTCTACCCGGCCTCGCCTTCCGAGCTCAAGTCCCAGGTGGAAGGGTTTCTCCAGGGGAACGGGCCTGCGGCCGTGCCCAAGGCGATCATCGCCCCGCACGCGGGTTACGTCTATTCCGGCCCCATCGCCGGGAGCGCGTTCCGGCGGCTCGTTCCGGCGGCTTCGACGATCCGGCGGGTGATCCTTCTCGGGCCGTCCCACTTCGTGCCGATCCGCGGGCTTGCCCTGCCGGACCGGCAGCAATTCGAAACCCCCCTGGGTCGAGTGACGATCGAGCCCGAGGGGGCGCGCGACGCGCTGCGCCTGCCGCAGGTGCGGGTGATCCCCGAGGCGCACGCGCGGGAGCACTCGCTGGAGGTGGAGGTTCCGTTCCTCCAGGTGCTCCTGGGGGAGGGCTTCACCCTGGTGCCGCTCGCGGTAGGGGAGGCGAGCGGGGACGAAGTGGCGGAGGTCCTGGAGCGGCTGTGGGGCGGGCCGGAGACAGCCGTCGTCGTCAGCTCCGACCTGTCGCACTACCTTTCCTACGACGAGGCGCGCCAAGCCGACCGGGAGACCGCCGAAGAGATCGTGGGGCTCGGCGGCCCTCTCCAGGGGCGGCAGGCCTGCGGCGCGCGGCCGATCAACGGGCTTCTCGAAACCGCCCGCCGGCTCGGGATGACGGCCGAGCTTCTGGACCTCCGGAGCTCGGGGGACACCGCGGGCGACCGGTCCCGCGTGGTGGGCTATGGAGCCTTCGCCTTCCATGAGCGATCGTGAGCGCGGACGCGTGCTCGTGGCGATCGCCCGCGAGAGCATCGAGGAGGCCCTGGGGCTCCGGACCGCCGCGGCATGGGACGATCCGTGGCTCTTCGAGCCCGGCGCCTGCTTCATCACCCTGATGCGCCGGGGGACGCTGCGCGGCTGCGTGGGCTCGGTCCGCGCCTACCGGCCGCTCTACGAGGACGTGCGCGCCAACGCCCGCGCCTCGGCGTTCCACGACACCCGCTTCCCGCCGGTCGACCGCGCCGAGTGCCCGGAGCTCCGGGTCGAGGTCTCGCTCCTCTCCGCGCCGGAGCCGGTCTCTTTCTCGGGGGAGGCGGAAGCCCTGGCGGCACTCCGGCCAGAGGTCGACGGAATCATCTTCGAGGCCGGGGGGACCCGGAGCACCTTCCTGCCGCAGGTCTGGCAGCAGCTCCCCGACCCGCGGGACTTCCTGGGCCAGCTCAAGCTCAAGGCCGGCCTGTCGCGCGGCTTCTGGTCGCCGGACGTGAAGCTCTGGCGCTACACCGTCACCAAGTGGATCGAGGGGGAGTAGAGGGGCTCACGCCTCGACCAGCGGGCGCGCCACCCGGAGCACCTCCCGGACAACGGCCTGGATCTCCTCCGCCAAGCCGGTGATCTCGAAGGCGTCCACCCGGGCCAGGTCTCGCGCGGCACGGGTGTTGGGCGTGGTCAGCACGAGCCCTCGCCCCGCGAGCGCGCCCGAGCCCCTCAAGTCCTCGAGCATCGACAGGTTTGCCCGGTAAGGGAGCGCCAGGTCGAAGATCACGGCGTCCGGATCGTGATCCATCACGAAGAGCTCCAGGTCCACCTTGGCGGCGCGCACGTCCACCAGCCGCACGGACACCACGTTGCAGTCCGCCGCCTTGAGCCCTTCGGAGAGCATGCGGATCAGATCCTCGTTGTTGTTGATGATGGCGACGAGCGGCTTGGATCTCTTCTCCTTCTCCATGGCGGACTCACTGTATCACTCCGCCCGGAGAGCCACCCCGCCGGGTGGTTGACACCCTCTATGACCGGTGGACATGATGGTCCCGGCTGTCCGACGAGGGAGGGTTCTTCATGTTCCGCAAGCTGCTGGTTCCTGTCGACTTCACCGAAAAAAACGACGCCGCCCTGGCGAGCGCCATCGAGATTGCGGCCGGCAATGACGGTGCCGAGGTCGTCCTTCTGCACGTGATCGAGACCATCGAGCACATCGACTTCGAGGAGATGGCCGACTTCTACCGGGGTCTCGAAACCCGGGCCGCGGCCAAGCTCTTCGGGTTGGAGGAGAGGCTCACCAAGTCGGGCGTCCACGCCCGGCACGAGATCGTCTACGGGAAACGGGCGGAGACGATCGTGCGCTACGCCGAGGATCAGGGGATGGACCTCCTCATCCTCTCCTCCCACAAGGTGGACCGCGAGCACCCGGCCCTGGGCTGGGGGACGATCAGCTACAGGATCGCCATCGTGGCGAGATGCCCGGTGCTGCTGGTGAAATAACCCTTACCGCCCCTGCACCTCGTAGAATAGAGGTCTTCGAGCCCTCGGCATCCTCAGGGACTCCGATCCGGAATCCACCATGCTTCGCGCCATCGCCCTTTCCTACCGGGAAGCCTTCGCGGGACTCCGCCGCCCGGTCTGGTTCCTGGCCGTCGCTTCGCTGGTCAACCGCGCGGGCACGATGGTGATTCCGTTTCTCGCCCTGTATCTCACCGAGGAGCGGGGATTCACCACGAGCGGAGCCGGGCAGGTGCTCGCGGTGTACGGTGTCGGCGGAATGGTCGCTTCGTTGCTGGGGGGCTGGCTCTGCGACCGGTTCGATCCGCGCGGAGTCATGACGGGGAGCCTGATCCTCACCGGACTGGGCTTCGTGGCGCTGGGCCAGATGGAGAGCCGGCCCGCGATCTTCATCACGATTCTGCTCCTGAGCATTGCCGGGGAGACCTTCCGGCCCGCGAACGCCGCGGCTCTCACCCGGGCGAGCGACCCGGCCGAGCGGGCCAAGAGCTTCGCGCTCTACCGGCTGGCGATCAACCTCGGCATGACCCTGGGTCCCATGGTGGGCGGCTTTCTGGCGCTGCGAAGCTACCAGTGGCTGTTCCTGGTGGATGGCACGACATGCGTTCTCGCGGCGGGGCTGCTCTTCCTGATTCCGGGCGAGCCCGCTCCGGAGGGAGACGCAGAGGCCGCGGCCGCCGCCCCGGCGCGCTCGCCGTGGAGGGACCGGCCGTTGCTGCTCCTGCTTTTCTTCCTGTTCCTCCTCAACACGGTGACCTTCCAGTTCCTGAGCACGTACCCGCTGTCGCTGCGCGACCTCTACGGTTTTTCGGAGGACCGGATCGGCCTCACGCTCGCGATCAACACCTTCGTCATCGTGGTCTTCGAAATGGTCCTGGTGCACTGGGTGTCGCGCTACGACCCGCTGCGGGTGACGGGGCTGGGCGCGTTTCTCTTCTGCACCGGCTTCGCGCTGCTCCCCCTGGGGCGGGGGTTCGCGTACGTGGCCTTCACCGTGGTGATCTGGACGGTGGGGGAGATGCTCACCTTTCCGGTGGTTGCGGGAGCGATCGCCAACCGGGCGGATGCGGGGAGCGTGGGCCGCACCATGGGCCTCATGAATCTCGCCTTCGCGACCGCCTTCGTGATCGCGCCGCTCGCCGGCACCTGGGTCTACGAGCACCTGGGGCCCAGGGTCCTCTGGTACGGCTGCGGCGCGATGGGGGTCTTCGTGTGGGCGGGCTTCGAGGCGCTCGCCGCGGCGGGCCGGCGCCCCGGTCCCAGCCCTACTCCGCCGGCTCCTCGTGAAGCCTGAGCTTCCGGTAGCCCCGGTTCCAGTAGATGAGCGGCGGCGCCTCTTCCTGGGGGACGTTGCTCGCGTGGATCTCGCCCACGTAGATCGTGTGCGATCCCGCGGGGTAGCGGGCGTGGATGCGGCAGTCGAGCCAGGCCAAGGCATCGGTCAGGATGGGCGCGCCGGTTTCGGCGGTCGACCAGTTGCCCATGGCGAAGCGGTCCTCGTCCTTCACCCAGGCGAAGCGGTTCGAGAGCTCGGACTGCTCCTCGCCCAGGATGTTGACGGCGAAGACCGCGTCCTCTTCCTGGAGGATCGAGTGCGCGTGATGGCGGTTCTCGATGATGATCATGATGAGCGGCGGCTCGGCCGAGACCGAGGCGAAGGCGGAGACGGTCAATCCATGGGTCTTGTCCCCGCCCTTCATGGTCACGATCGTGACCCCGGCGGGGAAGTGGCGCAACGCTTTGCGAAAGTCTTCGGACGAGATCATGAAATGGCTCCAAAATAGAGGATGTTCCCCGATTGTCCCATACAACCGGCAGCGTTCCACGGCGTCTTGTGGCACTCTCCTTGCACTTTCCAAGGTGCGGGAAGAGCCGGGAAGGAGGACAACCCGGCTCCACAACCTGAACCATCCGGCCTCCGGGCCGTGAGAGGAGACGAAGATGGCCAAGCTGAGCAAAGCGAAGGTGAAGGGGCTGCTCAACCAGCCCGTGCGGATGGGCTTCATGACCGTGCCCCTCTGGGTCGTGGGCGCGGTGTTCCTGTTCCGGCAGCTCAAGGCGCGCCGGCAGCGGTACGCGTAGACAGGGGCGGCCCGCGTGGCCGCCCATCCGTCCCACCCTCCTCCTGCGTATCCCTCCCAGAGACCGCGGTCGTTTCCGCTTCTGAAAAGGCTTTTTGCTCTTTACGGATGGCGGGCTTGCCTCTAAGCTACGCGTAGATCCGCAGGTCCCACGGGAGGTTCGTTTCGATGCTGATGCAGGGAAAGACTGCAAGGTGGATGAGCGTGTGGTGGGTGGTGCTGTCTCTCTTCTGCGTTACCGGCTCCCTCGGAGCGGCACAGGAGCCGGCGGAAGGTGCGGAGGAGGCGGCTCCAGACGAGGCGTCGCTCCGGCCGCAGCTTCGCTTCGGCCTCGAGGCCAAGGCCAACTTCCGGAACAGCGACGGGAACCGCTTCCCGGTCCGGTTTGGCTTTGACCCCACGCAGATCCCGCCGGGGCAGACCCAGGTTTTCGAGGAGACTGTGAACGAGGGCTCGCATTTCGAAGTCTCGACCGCGAGCCTGTTCGTGGACGCGATCTGGGGCGACGGCCTCACGGCCCACGGCAAGATCGACTTCATCGACCTCTATGACCGGAACCCCACCTCGACCGACCGCAAGGTCGACGTCGACGAGCTGTGGGTCCGCTTCGGCGTGGAGACCGATCCGGCCACGCTCGCGCCGCGCAGCGGCGTGTACCTGAAGGTCGGCAAGTTTCCCAAGTTCGAGCGGCAGGACGACCGCCATCTCGAGAGCTACGGCCTGGTCTCGACCGCCTTCAACCGCTTCGAGGACGCGGGGGCCGAGCTGGGCGTGAGCCTCGGCCGCCACGTCTACGGAAAATTCACCGCCACCCAGGGCAACCCCGTGTTCCTGCGCGACCCGAACGCGCTCGCAGGAGACAACGGGACGGACGTGCGGTTGCGCCCTCATCCGGACCCTGATCTCCAGAGCGGGATCGTGATCCTCTACGACGCCGAGATCGAGGACCTGGACACGGACGGCGACCTGGAGCTGGGTGCGGGCCTGGGCGCCCGTTTCGCGGACGAGTCGGGGAGGAACGCCCTGGACGTCCTCGCCTGGGGGTACCGGCGCAAGCTCGCGGACACGGTGGAGCTCGAAGGGACTTTCTACGGCGGCGATCTGGACCTGCTCGACGGCCCCGGCGGGCTCACCCCGCTTCCGGTGACCGGAGACGAGAAGGAGGAGTTCGGCGCCAACGTCTGGCTCTACCTGGGCGGCTTCTGCTTCTTCGGCCAGTACGTGGACCAGGACCTGGGCGGCCTCGGGCGGACCGGGATCGAAGGCGAGCTCTCCTGGCGTTTCGACCTTCCCCTGGTCTGGGCCGTGGACGACCGCCAGCTCTTCACCTTCATCGCCCCGGCCGTGCGCTATTCGAAGCTGGACAACGACTTCCGGAGCCACCCCCTGAGCCCCGCGCCGAGCCTCGCCTGGGACTGGGAGAAGCTCGACTATGGCGTGCGCCTGGGGCTCTTCATCGGGATCGACGTGACGGTCGAGTACGCGGACAACGCCTTCATCCTGGGCTCCGGGGCGGAGCGGGAGAACAACGAGCTCCTTTCGACCTTGAGGTGGAGGATCTAGTGAGAACTGCTTTCGCCCTCCTGCTCCTGTTCTCCCTTCC
>DATEIO010000167.1:0-5094 GCA_035278895.1 Thermoanaerobaculia bacterium | reverse complement strand
CTACGAGTAGCTACGCCGAAGCGACTTCATTGCGCTCGCCCGACATGATCCGTCAGCCGATCACCTTCTCGTCGATCTCGCGCAGGCGGTTGGCGATCAGGCGGCAGAGGAGCTGCAGAAACTCGAGCGCCGCGTGGGGGTCCATGGCGAGGACCTCCTTGACCGTGCCCTGATCGAGCGCGAGCACCGTCAGCGGTCCGCCGTGGGCCCGGGCGTCGGCCGAGCGGGGCTCGCCGTCGATCAGCGACATCTCGCCGAAGAAGTCGCCCCGCTCCAGGATGGCCAGCGCCTCCTCGCCCGCCCCGGGGATGAACTTGCTGATCATCACCCTTCCTTCGAGGATGATGTACATCTCCGAGCCCTCGTCCCCCTCCTGGAAGAGCGAGGCTCCCGAGGAGAAGCGCTTCTCTTTCGAGAAAGTGGCGATCGTGATCAGCTCGCGGCGTGACAGCCCCTGCTCGCGGAAGAGGCGGACCTTGTCCGACGGCTCGACCTTGACCGCGGCGGCCGCCGCCGCGGACTGCTTGCGCAGGCGCAGGAAGTTTTCCGGCAGGGCCTCCGCGGAAAAGAAGCTCTTCAGCTGGTCGTTCGTGCTGCGGAGCTTCCTCGCCAGGCCGTGCCAGAGGCTCCAGTAGAGCTGAACCCCCAGCTCCGGGGTCTCCTCGATGATCCCGTCGAGCCGCGAGGAGTCCACCCGGAAGAGCACCGAGGGCCGGGTCGCCAGGGCGTCCGACGAGCGCTCGTGGCCGGTGATGAAGCTCCCCTCGCCGAAGAGGTCGCCCGGCTGCAGCATCCCCAGCGCGAAGGTGCCGTAGGAGGTGGTGCGCTGGACCGTGATCTCTCCCCGCTCGAGCACGTAGAGGTCCCGCTCCTGGCTGCGGTGGACGAAGATCAGGCTCCCCGCGTCATGGATCTCCTCGTGCACCACCTGGGTGAGCCGGAAGATCTGCTCGTCGGAGAAGTGGATCCAGGGCTTCAACCGCCGCAGGCGGGCCGCGAGCTCGATCTGCCCGCCCACCTCCCGGAGCGCCGGCACTGCCACGGGCGGCGAGAGGGAGATGTTCGAGCCGGGGAGGCCCCCCTGCTCCAGGAACCGCTCGCGGTGCCACTCCAGGCGGTCGAACGCGGTGTGGACCACGTCCTGGCGCTCGCGAAAGACCCGCGAAAGCTCGCGGTTGCCCCAACCCAGGATCTGCTTGAGCATCTGGATGCGCTTCCGGAGGCGGCGCACCCCCTCCTCGTCCCCGTCGTTCAGCAGGAGGAACGCGTGGACGGTCGCGGCGAGCGCGGGGTCGAACTGCTTCCTTTCGTACTCGGACCGGCCCAGCCACTCGGCGGTCTCGCGGTCGAAGGGGTTGTAGCGCAGCGCCTTGCCGAACTCCTCGGCCGCGCCGTCGAAATCCTTCCTCCGGAAGAGAAGGCGGCCGTGGAGCTTGTGGATCGCGGGATTCGCCAGGTCCTTGGCCTTGGCCACCTCGAGGCACTCGATGGCGCGGACGTTCTCCCCCTTGTCCGCGTAGAGGTGGGCGAGCCCCAGGAAGTGGGCAGCGTCCAGGGCGTTTCTCCGGTACCCCTCGCGGAGCACGTCGCGCAGGCTCCGCGAGGCCCCCCCGGTCTGCTGCTGCTGAAGCTTCCGGATCTCGGCGAGCGCCAGCTTCACGGAAAGACTCTTGCCGTCCAGCCGGAGGGCCATCAGGAGGAGGTCCGCGGCCTCCTCGTAGCGTCCGCCCTCGCTGAATCGCCGGGCGAGCCGGGTCAGCTCCTCGATCTCCTGGGAGGGAATCTGCGCATCGCTCATCGGGCCAGCCCTTCTTCTGAAACGAAGGCGGCCAGTCTAGCACGGCCGCCCTCCGGACGTACCAGATCCTTGAAAACGAGAAGACTGTTCATGCGTTTTGCTCTATACTCGTGTCCGGTCATGGCTTTTCTGAAAGCTTCGCAGCCGGGGACTCCCTCCCCCAAGACGCTCCCGGTCGGGGTGGCGACGCTCCTGGACCAGGGGCTCGAATGCTGCCGCCGGGGGTACTGGAAAGAGGGGCTCCGTTACCTGGGCCGCATCACCGAGTCCGGCCACTCGACCGACCTGCCGGGGGTCTTCTACTCCAACCTGGGCTACGGCATCGCCTCGGTCGACCGCCGGATCCGCGAGGGCCTGAAGCTCTGCAAGCACGGGGTCAAGGTGGGATTCCACGAAGCGGAGAACCACCTGAACCTGGCGCGCACCTGCCTGCTCGCCAACGACCGCGGCGGCGCCGTCCGGGCCGTCCGCGACGGCCTGAGGATCGATCCCCAGAACGCCGACCTGCGCAAGCTCCGGCACGACATGGGCGTCCGCAGCTCGCCGGTCCTCCCCTTCCTGGACCGCAACAATCCGCTGAACGTCTGGCTCGGCCGGCTCCGCCACTCGCTGCGCAACAAGTAGGGTGCGCTGCGCGCACGTGTTCGGCTTAAAACCGCACGACTAAACGCGCCTCCGGCTGGAGCGCCACGAACAGCCTCCGGGCCTCCTCCGGCTTCAAGAAGAGCACGGCTCGCGGGGGGACCGGCTCGCCCAGGAGGCGGTTCCCGAGGGCTCCCCAGCCTTCGACGAGGCGGTGGCGCAGGCGCCAGAGGCGGCCGGGGAGGTTGGCCACGCCGGCCTCTCCCAGGATCGAAAGGTCGAGCGCCGGCTCGAAGCGCAGCCGGTAGTGGGTGGGCACCCCTTCGAGGCTCGCCTCCGTCACCGGCTGGCCCAGGCCGGCGCGCTCCTTGGGAGGCACCGCCTGCTGGATCGGAATCTTCGGCCTCTCCGGCTCCGGCAGCTCCGAGACGAGCCGGAAGGAGACCGCGGGCCAGACCGCGTCCCCCCCGCCCAGCCGGGGGCTCCCGTAGAGGGCGCTCTCCACCGGGAAGCGGCGCAGCAGGAGGCCGTTCGACTTCAAATCCAGATACCGGCCGCGGGCATCGAGCACCAGGTAGAGGTGCCGCGACCGCGCCGCCTCGAGCTCAGCCTCGAGCGAGGCCTCCCGTCCCCCGGTCGCGAAAGCCGGCCCAGGAAAGAGCAGGAGGAGCGCGGCAACGGCGAAGCGGGCCCGGAGGTTCATGGCGTTCAATAGATATAGACCCAGGTGCCGACCGAAGCCGCGTTGTAGACCGCTTCCAGGTCGGCGTCTCCCAGCCGCACGCAGCCGTGGGTGACGCCGCGGCCGAGGAGCCGCTGGTAGAGGGTGCCGTGGATCAGGTAGCCGTCCCCGAGGTAGAGGGCGTAGTCGCCCAGGGAGTAGTCGTCCACCCTCTCCCTCGGGTCCTTCGGAATGGGGAGCCCCTCCTCGACAAAGGCCCAGTCCGGCTTGTTCCACACCGGATTCTTTTTCTTCGCCTGCACCTGGTGGGCCCCGCGCGGGGTCTCGAACACCCAGCGGCGGCCGGTCGCCGGGTCTTCGAGCACGCCCCCGGTGCCCGTGGAGCAGGCCGCCTCGCGGAGCACCCGGTCCCCCTTCTTCAGATACAAACGGTTGGCCAGGGTGTCGACCACGATGTAGGCGCCGGCCGGGGACTGGCCCACGATCCGCCGCTCCAGCCGGTCGAGCTCGCGCCTCTGCTTCGCGGTGGGGAGCGGCCCGGTCTCGGGCGGCGCGGCCGCGCGGAGGTCCTGGTAGCTGTAGCCGAAAGCGAGGCCCAGGAGGATCGCCAGGGCGAACAGCGCGACCGGCGGCAGGACCAGCCAGCGCTTCTGGAGCCTCCGCTTGGAGACGAAGGCCACTCCGGCGGTCCACGGGACGGTCGTCACGCGTCCCCCGGCAGGCGGGCGGTGCCCACGATCACGATCCTCGTCCCCACGGAGACCGCGGCGAAGAGGCGGTCCATGTCAGCATTCGTCAGGGCCACGCAGCCGTTCGTCCAGTCGAACCCCCGGCCGCCCTCACCGTGGATCTCGATCAGCCCTCCGGGACCGCGCCCGCGGGGCACCCGCCCCTGGCGCTGGGCCTCCGCGTGCTCCCGCCGGTCCTCTTCCGTGGGGTAGTCGACCATCAGGGCCCGGTAGAAGCTCGTCTGCCCCCGGTCGCGCTTCTGGGAGACCCGGTAGAGCCCCTCGGGCGTGGCCTCGTCCCCCTCGTAGAGCTTGTCCGCCAGGGGGTTGCCCCCCATCTCCACGAGGTAGCGGTCGACCACCTTGCCGGCGGTCACGAGGACCGTGCGCCGCTCGAGCTTGTCGACGATTACGATCGTCTTACCCGTCTGCCGGCTCTCCGCGACCGCGTCGTCCACCCACTCCTGCCAGAGGCGGAGGGTCGCGGGATCGCGGTAGCGGGCCGGCAACTCGGCGGCGGCCGCACTGCCAAAGAGAGCGGCCACGAGGGGAACCGCGAGCAGGGCCTTGTGCACGCTCAGCTCCGCTGCGTCTTGCGCAGCGCGTTCGCCACGTCCGCCGAGATGGCCTCCGCCTCCTGGCGGACCTTCTGGGCCCGCTCGAGGGCGGTCGCGTAGTCCTCCGACCCTTGAGCGGCTTCCGCGTCGGAGAGGGTCCCCTTCAAGGCTTCGAGATCGCCCTTCATGATGGCCAGGTCGCCCCGGCTGTCCTTGCCTGCGGGAGCGCCCGCCACGGCGGCGATCGCGGCGTCGAGCGCCGTGCGCGCCGCGGCGATCGTGGCCTCCGCCTCGCCCCGGGCCTGAACCCGGCCGGCCGCGGCCTCGGTCTTGGCGGTCCCGGCGTCGGCCGCGGCCTGCCTGAGGAGCTGCTTGGAGCGGCCGTAGCTGCGCATCAGCACGAACCGCCCCTTCTGGGCCTCCACCTCGGCGTTCGCCTGCGCCAGCGTCTCCTCCGCCTTGCCGTACGCATCCGGCGCATACTTATCCGCTCCCGCCTGCCGCGCCTCCGTCATCGCCGTCTGCGCCGCCTGGATCTCGTCTTCCGGCGGCCCCCCGCACCCCGCCAGGCTCAACGCCAAAACCAACACCAGACCCCGGACAACGCTCTGCCTGAACATCGCGAGGACCTCCGTTGTGAGGATGCTGCTGCTTTATCGACGCTTGAGTATAGGGTAAAGGCGGGGAGGAAGGGAGAGGGCTGTAGGGGCGGCCCTATGTGGCCGCCCTGGGTGGGGGAAAGGCCCT
>DATEIO010000166.1:0-4256 GCA_035278895.1 Thermoanaerobaculia bacterium | reverse complement strand
TGCGCTACGGACTGGCGTCGGGTGTCCTGCTGATGGCCATGAGCTCGGTGATGATGACCCTGTGCATGAAGGGCGTCATCCGCCTCGAGAACAGCGAGCTCCTCGGCTACAGCTCCATGGTCCTGTCGTTCCTGCTGGTCTTCTTCGGCGTCAAGTCGTACCGCGACAACGTCGCCGGTGGCGTGATCGGCTTCTGGAAGGCCTTCCAGGTCGGGCTCCTGATCACCCTGGTGACGTGCGCGATGTACGTGCTCGCCTGGGAGATCCTCTACTACAACTTCTATCCGGACTTCCTCGACCAGTACAACGTACTCGCCCTCGCGAAGATGCGGGCGGCGGGCGAGAGCGAGGCCGCCATCCAGGCGGCGACCGCGCAGATGGCAGATTTCGCGAAGCTTTACGCCAACCCTCTCTTCAACAGCGCCATCACCTTTCTGGAGGTGTTTCCGGTCGGGCTCATCATGACGCTGTTCTCCGCCGCGGTCCTCCGCCGACGGACGCCCCGCGAGGACGCTCCGGCGGAGGCCGTGACGGCCTGAGGCCTGTCGGGGAGCGCCGGCAGGACGGCGGCGCTCCCGGCGAGGAAATCCTCTACACGCAGTTGCACCACTTCATTATGTTGCCGTCCGGCTTTTCCTCGGTGTACATGGCGCACTGCTGGCCGCCGGGCCGGCCTTCTCCCGGGCAGCCGAGATGGCAGAGCGGCTTCTGCGTGCCATCCGCATAGGTCTTGAGCCAGATCTGGCAGGCATTATCCTGCTGGCCGTCGCCGTTGCAGTCGCAGAACTCGTCGACCTCGCCGTGGTGGTTGACGGTCCGCACCAGCTTGCAGCCCGCCGGGCACACGAGCACCCAGAAGAGAGCCGCGCCGCCCGCGTCGGCGTCGGCGTCGTCCAGCGTCTCGACCCAGGGCCCGTCGTCTCTGCCGTCGCCGTCGAGATCGATTGCCTGCGCCGGGGCAGCCAGGACGCCGAGAACGAGCACAGCCATCGCGAGATACGCCTTCCAGTCGAGCTTTCTCATCGTCTTTCTCCTCTGAGGAACGTTGACGGTCGAGCCCCTGCGGGAGGAGCTCCTGTCCCTCAAAGCGACGTTTCCAGCCGGAGTCAATGATGGAGAAAGGCGGAGCTCTTTTACGGCTTCGCCGCGTGGGCTTCGAGGTGCCGGCCTACTCCTGCGTCAGCGCCCAGACACCGTCCTGCAGCGTTCCCGCGAACAGGGTTTTCGGATCTCGCGGGTCGAGCAGCAGGGCCGTGATCGCCTGCCCTTCCAAGCCCGGTCCGAGGGAAGCCCAGGTAGCGCCTCCGTCCGTGCTCCGAAAGACGCCGCGCCGGTAGACCCCGGCGTAGACCCTCCGCGGATCGGCGGGGTCGACGGCCAGGGAGAACACCCAATCCGCGGGGAGCCCCACAGTGTCGGACCTCCAGGTCTGGCCGCCGTCCTGGCTGCGGGCCATCCCGTAGGTGCCGGCGTAGAGGAAGCTCGGATCGGAGGGGGAGACGGCGAGCGAGACCGGATCGAAGTCCCGGGTGAGCGGCGACCAGGACGCGCCGTCGTCCTCGCTGCGCCAGAGGCCCTCTCCGGACCCGGGCATGACGTAAAGGATTCCCGGGCGCGGGTCGACCTCCACGCGGGAGCCGCCGCCTCCGGGAAGCCCGTTGGCGATGCAGGTCCAGGTGTTCCCGGCGTCCACGCTCTTGAAGGTGCGGCAGCTCTGGCCACCGCAGGGCACTTCGAGGAAGTCGATCCCCAGATAGGCCACCGAGGCCTGGGCGGGATTGACGGCGAGAGAAAACGGAATCGCACACTCGATCGACTCGCCCTCGGCCCACCGGCGTCCGCCGTTCACACTGCGCAGAACCGAGTCGAAAGCGCCCACGAGCACCTGGCCGCTCCGGGTGGGCGCGGTCACGACCGGACCGAAGAGCCCGTTGTAGAGCGGCAGAAGATTCCACCTCTCGCCTCCGTCCGGAGACTTGAAGAGCATTCCCTGCCCTTCTGCGTACAAAACGGGGAGCTCGGGATCCATCGCCAGGCTTCCCACCGGCATCGCCCGAATTCCCCGGCTCGACAGGCTCCACGACGCGGCCTGGTCGGTGCTGCGGTGGATTCCGGCCAACGTTCCGGCGAGGAGCCCGTAGGGAGTCGAGAGGAGATCTTCGATGTAGAAGGGGGGATACACCGTCTCCGACCACGTCCTGCCGCCATCGAGGCTCCGCAAAAGATGATCGTTGCTGAGGACCAGGTATAAGGCCGTCCGCCGGCCGGTCGTCTCCACGGTGAGCTCCCGGACGAGGCCGGCGCCCAGGTTGGAGGGGATCGCGGTCCAGGTGGCTCCGCTGTTCCGGCTGACGTAGATTTCCCGGTCGGGGAGGAGGTTGCTCGTCGGGATGAGGTAGAGCGTCCGCGGCGAGGAGGGATCGACGGCCAGCCCCTGGAACGAGGAGACCGGCTCCAATCCCCGGTTGGAGAGGGACCAGGTCCGTCCGCCGTCGACGCTCTTGTGGAATTCGCCGAGAAAGCTCGCGAAATAGAGCACGGTCGCGCTGGACGGATCAGCTTCCAAGAATCCCGCCACGGCCGGCGTCGAGCTTCGGGTCCACCTTCGCCCGCCGTTCGCGCTGCGCAGCACGTCTCCGTCGGTCAGGTAGACGTAGAGCAGCCCCGGAATCCGGGGATGGGCGATCAGGGCCTGCGGCCGGACCTCCGGTCCGAGCTCCGGGAGGATCGGACGCCAGCCCGCCCCGCCGTCGTCGCTTCGGAACACCTGCCAGAAGCCCTGGGCATAGACCCTCTGGGGTGATTTCGCATCCACCGCGAGGTCATAGATCCCCTGAAAGCCCGGCTCTTCGATCACGCCGGCCGGGGTCCAGGTGCTCGACCGGTCGGTGCTGCGATAGACCTTGTTTCCTCCGACGAGGGAGTACACCGTCGAGGGGAGCGAGGGCGCCGCCGTCACGGCGCGGATGGACCCGGAATCCGGCCCGATCGACGTCCAGCGGTTCACCCCGGCCCGGGAAGGGACCGCGGCGGCGAGCAGGAGAATCCCGAAAACCGGAGCCAGGGCGAACGGACGGCGGGTACGCATGAGAACCTCCTCGTGAAATGCTGCCACCCCATATTACTCGATCTTGCGGGACGCTTCCAGGATCTGAAGGACGTGCTGCCTTCCGTGGTGGAAGGCCCAGCCGAACGCGTCGCCGTCGTGCTTGCTGTCGCGGAGGCGCGGGTCGGCTCCTGCTTCGAGGAGCAACCGCACGACTTCCGAGTGACCCTGGGCGGCCGCGAGGTGCAGCGGCGTTACCGAGGCGTCCCAATGATCCCAGCGGGCGTTGGGATCTGCACCCTGATCGAGCAGCCACTTCACGGCCTGCGCATCGCCTCGCTTGGCCATCCGGTGCAGCACGCCGTCGTCCCCGCGGTTTGCGGACAGGAGCCTTGCCGCTGCGGCCTCGTCGCCCAGGGCCAGGGCGGTGAAGAGGTCCGGAGAGCCGCCGCGGGCGACGATCGCCTCGAGCACGCGCCGGTCGATGCCAGGCGCGGTCGCGTACGCGGTGGCCGGGTAGCCCGATCCGTCCGGCGCCAGCGGGTCGGCGCCCAACTCCAACAGCAGCGCCACCATCTCCGGACGATTCTTCTGCACGGCGAAGTGCAGCGGCCGCCGGTAGTCTTCATTATGGCTCATGGGCTGGTGGAGAGCCGCCGGGTCGACCGCCACGATGCGGCGGACCTCGTCCGCGAGGCTCATCGCGATCGCGGAGAAGATGTGGTGCCGCGCGCCGCGGCGGACGAGAAATTCCGCGACGTCCTCGTGAGGGTGGTCCCAGCACGTGGCCCAGCCGATGATTTCCAATTCGTGATCGTCGCCGCGTCCGATGACGTCGCCACCCGCGTCGGCCAGCCGCCGCACGATCTCGAGGTGGCCCTGAGCCGCAGCCCAATGCATCGCGTAGGTGTCGTCCCCCTTTTCGCGGACGTTCACGGGAAGGCCGCGTTTCAAGAGCAGGTCCACGGCCGCGAGGTGCCCGTTCCATGCCGCGGTGTGCAGCAACGACCATTCGTATGGCTTTGCACGGGCGTAGAGCTTCTCCGGATGTTTGTCGAGCAGCGCGGCCAGGGTGCCCACGTCGCCGCTCTTCGCCGCATCGAACAGTTGGCCATCCACGGTCAGCGAGTCGATGTGCGCCTTGAGCGCGCGCCAGCTCGAAAACCCATGCTGCCGGGCCACTTCGAGCTGCGCGTCGGCCAGCCGGGCG
>DATEIO010000165.1:0-2560 GCA_035278895.1 Thermoanaerobaculia bacterium | reverse complement strand
CTCCAGGGCGTGGCGGGCGGTGATCAGGGAGCCCGAGCGCGGCGTGGCCTGGACGACGAGGGTGCCGGCCGAGAGCGCCGCGATCACCCGGTTGCGCACGGGAAAATGCCAGGCTCTGGGCGCCGTTCCACAAGGGAGCTCGGAGACCAGGGCGCCGCGCGCCGCGATCTCTCGGGCGAGCTTCGCGTGGCCCGTGGGGTAGTCCACCCCGAGGCCGCAGCCTAAAACGGCGACCGTCCTGCCCCCGTCGGCCGCGAGGGCTCCGCGGTGGGCCGCGGCGTCGATCCCCCGAGCGAACCCGGAGACGACCGTGACCCCGGAGGCGGCGAGGGCGCGGGCGAAGGTCTCGGCCACCTCGGTGCCGTAGGCGTCCGACCGGCGCGAGCCCACGATCGAGAGGGCAGGGCTGTCGGGGATCTCGCCCGCCACGTAGAGGACGGGAGGCGGGAGCGAGAGCTGGGCGAGGCCGGCGGGCCAGGCCGGATCGCCCTGGAGAACGATCCGCGCGCCGAGCCGGCCGGCCTCTTCCTCTTCCCGGGCGGCCACGGCGGCGGCCGTCTCGCGGACGGCCAGGGCCTTCTCCATCTGGGCCTTGGGGATGCCGACCGCCGCGGCGAGGACGCCGGGGGGCTCGGAGGATTCGGACCAGCGGGGGAGCTCCTGGGCCAGCCGGCAGACGGCGGGGCGGGAGATCCGGGGGGCGGCGTTCAGCGCGATCCGCAGCTCGCGGGGGGAGGGGGGAAAGAGCATGGTCGGGGTCTCCTGGGTTGAGGTACGTCTCTGCCCCAGAAAAGACGGAAAACGGTCCCCCGATCGCTCAACTTTTTGCCCGGCATGCGTTGTGTATACTAGGCCCCTCGGAAAACCAGGGCGATGACGACGCTCAACATCCCACCTCTTACTCCGGAGCCGGAGTCCAGATCGATGCCCATTCCAGTCCGTACGTGTATGGTGCCCGTGCTCGCGGCCGCGCTCTTCTTCGTAGCGTGCGGCGGATACAGCGCGTCCCAGTCGGCGGGATCGCAGCTCGCCTTCGGCGTGGACATGGCGCGCCGGGGCCTGTGGAACGAAGCCCTCTTCCGCTTCCACCAGGCCGAGCAGCTCGACCCGCAAAACCCCCGGGTGCAGAACAACCTGGGCGTGGCCTACGAGGCCGCAGGCGACTTCGACAAGGCCTTGGAGCACTACAAGAAGGCCTTGCAGCTCTCTCCCGACAACCGGGAGATGAAGGCCAACTACGCCCGCTTCGTCGAGTTCTACCAGAGCTACAAGGGGGGCAAGGAAGGCCCGGCCGGCAACGACCAGGCGCTCCAGACCTTCGGCAAGAAGACCAGGCCCACGCCGCCGGGGCTGCCGCCCACGGGGCAGGAGCCGCCGTCCACCCCAGTGGACGAGCCGCCTCCCCCGGGGGACGTGCCGCCGCCGCCACCCGTATGAGGTCCCGAGCGAGGCTCTCCCGGACCTTCGACCCGAGATGCACCAAGGAGGACCTGACATGAAGCCCGCCCGTACCCTGACCGCCGCCCTTCTCCTGGGCCTCGCCGCGCTGCCCGCCCTGGGCGCGGGGGTGGAGGTCCGCCTGAAGCTCCCCCAGCGCGCCAAGCTGAACCTCCAGGGGAGGAACACCCTGGCCGTCTCCCCGTTCATCGTGGTGAGCCAGGAAGGGGCCGAGCGCCTCCAGGGGAGAAACATCGACGTGCAGAAGGAGTTCGACCGCTACCTTCTGAAGGTGCTGCGGCGCGAGACCGAGCTCAAGGTCACCGAGACCGGCCCGGTCGACTTCCCGATCTACGACTTCGAGCAGCTCGCCAAGTCCCAGGATTTCTGGCGCGCCCTGGGCGAGCGCACCGGGGCCGACCTGATCCTGACCGGCGGTCTCGACTTCGACATCCAGGACCGCACCGGCTACCGCACCCAGGAGTACATCTCGCCGTTCAACGGCCGCACCTACTACCGCCAGGTCCTGGTCGAGCAGACCGGGTTCGAGTACGACATCCTGATGCAGGTTTACGACGGCAAGACGGGCGAGATGGTCTACCAGGACAATTTCAAAGACTTCCAGAGCTTCGAGGGCGAGAACACCGACCCCCTGGCCGGCATGTTCGAAAACCTCCTGTCGTTGGAGGATCGCATCTTGAACGTCTTCACGCAGAAAGAGGTCGAGGCCACGCGTATCCTGTTCACCCAATAAGGAGAGATCGTTGATCCGCTCATCCCTTCGTCTGGTCGCTTTCCTCGCCGGCGCTCTTGCGCTCGCTGCCGGCCCCCTTGCGGCTCAGTACTATGGAAATGGCCCCCAGTTTGGCGGGCAGGGGTTCGGCAAGAACAAGATCCAGTACCGGGACTTCTCCTGGCAGATCTACCGCTCGCCCCACTTCAACGTCTACTACTACGAGGCCGAGGCGGAGCAGCTCCAGAAGGTCGTCTCCTTCGCCGAGAGCGGGTACGATCAGCTCGCGCGGGACTTCAACTTCCAGATCAAGGACCCGGTCCCGCTCATCTTCTACTCCACCCACTCGGCGTTCGAGCAGAACAACATCATCCTGAACTTCATCCCCGA
>DATEIO010000164.1:0-18847 GCA_035278895.1 Thermoanaerobaculia bacterium | reverse complement strand
GGCCCAATAAAGGGGATAGACAATATGGCGACCAAGGACCTTCAGAACATCAGCGAGCTGGAATCGCGGAAGGTGGCGGAAGCCTCCCGCGAGGAGGAGTGGAAGCAGCCGAGCTTCATGAGAGAGCTGTTCCTCGGCAATTTCCGCCTGGATCTGATCCATCCATTCCCGCTTCCGGAGGACGAGCGGCCGGAGTTTGCCGCGTTCTACCGCGCGATGAAGGAGTTCTTGCGCGATCAGGTCGATTCCGTGGAGATCGACGCGACCGGCGAGTACCCCGAGCACGTGGTGGACGGCTTGCGCAAGCTGGGCGCCTTCGGGATGAAGATTCCGAAGAAGTACGGCGGCCTGGGGTTCACCAACACCGAGTACCAGAAGATCATGATGCTCCTGGGCTCGGTGGACGGCAACCTCTCGGCCCTGCTCTCCGCCCATCAGTCGATCGGCGTGCCGCAGCCGCTCAAGCTGTTCGGCAGCGACGTCCTGAAGCAGAAGTACCTGCCGCGCTGCGCCGCGGGCGAGATCTCGGCCTTCGCGTTGACCGAGGCCCAGGTCGGCTCCGACCCGGCGCGGCTTGAGACGACGGCCGAGAAGACGCCCGAGGGCGACTACATCCTGAACGGCGAGAAGCTGTGGTGCACCAACGGCACCATCGCGAAGCTCCTCGTGGTGATGGCGCGCGACCCCAAGTCCAAGAAGATCAGCGCTTTCGTGGTCGAGGCCGACTGGCCGGGCGTCAAGGTGGTGCACCGCTGCCATTTCATGGGCCTGCGGGCGCTCGCCAACGCCGTGATCAGCTTCAAGAACGTCCGCGTGCCCGCCGAAAACCTGATCGGTGGGGAGGGGCGGGGCCTGAAGATCGCTCTGACCACGCTCAATGACGGGCGCCTCTCGATCCCCAACGGGTCGGTGGGCACCGCGAAGCTGTGCCTGGAGATCTGCCGCAAGTGGGCGGCCGAGCGGGTGCAGTGGGGCCGGCCCGTGGGCAAGCACGAGGCGGTCGCCCACAAGATCGCCGACATGGCGGCCGTCACGTTCGCCATGGAATCGATCGCTACGCTCGCGACCGAGATGTCCGACCGCGGCGGCTACGACATCCGCCTGGAGGCGGCGGCCTGCAAGGAATGGAACTCCTGCCGCACCTGGGAGATCGTGGACGACACGATGCAGATCCGCGGCGGCCGGGGTTATGAGACGGAGAAGTCGCTCGCGGCGCGCGGCGAGCAGCCGATCGGCGTGGAGCGCATGATGCGCGACTACCGGATCAACAAGATCTTCGAGGGCTCGTCCGAGATCATGCACCTGTTCATGGCCAGAGAGGCCGTGGACAAGCACCTCCAGGTGGCGGGCGCGATGATCGATCCCGAGAAGAGCGTGGCCGAGAAGCTCCAGGAGATCCCGAAGATGGCGGCGTTCTACGGCTCGTGGTATCCCACCCGCTGGCTGGGCTGGGGCCAGTGGCCGCGCTACCAGGAGTTCGGGGCGTTGGCGACCCACCTGCGGTTCGTGGAGCGCAACTGCCGGCGCCTGTCCCGGCAGGTCTTTCACGGCATGATCGTCCACCAGGCCAAGCTGCAGAACAAGCAGGCGTTCCTGTTCCGCCTGGTCGACGTGGCCAACGAGCTGTTCGCCATGGCGTCCTCGGTCGCCCGCGCGCAGGCCATGGTCGAGCAGGGGCACCCCGAGGCGGCCAACGCCTCGGAGCTTGCGGACCTCTTCTGCCGCAATGCGCGGCGCAAGATCTCCCGCCTGTTCCGCGACCTGTGGGCGAATGACGACGTCCGCAAGTACAAGGTCGCGCTCAAGGTGCTCGACGGCAAGCACGCCTGGATCGAGGACGGCATCATCAACCTCTCGGAGCGCCCGGTCACTGCGGGCAGCCTGAAGCCCGAGCCGATCCCCGGCGCTCCCGCCGATCCCGCGCCGCGGCCGAAGGTGCGGCCCGTCGGCACGCATTAAGGTGGAGTCGGGGTAGGATCGGCGCGTGCGCGCCATCCTGCCCCCCACCGATCCCGGAAATCCCATTCCTCGCGTCGGCGACCTCCCCGATCCGGTTCCCGGGCTGGGGGAGGTCCTCGTCGCCATTGCCGCGGCGGGTCTGAACCACGCCGATCTCCACCAGCTTCGGGGCACGTATCCGCCGCCTCCGGGCGAGAGCGAGGTGCCGGGCCTGGAGTGCTCCGGCACCGTGCTGGGCACGGAACGGCCCGGCCTCTGGCAGCCGGGGCAGCGCGTGATGGCGCTCGTGGCCGGCGGCGCCCAGGCGACCCGCGCCGCCATCCCCGCCGGGCAGCTCATACCGCTGCCAGACAATCTCTCCTTCGTCGAAGGCGCGGCCCTCCCCGAAGCGGCCCTGACCGCCTGGACCAACCTGGTGGCCGAGGGCGGGCTCCAGAAGGGGGAGACCGTGCTGATCACGGGCGCCACCGGGGGGATGGGGAGCTTCGCCGTGCAACTCGCCCAGGAGCTCGGGGCCCGCGTGCTCGCCGCCGGCCGCAATCGCGACCGGCTGGAGCAGCTGCGGGACTACGGAGTGGAGGAGATCTGTCTCGAAGGCACGAACCTCGCGCGGCAGGTGCGGGAGGCGACCGCCGGGCGCGGGGTCGACCTGGTGGTCGATTTCACGGGCGGCTCCGATTTCGGGAGCCATCTCGCCTCCCTCGCGGAGCGCGGCCGGCTGGTGCTCGTGGGGCTCGTGGCCGGCCGCAAGGCCGAAGTCGATCTGGGACCGGTTCTCGCCCGCCGGCTGCGCATCGTGGGCTCGGTGCTGCGCCCCCGTTCGCGGGAGGAGAAGGCCCGGCTCGTGGCCGATTTTGCCGAGTTCGCCCTGCCGCGTCTGAAAGACGGCCGCCTCCGCCCCGTGGTCGACCGCGTGGTTCCGCTGGAGCGGGCGGCCGAGGCCTACAAGGCCCTGGAGCGGGGCGGCGTCTTCGGCAAGATCGTGCTGTCAGCGGCCTGAAGCGTCGCTTCCTCCCACTTCTCCCACCCGCACGCTCTTGGCGAGGTACGAGGTGGTCGTGGTCGTCTCGTCGCGCACGGCCACGGCGACCAGCTGCTCGCCGGGCTGCATCTGGAGCGTGAGGGAGTACCCGTAGTACTTGCCCATGGCCGTCAGCACCTGCTCGCGCGGGATCTCCAGGGGGATCTCGATCTGGCGGACGGGCGTCGTGCCCTTGTCATTGCGGCTCGCCACGAGCAGCCGGAGCTTCCCCCGGTACACCCCCTGCTCGTTCAGGATTCCCAGCTTGAAAAGAGGGATGCGGAGGTTCAGGGGGACGAAGTACTGGCCCTTCGCGTCCCGGGACGGCTCGCCGACCTCCAGGGCGACCTCCAGGGGATTGTCCTGGACCTCGTAGAAGAGCGTGGCGAGCGTGCGGTCGACGGTGCGCTCGAGAGCCGGCTTGTCGCGGTAGCTCTGCCGGTTCCTCACCTTGAGCCCCGGCCGCTTGATCTTGACCTCGATCCGGTGCTCCTTGCCGTCGCCGGAGTGGGCCGGCGTATAGCCCAGGGAGTAGTAGCGGTCGAAGTCCCCGCGCATGCGGGAGAGGTCGGGGAGGAAATTGGCGGTGTCCAGGATCGCGCGGCCACCGGTGGCGGAGGCGAGCGCGGTCAGCGTGCCCTGGCGGTTCTGCAGGTCGACCTTGGCGATCGAGGGGATCTGGAACAGCCGCTCGTTCGGCCCGAAGCTCGCGTCCGCCGCGGTTCCGGGCTCGGGGCCGCTCGCCTGGAGGGTGTACAGGGTGACCCGGTGCGCGTTGGCGTGGGCCGCGAGCGCCTGGATGTCGTTGGCCACGCTGTAGCTCTGAGCGTCCAGGGCGGCCTGGGAGGCCGCCTGATAGGCCTGGGGGCCGATCATCCGCGAGTCGTAGATCGTGGCGGCGGGATCGATGAGCTCTCGCCGGCCGTTCTGGGGGTTGCTCGGGGAGTCGACGGCGGAGCTGGAGCCGAAGCCCGCGGTCGCGCCTCCGCCGCCGCAGATCTCATAAAGAAACTGGAAGAGCTCCTCGCCGGGCGTCAACGAGATCCCGTCGCTCACGTGGAGGAGCGCCTTTCTTCCCGGCACGCCGGACAGCGAGTTGACCAGCACGGTCAACGCGCCGAACGTCCGCCGCACCTCCTGCCGCTTCGCCGCGGAGTAGCCGTGGGCGGGCGTGACGATGTCCAGCGGGCAGGGGAGCTGGAGCGGGCTGTTGAGCGACGTGGTCTGGATGTCCATCATGGCCTGGAAGGCCTGCCGCTTGGCACGGTCGTCCTCTTCCCCCTGAACGGTCAGCGTTTCCAACCCGTCCAGGGCGGCGGAGATCGCCGCCGGATCGCTGGTGAACGGGAGGCGGACGGAGAGCCCCAGGTCGTAGGTGACGATCAGGACCTGATCGCCGGGAACGAGCTGCCGGGTGAGGAACTCGCGGAGCTGGCGCACGGCGCGGGACCGGTTCGCCATCCGGAGATTGAAGTTGTCCACGTAGACCACCAGGTGGAGCCCGTCTTCGGAGAGCGCCGCCGCGGTCTCCGGGAGAGCCGGAGAGCCTGCCGGGGAGGCCGGGGAGCCGGCCGGGGCCGCCGCCGTGCGGTCCACGGCCTCGAAGTTCGTGATCTCCACCCGCTTGCCGTCCTCGAAGACCTCGAAGTCATCCTTGCCGAGACCGGCGACCGGTTTGCCGTCCTTGTCGGTCACGTAGGCGTCGACGTTGACGACGTCGACGCGGACGACCTCGCCGAAGCTCTGGGCCGGGAGGGGAGTGGAAGAAAGGACACCCAGGACACCAAGGACTGCAAGGACAAAAGAGATCTTTTCTCTCACGAGGGCCTCCTCAGCGGTTCTGGCTCGCGGTTGCCACCGCACCCAGGCTCACGGTGCGGGCGAGGTACGAGGTCGTGGTGGTGGTTTCGTCGCGCACGGCCACGGCGATCTGCTGCTCACCGGGCGCCATCTGGAGCGACAAGGTGTAGGAGTAGTACTTCCCCATGGCGTAGAGCACCTGCTCGCGCGGGATCTCGAAGGGGACCTCCAACTGGCGCAAGGGCGTCATGCCCTTCGCGCTCCGGGTCGCCACGAAGAGCCGGAGACGCCCCTTGTATCTCTCCTGCTCGTTCAGGATTCCCAGCTTGAAGAGGGGGATCCGCAGCTGGACGGGCACCAGGTACCGGTCTTCCGCCTCGGCGGTGGGCTCGCCGATCTCGAGCGCGATCTCCAGGGGGTTGTCCTCGACGTTGTAAAGGAGGGCGGCGAGGGTGCGGTCCACGGTGCGTTCGAGGGCGGGCTTGTCGCGGTAGCTCTGCCGGCTCCTCACCTTGAGCCCCGGCCGCTTGACCTTGACCTCGATCCGGTGCTCCTTGCCGTCGCCGGAATGGGCCGGCGTGTAGCCCAAGGAGTAGTAGCGGTCGAAGTCCTGCCGCATCAGGGCAAGCTCGGGCAGGAAGTCGATCGCGTCCAGAAACGCCCGTCCTCCGGTCGCCGACGCCAGGGCGGTGAGCGTGTCCTGCCGGTTCGCCCGGTAGACCTGGCCGATCGTAGGAAACTGGAGGAACCGCTCGTTCGGCCCCAGGCTCGCGTCGGCGGCGGCCGAAGCCTGGGCGCCGGCCGCGTCCAGGGTGTACAGGGTGACCCGATGGGCGTTAGCGTGGGCCGCGAGCCGCTCGACGTCCCCGGTGACGTTGTACGACTGGGCGTCCAGGTGGGCCTGGGAAGCGGCCTGGTAGGAATCGGGACCGAGCATCCGCGAGTCGTAGATGGTGTTGGCCAGGGCCGTCGCGTCGGGCCTGGCGTACGGCAGATCCGGATTGAACGTCGTGCCGATTCCCGCGGTCGTGCCCCCTCCGCCGCACATCAGGAAGAGGAGCTCGAATATCTCTGCGCCGGGGGAGAGCGCGATCCCGTCGCTCACGTGGAGGACCGCCTTCTTTCCCGGCACGCCGGAGAGCGAATTGACGAGGAGGGTGAGCGCGGAAAACGTCCGCTGCACCTCCTGCCGCCGGGCCCGGGCGTAGGCGTGGGCCGGCACGGCGATCTTCTGGGGACACGGAGGCTCGTCCGGGGTCATGACCGCGACCTCCTGAATGGTCATGATCTCCTGGAAGGCGTGGCGCCGCGCGCGCTCGTCCTCGTCCCCCTGGACGCTGAGCGTCCCCAATTGGTCCAGAGCCCTGGAGAGGGCCGCGGGATCGCTGGTGAACGGGAGCCGGACGTTCATCCCCAGGTCGTAGCTCGCGATCATGACCTGGTCGCCAGGGACGAGCTGCCGGGTCAGGAACTCGCGGAGCTGCTGGATGGCCCGCGCCCGGTTGCCGTGGCGGATGTTCCAGTTGTCGAAGTAGACCACCAGGTGGAGGCCGGTCTCGGCCGTGGCGGCCGGGGTCTCGCCGGTGACCCGCGGAGCCGGGGCGGCCGGAGAGCCGGCCGCCGGAGCGCCCGCGGTCCGGTCCACGGCCTCGAAGTTGGTGATCTCCACCCGCTTGCCGTCCTCGAAGATCTCGAAGTCGCCCTTGCCGAGCCCGGACACCGGCTGGCCGGCTTTGTCGGTCACGTAGACGTCGACGTTGACGACGTTGACCTCGACGACCTCGCCAAAGCCCTGGGCGGCGAGGGGGGAGGAAGAAAGGACCCAAAGGACCCAAGGGACCAAAAGGACGGAAGAGACCCGTCCTTTTTTTGTCCTTGAGGTCCTTTTCGTCCTTTGGGTCCTTGTCTTCACGGCTTTCCCTCCGCGGTTCGGGTCACCGCTCCCACGCTCACGGTGCGGGCGAGGTACGAGGTCGTGGTGGTGGTTTCGTCGCGCACGGCCACGGCGATCTGCTGCTCGCCGGGGGGGAGCTCCAGGGACAGGTTGTAGAGATAGTGGCGGCCCATGGCGGAGAGCACCTCCGCCCGGGGAATGCGGAGGGGAACCTCGACCTGGCGGAGCGGGCTCAGGCCGCCGGGGCCGCGCGTGACCACGAACAGCCGGAGCTTTCCATTGAAGGTCTCCTGCTGGTTCAGGATCCCCAGCTTGAAGATGGGGATGCGAAGCTTGACGGGCACCACGAACTGGTCGCCCTTGGGGATCTGCTCGCCGATCTCGACCGCGATCTCCAGGGGATTGTCCTGGACCTCGTAGAAGAGCGCGGCGAGCGTGCGGTCCAAGGTGCGCTCCAAGGAGGGCTTGTCGCGGTAGCTCTGCCGGCTCCTCACATGGAGACTCGGCTGTTTGACCTTGACTTCGATCCGGTGCTCTCTGCCGTCGCCCAGGTGGGCCGGCGTGTAGCCCAGGGAATAGTAGCGGTCGAAGTCCTGCCGCATCCGGGCGAGTTCCGGCAGGAAGTTGACCGTGTCGAAGAACGCCCGCCCGCCGGTTGCGGAGGCCAGGGCCTGGAGGGTGTCCTGCCGGTTCTGCCTCTCGACCCGGGCGACCGCGGGCATCTGGAACAGCCGCTCGTTCGGCCCGAAGCTCGCGTCCGCGGAGACCGGCGCCTGCGCGCCGTTGGCCTGGAGCATGTACAGGGTGACCCGATGGGCGTTGGCGTGGGCCGCGAGCGCCTGGACCTCGTTGGCCACGCTGTAGGCTTTGGCGTCCAGGGCCGCCTGCGAAGCCGCCTGGTAGGCCTGGGGACCGAGCAGGCGCGAGTCGAAGATGGCGTTCGGATTTTCGTAGCGCTCCTCGTCCTCGCGGCCGCGTCCCACGCGGGCCTGCGGCTGGTCCACGGTGGCAGTGCTCCCCATCCCCTGGGTCACGCCTCCGCCGCCGCAGAAGTCGAAGAGGAATTGGAAGAGCTCTTCGCCGGGCGTGAGCGCAATGCCGTCGGAGAGATGGAGGACCGCTTTGCGCCCCGGCACGCCCGAAAGGGAGTTCACCAGGAGCTTGAGCGCGGCGAGCGTCCGGATCACCTCCTGCCGCCTGCCGGAAGCATAGCTGTGGGCCGGAGTGACGACGTTCTGCGGGCAGGGCCTGGGAGGCCGTTCCTTCAAGGCGACTTCGTGGATGGTCATCATCTCCCGGAAGGCCTGCTGCCGCGCCCGGTCGTCCTCATCCCCCTGGACAGTCAGGCTGCCCATCCCGTCGAGCGCCCAGGCAATCTGCGCCGGATCGCTGGTAAACGGAAGGCGGACGTTCAAGCCCAGATCGTAGGTGGCCATCATGACCTGGTCGCCGGGGACGAGCTGCTGCGCGAGGAACTTCCGGAGCTGCTGGACCGCCCGGGCCCGGTTGCCCGAGTGAAGATTGAAGTTGTCGACGTAGATCACCAGGTGGAGCCCGTCCGCGGAGGCCGCCGGAGACTCTGGAGCCGCCGCCTCCGGGGCCGGGGCCGGCGCGGCGGGAGCGCCCGCGGACGCGGCGCGGTCCACCGCCTCGAAGTTCGTGATCTCCACCCGCTTGCCGTCCTCGTAGAGCTCGAAATCCCGCTTGTCGAGGCCGGAGACCGGCTGGCCGTTCGCGTCAGTCACGTAGACGTCGACGTTGACGACGTTGACCTCCACGACCTCGCCGAAGGATGGGGGCTGGGCGGCGAGGGGAGAAAGGACACCCAGGACACCCAGGACACCAAGGACGAGGGAGGCCGTGCCTTTTTTTGTCCTTGCAGTCCCTGGTGTCCTTTGGGGCCTTGTCTTCATCCCCGGCTCCTTAGCGGCCCACGTCCACGCCGCGGGTGAGGTACGACGTCGTGGCGGTGAGCTCGTCGCGCACGGCTACGGCGATCTGCTGCTCGCCCGGCGCCATGTCGAGCGACAGGGTGTAGCCATAATACTGGCCCATCGCCATCAGCACTTCCTTGCGGGGAATCTGGATCGGGACGTCCACCTGGCGGATCGGGGTCAGGCCGCTGGCTCCGCGGGTGGCCACGAACAGCCGGAGCTTCCCTTCGTAGCTGGTCTCTCCATCCTCTCCCTTGTTCTCGAGGATTCTCAGCTTGAAGAGGGGAATGCGGAGGTAGACGGGCACCATGTGCCGGCCGCCCGCCTGCGGGGTCTGCTCCCCGATCTCCACGGAGACGTTCAGGGGGTTGTCCTCGTAGTCGTAGAGGAGGGCGGCGAGCGTGCGGTCCACGGTCTGCTCCAGGGCCGGCTTGTCGCGGTAGCTCTGGCGGTTCCTCACGGTCAGCCCCGCCCGCTTGACCTTGACCTCGATCCGGTGCTCCTGGCCGTCGCCCGCGCGGGAGGGCGAATAGCCGAGGGAGTAGTAGCGGTCGAAGTCCTCCCGCAGGCGGGCGAGGTCGGGCCCGAGGTCGACCGCGTCGAGGAAGGCGCGCCCGCCGGTCGCGGAGGCCAGCGCGGTCAGGGTCTCCTGCCGGTTCGACCGCTCGACCCGGGCGACCGCGGGCATCTGCAGGAGCCGCTCGTTGGGGCCGAAGCTCGCGTCCGCGGCGACCGGGGCCTGGGCGCCGTCCGTCTGCAGCATGTAGAGGGTGACGCGGTGGGCGTTGGCGTGGGCGGCGAGCGACGCCACGTTCCCGGCCACGCCGTAGCCCTGGGCGTCGAGCGCCGCCTGCGAGGCCGCGGGATAGGAGCCGGGACCCAGGAGGCGCGAATCGAAGACCGTGTTCGGATCCTCGATCTGCTGCTCCATGTCGTCGTCCTCCTCCTCGTCGTCCCGGAGGGCCGGCCTCTCGCGCACCGCCGGCCGGTTCACGATCTGGGTCGAGCCGATTCCGCCGTTCGCGCCCCCGCCGCCGCAGATCTGGTAAAGGAACTGGAAGAGCTCCTCGCCGGGGGTGATCGAGATCCCGTCGCTCACGTGGAGGACGGCCTTTCTCCCGGGCAGGCCCGAGAGCGAGTTCACAAGGAGGGTCAGGGAGCCGAGCGTCCGGAGCACCTCTTCCCGCCGGGCCGAGGCGTAGCCGTGCGCCGGGGTCGCGATGCGCCGGGGGCAGGGGAGGGGAGGCATGTCTTTGATCGACGCCTCCTGGATGGTCATGATCTCCTGGAACGCCCTGCGCCGCTCGCGGTCGTCCTCGTCCCCCCGCACGGTCAGCTGGCCGAGCCCGTCGAGCGCTGCGGCGATCGCCGCCGGGTCACTGGTGAACGGGAGCCGCACGTGCAGGCCCTGGTCGTAGGACACGATCGTCACCCGGTCGCCGGGAGTGAGCTCCCGGGTGAGGAATTCGCGGAGCTGCTCGAGCGCCCGGGCCCGGTTCCCCATCCGGATGTTCACGTTGTCGACGTAGACCACGAGGTGGAGCGACTCCTCGGGCGCGATCCCGGCGGAGGCGGCCGGCGCCTCCCTGGGAGCGGCCGAAGGCGCCGGAGCGGGAGCGACCGCCGGAGAGGACGTTCGGTCCACGGCCTCGAAGTTCGTGATCTCGACCCGCTTGCCGTCCACGTAGAGCTTGAAATCCCCCTTCTCGAGGCCGGTCACCGGCTGGCCGTTCCTGTCAGTCACGGAGACGTCGACGTTGACGACCTGGACGTCTACGGTGTCGCCGAAGGATGGGGGTTGGGCGGCCAGGGGAGAAAGGACACCAAGGACACCAAGGACACTGAGGACACTGAGGACGAAAAGGCCTCTTTGTTTTGGGGTCCTTCGGGTCCTGGGTTCCATGCTCTGGGACCTCCCTGCCAGACGGCTCGCGATGTTTCTAAAAATGAAGTGCAAGGGGCGGACCATGCCTTTTCCCTGGGAAAGAATACCCGGTTCGTCCTCAGAAGTTGACACCACCCCTCTTTTTGCGGGAGAGCCCGTCCTCATTCACGGACACGGGGAGGGAGACCCCTCCACAGCCAAGCCGCCAGGAGAAGGCCCAGGAGGGTGAGCACCAGGCTCCCCTCGGGTCCGAACGGGCCGCCGGTCACCAGCTCCCGGCCGCCGATCGAGACGTCCAGCAGGTGGAAGATGCGGACGCCGGAGACCGGCACGGAGAGCAGGCAGGCCACCACGAAGTTCCACGCCCCGTGCGCCAGGGTCGCGCTCCACAGGCTGCCGCTCCGCTCGACCAGGGCCGCGAGGATCATGCCGGCGATCACGATGTTGGCGAGGGCGACCGGGGAGACGTCGGGATTCAGGAGGTGCATGAGCGCGAACAGCACCGAGGAGGCGAGGGCGGCCACCCACGGGCGCCAACGGTCCTTCAGGGCCCGGTAGATGTAGCCGCGCACGATCCACTCCTCGAGCCCACCCTGAATGAGAAAGCCGAGCAGGAGGAGAACCAGGAGAAGGGAGGGCGAGAGCGGCCACCAGGCCGGCCCGGCTGCAAACGAGCCGCTCACCCCGCCGAAGCTCACCTGCGTCAGGGAGGAGGGGAGGAGCAGGATCACCGCGAGCCAGGTCCCGAGAAGGGCGAGCGTGGCGAGCGGAGCGGTGAGGGCCTGGACGAGCGCCTTCCGGGGCCCGCCCTCCGGCCAGCGGGCGCCGAGGCTCCCGATCGGCCGCCGGTCCAGCCCCCACACGAAGGCGAAGGTCACGGCCACCACGAAAGGCGCGGCGAGCACGATCCCCAGAAGCTGGATCTCGGTCGAGCTGGTGAATCCCCCTTCCTTGAAAAAATCACCCCCCGCGGCCTGGGCGAAGAGGGCGATCGCCACGCCCAGCACCGTCTGGACGACCAGATAGGCCACCAGGAACAGAATCGACCGTACGACCGGGTGGAACCGCGGTGGCTGCGGTATTGGGGATGGCGGGGACGGCGGAGGTGGCGAAAGAGGCTCTTCCAACGCGTGATCTCCTCGGAGGGGCGGATCCTGTCCGGGCGTCATTGTAAGCCGCCTCCCGGCTGGATGGCACGACAGTTGCTTTTGTTGAGAGGCGGGGGAGAAAACGAAAAACGCAAGACGAAACAAACCACAAACAGGAGGATCGGTATGAACATCATCATCATGTTGATCGTCGGCGGCCTCATCGGGTGGGTTGCTAGCATGATCATGCGCACCAACGCTCAGCAGGGCGTGATTCTGAACATCGTCGTCGGCATCGTCGGCGCTCTTCTCGCCGGCCTGCTTCTCGCCCCGCTCTTCGGCACGGGCACCCTCACCCAGGGAGACTTCAGTCTGGCCTCGCTCCTCGTCTCTCTGCTCGGCGCGGTCGTCCTTCTGGCGATCGTCAACCTGTTCCGGCGCGGCGCCGTCCGGTAACTCCGGCCCACCGCACCACAGCCTGGAACGCGGGGGTTTCGGCGAGGCCGATCCCCCGCGTTGGCATTTCCGGGCTTCCTCTGACTTCCTCAAAAAACCGATTTTCTTTTTTACAAAGGCCGGCGCAAACGCTCTTCGGCCTTTGCGCGCTCCACACCTTCGGGCGTCGTCAGCCCCTCTTTTTCGAGCACGTCGTGGAGGTAGCGGGCCACCATGGCGTTGCCGACGCGGGGGTAGTGGATGTATTTCAAATCCACCATCTCGTTTTTCGTGTCGTAGCGCTCGATCCCTTCGATCAGGTCGATCGTCCGGTACCCCTCGTGGTGCAGGAGGTCGGTGAGCGGCTGGTAGACGAGCGGCTCGCCCCGGCGGTGGGAGCGGATGTCCTGCCGGTCCGGGAAGAGGACGATGATGGGAAGCGAGCCATCAGCGAGAGCCCGGTTGTAAAACTCCGCGAGAACCCGGACCGTCACCTGGAACGCCTCGGACTCCGTGTTGTAGGCGCCGTTCTTGACGATCGGTTGATGGAAGTACTGGGTCTCGATGATGTGGGCAAACCGCACCGAGGGGAGAAAATCGAAGCGGCTCCGCCGCGAGTTGAAGCGGTAGAAATAGTCGTGCTCGCCCAGGCGCGGCAGCACCGCCTCGGGATGCTCCAGGAGCTCCTTGTAGCCTTCCGCGCTCCGGATCGGGTTCTCGTAGAGCACGAGCTTGCCACCTTCGAGACCAAACCGGGGCTTGCTGAAGGGGATGCCGCTGCGCGGGAAGTAGAACGGCCGGTAGGCGTTCACGACTCGGCTGATGTTCTCCGACATGAAGCCGATCAGCACGATCTGCGGATGGAAGCGGGGGCCGAGCTGCTGGTAGCGCAGAAACGCCTGCCCCGGCTCGTATCCCGGCACGCCGAAGTTCATCACCTCCAGGCGCGGGTCCGATCCCTCCAGAACCTCCTGCCACGTCCAGCCGGCCTTCATGCCGTCGCAGTGGGTGAACGAGTCGCCGAAGGCCGCGATGCGAACGATGCCCGGGGCCGGCTCAAGCGCATACTCCCGCTGCGACCGGATGCCCACGCTGTTCGCCCGGTAGGTGGGCTTCTTCCCGTTCGGCCGCACCGTCCATCCCAGGACCGGATCGAACGTGACGTAGGACGGCCGGCCGGAGAGGTGGGCGGTCAGGGCGCCCCGGTGCTTGTCGGAGAGCGCCTGGACGAGGGCGGGCTTGTACTCCACGTTCTTGTAGCGGTCGAGGAACCACAGGGCCCCCAGGCAGACGAGCTCCACGAGGAGCCAGAAAAAGCCGAGGAGGACGAGCGTATACGCGAGCTTCTTGCGGGACGTGAGCTGGGTCATAGGAAAGGGGGGATTGTATCCCAGGAGACGGGATATGCTGGGGCCATGATCGAGCTGATCTGCACCCGCACCTGAACCACCTGCCGCAAGGCGGTCGCCTTGTTGGACGAGAAGGGAATCCCCTACACCTACCGGGAGTACACGAAAGACCCGCTCTCCGAACAGGAGATCCGGAACGTCCTCCGCCTCCTGGGGCTCCGTGCCAAAGACGTCCTCCGCGCCCAGGCTGCCAAGGAGCAGGGATTGACCGGAGAGGAGCCGGAGGCCGAGCTCATCGCGGCCATGGCCCGCCATCCCACCCTGCTCCAACGCCCGATCGGCGTCGCCGGTAGCAAGGCTGTCGTGGGGAGGCCGCCGGAAAACCTGCTCTCGCTGGCCGGGTGAGGAGCAGGAAAGGTAGGATTCCCTCCGATTTCTATCGGCACCGAGGGAGGGAGAGGGAGTGCGCACGCTTCATGCAATGGGTACGGACGACCATCGCCCGTCCCTGTGGGCGATCTGAAAGGAGATATTCATGCGCTGGACACCAACTGGACGGGCCTCCGATCTGGAGGATCGGCGCGGGCAGCGAATGGGTGGCGCGCTTCCGAAGATGGGGATCGGCGGCTTCCTGTTGCTCGCGATTCTGAGCTTCGTTTTCAAGACCGACCTGTTTTCACTGCTCGGCGGCGGCGGCGTGACGACCAACGCGCCGGTGGAGCAGGGACCGATCTCGGAGACTCCCGAAGAGGCGGATCGGGCGAAGTTCGTCAACTTCGTCGTCTCCGAAGCCAACGACTCCTGGGAGCAGACCTTCGCGCAGGACGGCCAGCAGTTCCCGCGGACCCCGGTCGTGCTGTTCCGGGACGCGACACAGTCCGGCTGCGGCGTTGGGCAGTCGGCCATGGGGCCGTTCTACTGCCCGGCGGACCAGAAGGTCTACATCGATCTCGCGTTTTACGACGAGCTCCAGAAACGGTTCGGAGCGCCGGGAGATTTCGCCCAGGCCTACGTGATCGCCCATGAGGTCGGCCACCACGTGCAGAACGTCCTGGGCCTTTCCGATCAGGTGCGCGAGGCGCAGCAGCGCAACCCCTCCCAGGCCAACGAGTACTCGGTGCTCCTGGAGCTTCAGGCGGACTGCTTCGCGGGCATCTGGGCCCGCACGGCGGAGCAGAAGGGCCAGATCGAGGTGGGAGACATCGACGAGGCGCTGGGCGCCGCCGCCGCGGTGGGGGACGACCGCATCCAGAGCCAGTCGGGAGCGGTGAACCCGGAGACCTGGACCCACGGCTCGGCCCAGCAGCGCGCCTCCTGGTTCCGCCGCGGCTACCAGGGCGGCAACGTCGAGAGCTGCAATACGTTCGAAGGATAGAAATGCAGGGGCGGCCACGCAGGGCCGCCCCTACGATCGATCAACCTACCGGCAGGTCTTCGTCCGTCCGCCCTTGCAGGTTCCGGAGCAGCACTGTCCGTTCGAGGTGCAGGTCGCACCCGAAGGCTGGCAGAGGAAGCAGTTCGAGGTGTTGAGCGTGCAGGTGCCCGTGCACGAGAGGGTGCCGCCCGCGAAGCCCTGGCTCTGGCAGGTCTGGCCGCCGAAGTCGCTGCCGTCGCAGGCCTCGGAGCCTTCCCGGATGCCGTTGCCGCAGAACGCCGGCTGGGCCGTGCCGCCGGTCACGACGAGGCTGAACACCGCATCGGCGGTGCCCGGCGTCGCGAGATAGGCGTCCTGGTTGATCTCGGCGGCGCGCACCTCGATGGTCCAGGTGCCGGCCTGCGGGTTCTGCACGAACACGTTCTCAACCGTGTCGATGGTGTTCGGGCTGCCGCCCGAGGTGGACCAGTTCCCCGCGAGAAGACCGTTGTTGCCGTGATAGACCGTGCCGCCCGGCGACGTGACACGGAGGCTCAGGTCGTTGATGCGGTGGAGCGAGGCCGAGGTGGTGCCCGGCGGATCGGGATAGACCATCGTGGCTTTCAGGTCCGCCGCGCCCGAGGGGACGGTGACGTTGTAGGTCGCCGTCTGGTTGAGCTGGAGCGGGGTGCCGTGATCCACCACGAGGCTGTTGGCCGCGCGGTCGCGGGCGTCCTTGGCGCTCGGCCGGCCCCAGCCCTGGTGGGTGCGGGTCAGGTCGCTCGTGGTGCCCGTGAAGGAATACTGCCGCGCGCTGTTGATCAGGAGCGCCTTGATCGTCGAGGCGTGCGGCTGGCGCTCGAACACGGTCGTGCCGGAGGGGTTCGTCCCCCAGACGTTGTCCGACCACTGCTGCACGATCAGGCCGATGACGCCCGCGGTCTCCGGGGTCGCGGCCGACGTGCCGCCGAAGCTCGTGGTGTAGGAGTTGCCCGAGTTCGTGGTGTAGATGCTGTCGTACCAGTAGCTGACGTCGGGCTTGATCCGGCCGTCCGTGGCGGGGCCGATCGAGGCGCCGCCCGACCAGGAGTCGTCGGCCGTCGAAAGGGTGTTGAAGTGGTAGACGCCGCCGACGCTGATGATGTTCTTGGCCCAGGCCTGCGGGCGGCTCTGCTGCGTGCCGGCGTTGGACTGGGACTGGGCGATCGCAATGTCCAGGCGCCAGATGATGTCGTCCATCTGGTTCGAAATGCTGGTGTACTGCGTGGTCAGGGCGTCACCCCAGGAGTTGGACTGGAAGGAGGCGAAATAGGGTGAAGCCTTGAGCTGCTGGGTGTGGACGAAGCGGTCGGTCAGGAAGTCGTAGTCGGCGACGATGCCCTGCGAGTTGCAGACCATCTGGCCCAGGGCCTGGGCATTGCCGTCGCCGTCCCGGTTGCCGTTGCCGAACACGATGCCGTAGGTGCTCGTGCCGTGGCTCACGGCGGTGTTCGTGCCATGGATCAACACTCCGTCGAAGTCCTGGTGCGTGGTCTCGGTGCCGCCGTCCAGCACCTCGCCGCGCACGCCCTGGCCGCAGACGCTGAAGTTGGTCTCCAGGTAGTTCGCTCCGGAGTCGCTGCGCACGAGGTCCATGTCGTTTTCCGGCGCGCTCCAGCGGTCGATCCAGGCGACGTCGTCTAAGGCCGCGAGGCGGCGGAGCTGGCCGCGGTTCACGTAGAGCTCGAGGATGTGGCCGCTCGGATAGTAGAGAGCGGTCCGGGCGCCGTCCGCCTCGGCCGCCGCGCGGATCCGGTCCTTGCCTTCCGGACCCCACTCGAAAGCCATTGCGCGAACCCGTATCTCGGCGGGCCCGGTCTCCGAGCCGAGCCAGGCCGCGAGCTCATCCTCCAGGCGGTAGCCGGGGTGGTAGGGCTCGACGCGCTCGACGACGTCCAGTCCCTTCACGGTCTGGACGAGGGCCGGGTGCATGCGCACGATGTGGGAATTCGACGGCAGGTAGGAGAGCACCTCGGCACCCACCTCCGTCAGAGCCTCCCGCCACTCGGGGAGGCCCAGCGTCTTGAATTGGACGACGTAGAGCCGGCCATCCGCCGGGAGCGTGAGCGACGCGGCCGGGGCCGGCATGGGCCGGCCGGGCTCGGCGTCGCCCGCCTTCAAGCGGATCGCGGTGTCGATCGCCCGCGCCTCGAACCAGGAGCGGCCTCCGTCACGGGTGGCGGAGAACCAGCGCTGGCCCCCCTCGGTCCAGGTGGCGAACGCCGCGCGGCCGGCCGGGTCCCAGCCCGCGGAACCGGGAGCCACCCCCGAAGGCGTGACGCGCAGGAGGCTCCTCCGCACCTGCCCGTTGCCCGCTTCCACCTCGACGAACACGCGGCTGACGCCCTGGCCCGGCTCGACCACCAGCCGGGGTTTCGCAGGAGCTGCGGCGGCGGCCGGGGCCACCAGACCTCCAGCGAGCAGGAGCAGGAGCGCTACATGTCGAATCTTTTCCATCATGATCCCCCTTTTTGAGGATTTTGCCTGAAAGCGTCAGGCACGGTTTGCAAGGAGCGGAGAACGCTTCGCGGAGGTCTCCTGAAAGAAAGGGGTATCCCGGCGGGTGAAAAGGGGGACAGGACGTAGAATAAGCTCCTCCCAGGAGAAGGCACCCGCATGAGCAGCGACCCGAGCCAGTCCCCCCGCGACGCTTCCACCTCGGCCGGGAGCGCGGAGGAGGCGCTCCGGAAAAGCGAGGCGAGATACCGGGCGCTGACCGAGGCGGTCAGCGACGTGGTCTGGGTGTGGGATCCGGCAACAGGCGTCGGAGACTTCGGCGCCGTGCAGCGCTGGTGGGAGCAGGTCACGGGGCAGAGCGCCGCCGAACAGTCCGCCCACGAGGGGACCGGCTGGCTCGTCCGGGTCCATCCGGAAGACCGCGGCAAGGCGGGCGCCGCCTGGGGCGAAGCGATGGCGGCCGGGGTTTCCTACGAGGTCGAGTACCGCGTCCTGACGTCCACGGGTGAGCCCCGGTTCATCCTCTCCCGGGGCGTTCCGGTCCGCGGGCCGGAGGGTGAGGTGCGCGAGTGGGTGGGGACGATGCGCGACATCACCGGACGGCGGCGGGCGGAGCAGGCGCTCCAGGAGAGCGACGCCCGGTACCGCTGGCTCTTCGAGGAGAGCATGGACGCCATCCTGGTCGGATCTCTGGACGGGATCTACATCGATGCCAACCCGGCCGCGGCCGAGATGCTCGGAGTCCCCCGCGAGCGGCTGATCGGGGCCCGCCCCTCCGAGCTCGTCCCCCCGGAATGGGCGGAGAAGGGAAAAGAGGCCCGGCGGACGCTCGTGGAGACCGGACGGTGGGAAGGCGTCTTTCCCATGCGCCGCGCGGACGGCTCGATCGTGTGGGCCGAGTACCGCTCGCGGTTCGACGGCCAGAGCTTCATCGGATTCGTCCGCGACGTGACCCAGCGCAAACGGACGGAAGAGGATCTCAAGGAGGCCGACCGCCGCAAAGACGAGTTCCTGGCCATGCTCGCCCACGAGCTGCGAAATCCCCTGGCTCCCATCCGCAACGCCGTGGCCCTGCTGCGGCAGCTCGGCCCGGTCGGGCCTCCGCTCCAGCAGGCGCGCGACATGATCGACCGCCAGGTCGCGCACATGGCCCGGCTGGTGGACGACCTGCTCGACGTCTCCCGCATCTCGCGGGGCAAGATCCTGCTCCGCCAGGAGCCGCTCGACCTGGCCGCCCTCATCCGGGCGACCGTCGAGGATCACCGCCGCCTGCTCGAGGACAGCGGTCTCACGCTCGCCGCGGAGCTGCCGGAGGAGAGCCTCTGGGTCCTGGGAGATCCGACGCGCCTCTCCCAGATTCTGGGAAACCTCCTCCAGAACGCCAACAAGTTCACCAATCCAGGGGGGAGCGTCACCGTCCTCCTGAGTCGCGATCCTGAGAGAGACGCCGCGCTGCTCACGGTAGAGGACTCGGGGATCGGCATGGAGCCGGAGATCCTCTCCCGCCTCTTCGAGCCGTTCAGCCAGGCCGACCGGAGCCTGGACCGGAGCCGCGGCGGGCTGGGGCTCGGCCTCGCCCTGGTTAAAGGGCTGGTCGACCTGCATGGAGGCGAGGTCGAAGCCGCGAGCGCC
>DATEIO010000163.1:0-2982 GCA_035278895.1 Thermoanaerobaculia bacterium | reverse complement strand
CGAGGTGGCGCAGATCTGCGAGGCCTGGGGCGCGAACGTCGAGGTGGTGGCCAAGGGCATGGGCCTGGACAGCCGGATCGGCCCCAAGTTCCTCTCGGCCGGCCCCGGCTTCGGCGGCTCCTGCTTCCCCAAGGACACCCGCGCCGTGGCGCAGATCGCCCGCGAGGCCGGGCTCCAGTTCCGCATCATCGAGGCCGTGCTCGACGTCAACGAGTTCACCCAGAAACGGATGATCGACAAGATCGAGGACGCTCTCTCCGGCATCTCGGGCAAGACCGTGGGCGTGCTCGGGCTCTCCTTCAAGCCGAACACGGACGACATCCGCGAGTCCCCGGCCCTGCCGATCGTCCAGGGGCTTCTGGACGGCGGCGCTGTGGTGCGCGCCTTCGACCCCGAGGCCATGGACGGCTGCCGGCCGCTCTTCCCCGCCGTCGCCTTCTGCGAGAACGCCTACGAGGCCGCGGAAGACGCGGACGCGGTCGTCATCGTCACCGAGTGGAACCAGTTCCGGAAGCTCGACCTCTCCCGCCTGTGCCGGCTCCTGCGCCAGCCGCTGGTGATCGACCTCAGGAACCTCTACGAGCCCGAGACCATGGCCGCCGCGGGCTTCCGCTACGTCTCGATCGGACGCCCGGAAGGCGTCCCCGAGATGCGGCCCCAGGCCGTGCCGGCGCGCTCCGCGGGAGGCCTGTCTTGAGCCGGGTCCTGATCACGGGAGGGGCGGGCTTCCTGGGCTCGCACCTGTGCGAGCGGGCCCTCGCGGAGGGCCACGAGGTCGTATGCGTCGACAACCTCGTCACCGGCCGGCTGGAGAACGTCTCGCACCTCCTCCCGCGCGAAGACTTTCAGTACCTGGAGCACGACGTCTCGAAGCCCTTCACCGTGGACGGCCCGGTCGACTACGTGCTCCACTTCGCCTCGCCGGCCTCGCCCATCGACTACCTGGAGCTGCCGATCCAGACGCTCAAGGTGGGCTCGCTCGGCACCCACAACACCCTGGGGCTCGCCAAGGCCAAGGAGGCCCGCTACCTCCTCGCCTCGACCTCCGAGGTGTACGGCGACCCCAAGGAGCACCCGCAGAAGGAGAGCTACTGGGGAAACGTCAACCCGGTCGGCCCCCGAGGCGTCTACGACGAGGCCAAGCGCTTCGCCGAGGCCATGGCCATGGCCTACCACCGCTACCACGGCCTCGAAGTGCGGATCGTGCGGATCTTCAACACCTACGGCCCGCGCATGCGCCTGCGCGACGGCCGGGTGGTGCCCGCCTTCATCCAGCAGGCGTTGACGGGAGAGCCCATGACCGTGTTCGGCGAGGGCAGGCAGACCCGCTCGTTCTGCTTCGTCTCCGACCTGGTCGAGGGGATCTGGCGGCTGCTGATGAGCGACCTCCGGGAGCCGTGCAACATCGGCAACCCGCACGAGATGACGATCCTCGAATTCGCCGAGACGATCCGCGCCGCGGTGGGGAGCTCTTCGCCCATCGCCTTCAAGCCGCTGCCCGTCGACGACCCCCAGACCCGCCAGCCGGACATCACCCAGGCCCGCACCCGGCTGGGGTGGGAGCCCAGGGTGTCGCTCGCCGAGGGCCTCGAGAGCACGGTCGGCTACTTCCGGCAGGTCCTGGAGCAGCAGGGGCGGCTCCCCGCGACGCCCCGCGAGGAGCCGGCCACGGCGCGCGGCGTCCCAGGAGGCGTGTAGAATCCGCCCATGCAGAACCCCCGGAAGGCCCTGAGCTTCGCCCTCGAGAAGTACCCGGAGCGGGTCGAGATGGTCCCCATCGAGGAGATCGCGACCGACAGCGCGCGGCAGAACGCCAAGCGGCCGGCCTACGTGACGCTCGCCGTGCCGGACGAGGTCGTCAAGAGCCTCAAAGGCAGCCGGGAGAGCCGCGACCTCGTGCTCCTCGTGCGGGTGCCCAAGGAGATCCTGGAGCGCTCGGAGAGCCGGATCGTGCTACCGGGGGAGGTGCGCTGATGGCCGCGACCGTCCATTGTGCCCGCTGCGGCCGTCCGGAAGCCCCCGCGCTCCCGCGGCCGCCCATGCCGGGAAAAGTCGGAATCGAGATCCGCGACCGGGTCTGCGCCGACTGCTGGAACGAATGGCAGAAGATGGAAGTGATGGTGATCAACGAGCTGCGCCTGAACTTCATGGACCCTGACGCGCAGAAGATCCTGTCCAAGCACATGCGGGACTTCCTCTTCCCCGGAGAGGCGCAGCCGGAGCCGGCCTGAGCCGAATCGGACGCCCGCCCTCCTTCCCCGTGCCGATCCATCCCTCCCTCCGCCCCGGCCTCGAAGCCTACCGGCGAGGCGACTACGTGCAGGCGCTCATCGCCTGGGAGGAGCCCTGGAAGGCCCTGACGGGCGACGACCGGGAGCTCGCTCTCGCCCTCGTCCGCCTGGCGGGAGCCCTCCACCACCAGAAAGACGGCCGGACGGACTCGGCCGTCCACCTCTACGGCTCCGGTCGCGAGGTGCTCGACCGCCTCCCCCCGGCGGTCCTGGGCGTGGATGTCGCCCATCTGCGCCGGACCCTGCCGGACACGGTCGAGGCGGCGCTCGCCGCAAAGCCCGATCTCAAGCCGGCACCGCTCGTCCCCCGGCCGCTCCTGATCCGCTTCCTGAGCCTCGTCGCCCTGGTCGTCACCGGTTTCGTGGTGCTGCGCTGGACGCCGCTCGCCGAGTCGATGACGGTCGAGAAGATCTCGGCCCTCTTCGACCGCCTGCGCGAGACCTGGTGGGCCCCCCTGGCGCTCCTCGCCTGCTACGTCATCCTCTGCCCGCTGGGGGTGCCGGCGACGCCCATGATGATCACCGGCGGCGTCGTCTTCGGAGCCGTCCAGGGGTCGATCTACAACCTCGTCGGAACGTTTCTGGGCGGGGCCGCGACCTACTTCCTCGGCCGCTTCCTGGGGCGGGACTTCGTGCAGCACCTGGCGGGCAAGAAGCTGAAGCGGGTCGAGCGGGCGATCGCCCGGCGCGG
>DATEIO010000162.1:0-14231 GCA_035278895.1 Thermoanaerobaculia bacterium | reverse complement strand
GTAGCCCGCCCAGACGCCCGAGAGCGCCCGGACGGGCCTGGCGGGATCAGGCGGCCTGCTCGCGGACCTTCATGCGTTCGAGCTTGGCGCCGGTGACGACGAACTCGCGCACCTGCTTCGTCTCGCCGTCCTTCTCGTAGGAGCGGGTCTTGAAGAAGCCGGTCAGGGCAACACGGTCGCCTTTGCGGTAGGTGGCGGTCAGACCCTCCCAGTCGACACAGCGGTGCCAGCGAGTGATGGGTTGGCCCTCTGGGTCCTTGGCGCTGACGGCCAGGGAGAAGGTGCGGAGCTCACGCCCCGGCTTGTGAAAGTCCCGCTCGACGGCGTCATCGATCAAGGCATCGTAGACCGGGCGGGTGATGACCTTCTCGCGGGTGGAGCGCAGCTCCGGGTCGCCGCCGAGGTTGCCGAAGAGCTTGACGGTGAGGGTGGTGGTCCTGGTCTGGGACATGGTGGATCTCCTTTCGTTTTCGGTTGAGCTGCTCATGACGGCGGCCCAGGACCGAGGAAAGGAAGGCTGGGCGGTCAAGGCCGCGCGCAGCGCGCCCGGAGGGCTTGGCCTTGCGGCCCGGCCGCCCTCGTGACCCGCGACAATTACTCTGGCCGGTCGACGACAATTACTTTGGCCGGTCGCCAGCAGCCCTGCCGCGCTGTGGAAGAGTGCCCTTGTGAGAGGGGGGCCGATGGTCACAGACGGGCAGGTCAAGCTGCTGAGGTACAAGCTCATGGAAGGCAAAACACAGGAAGGGGCGGCGGCCAGCGCCGGGATGTCTTTCAGGTCGGCTCGCAGATGGCAGCAGCTCCAAGGTCATGGCGGACTCGCCACGACCCTTTCGACGGCGTCTGGGAGTCGGAGGTGGTGCCGTTGCTCGAGAGGGATAGGAGGGCGTGCTCGAGGCGGCCCGTCTCTTCGAGGAGCTCCAGGAGCGCCATCCAGGGCGCTTCTCGCCGGGGCAGTTGCGGACTCTGCAGAGGCGCATCCGCGACTGGAAGGCTGTGCGCGGGCCGGCGCGCCAGGTAATCTTTCCGCAGGTCCATCCGCCGGGACGCGAGGCGGTGGTGGACTTCACGCAGCCTCGGACCAGGGCGTCACTCTGGCCGGCCAGCCGCTGGCTCACCTGTTGTTCACTTTCAAGCTCAGCTTCAGCGGCTGGAGCTGGGTGCGCGTCGCCTTTGGCGAGACCTTCGAGGCCTTGGTCAAGGGCGTCCAGGGCGCTCTGTCGGCTCTCGGCGGCGTTCCCGAGTTCCTGCGCCACGACAACCTGTCAGCGGCGACTCACGAGCTCAAGAGAAGCGGCGGCCGGGCTCTGACCGAGCGCTTCCGGGGCGTGGTCGAGCACTACGGCCTGCGCTCGACGCGCATCCGGCCGGGAGAGTCGCATGAAAACGGCGTCGGCGAGAGGGCCCATGACCTGATCAAGAGAGAGCTCGCCCAAGCCCTGGTGCTGCGCGGCAGCCGAGACTTCGACGACCTCGATGCGCTCAGCATGTGTGACACATCCCTATGGGGCACCAGTGCGGACGCCTGCGGCAGCGCGTGCCTGTGGAGACCTCTTGGTGATGGACAACCTCAATACCCATTCGGGTGCCTCGCTGTATGAGACCTTTCCACCTGAGGAGGCATTGCGCCTGCTCCAGCGCTCGGAGATCCACTACACCCCCAAGCATGGGAGTTGGTTAAATATGGCGGAGGGTGAGTTGAGTGTTCTGCAGCATCAGTGTTTAGATCGTCGGATAGGGACGGTAGAGTTTCTAACGCAGGAGATCGCCGCGTGGCAAGCCGAACGAAACCAGAAGTGCATCGGCGCGAACTGGCGCTTCACGACCCAGGAGGCGAGAATAAAGCTCCGGAAACTCTACCCATCTTTTTAACCGTGACGTCCCACTAGGCCGACCAGCACCGAGTTGACAACGCTCGACAAACGTTCGAGCGTCTCGGAGGTCGAGGTGCCGGCGTCGGGGCCTTCGACCAGAAAACAGCTCGACAGCGTGCCGTCCTTGTTGACGATCAGGACCCGGCCGTCGGACACGAGTCCGACTCCCCAGGGCAACAGCTCGACGAAACCCGGTGCGGAGAACGGCCGACGCGGCCTTGCGCAGACCCAGCCCGCCAGGGCCGCGCCCGCGCCAAAACCGACCAGCGATTCCAGAAGACCCATGGCGGCTTAACGGGCGACCGCCGATAGCGGCCGCTTTCCCTGCGTGTAGCGCAGCTCGGGGCGGGCGGCATAGAACCCGCGGTAGGAGATCGATTCGGCGAAGACGTCGAGGCCCCGCACGTCGACCTTGGCCAACCACGCCAGGAGCGGATAGAGAACCGCAAGATCGAAGGCCAGGAGGGCGAGACTCAACGGGCGAAGCCCGCCCGCCGTGAATTGCGCCCCGAGGATGGCGAGTAGAAACAGCGCCGGTTTCTGGGCCATGCCCAGAACCAGCGCCGGCCGGATTAAACACTGATGAACGCGTTGACGCCGCACGCTCCCGTCCCCTCAGAGCGAAGAACGCTCTTCGTTTGCGGCGGGGCAGCCCACAGCGCCCGGGCGATGAAGAGAAGAACAACCACCGCATTCGCGGCAATCGCGCAGGCGGCCAGAAATCCTGGCCACTATTCAACGTCCCCCTCCGCCGCCGAGATCCCGAGGGTGTCGAGCAACCCCGGAACTCCGACCAGCAGAGCCCCACCCGCCACTACGGTCCCGACGTTCTTCATCCAGAGCCGGTCGTGACTCACCATGACGCCCACGATCCCGGCAAAGAAGGCGGCGATGATGACGGCCTTGGCCGTTGGTCCCGTCAGGTTGCCAGTGATCTTGTCGAAGGCTTGATTGAAGGGCAGGCTTTCCCCACTCGCGGCGAACGCCGCTCCCGGGAGCCCCAGGAGCGCCGTCGCGACCCCGATCCCGCGGGCCATCCAGCATCTCGGCATAAGACCTCCCGCGCCATCCCAACCGGCCGCCCTGAAGCGAGCGGGCCGCGGTTCGGCCTCCGGCTGGAAGCATGTTTCGGTAGCACTGGAGTTACTGCATAAGAAGGGAACGCGTAAAGCAGCTGCATTAGTTACGGAGTGCGCATTCCGCGTGCCGGGCTGCGACAGAACCCTGATTGACAGAGGGGAAAAGCTGCTACGATTTCCTCACTGAGATGCCACCCCGTCGCGAGAGCCCGCTCCCGAAGCTTCCCATCAGCCTCGAAGCCCTGCCCCCACCCGAGAACGTCCGGCGGGGACATCGGCTTGCGCTATCGCTCACCGAGAAAGAGATCGCGATGATCGAGAAGGCGGCTCAAGAGCGCGGGGAGCAGCCGGCGGTTTTCTGCCGCACGGTCGTCCTCACGGCTTTCCAGAACTCGGCGCTGCGAGCCCTCGGCCAGAAGCCCGACCTCCTCGAGCTTTCCCCCTCCGAGCAGCAGCAACTTCTCCTCGAAGCCTTTTCCTTCGACGACAAGCCCTCCCGCCCCGAGCGCTCCCGTCCCAAGCCTCCCGCGGGCGGTTCTCCTCGCGAGAACGTCAAGCGCTCCCATCGACTCGCCATGTCGTTCACCCAGAGTGAGCTCGCCATGATCGAGAGGACGGCCCGGGAACGGGGCGAGCAGCCGGCCGTCTTCTGCCGCACGATCATCTTGACCGCCTTTGAAAACTCAGCCTCACGGGCCCGAGGACAGAGCCCCGACCTGCTTGAATTGAGCCCGACCGAGCAGCAGCGAGCCCTCCTCGAAGTCTTTGCCCTCAACAAATAGCCTCTCAGGCCAGCCGGTCGAGCTGATATCCACCTCCCTCGGTCCAGCCTCCGATCCGAACGACTTCGACGATCTTCGGCCCGGACCCGACCCAGGCCATCTGGACGACGAGCCGAATCACCTCGGCGATCAGCTCGTGCTGGTTGAGCTCTCCAAAGGCCCCGAGCTTGGCTAGCCGGTTGAGCCGCATCAGAGCTCCCTGCGGGCTCCCCGCGTGGAGCGTGCACATTCCTCCTCCGTGGCCGGTGGCCATCGAATCGAGAAACGGGTAGGCGTCTTGGCCCCGGACCTCGCCCACGACGAAGACGTCCGGATGGCACCGCACCCCGATCCGAACGAGATCGTGCAGGTCCACCCGAAGCCCGCCCGTTCGACCAGCGGCGGGACCATCCCTTGAAGCCTCGCCTTGCCGAAGATCTCGGCCGGAAGCTCCGCCGCGATCTCGCACTATTCCTCACCGCCCAGAGAGATCCCTTCGCGCGTGGCCGCGATGTTGAGAAACCCCGGATGGCCTCCTCGGTCAAGACGAGCCCTGTCTCCCGGCGTCCCCCGACACCGTCCGTCCGGACCACGAGGTCACGGTTGACGTAGACCTCGACGATTCTCTCGTCGGAAAACAGCTCGCAGACTTGAGACCCCAGGAACCTCTCCATCGCTCCCGCGTACTCCGAGTCAGCCATAGAAGCGCTCTATCTCCTGAGGAGTCCCTCGAGGAGGGACCTCCCCGTCCGGGAGGGCCTCCGGGGGGCCCCCCCCGTAGGTATTGTCAAGAGTTGTGGACGAGAAGTGATCAGGCAGCGTCCTTCTGCTCGTTGAGAACCTCCTCACGCTCCTGCTGGACTCCATCGACGAAGCTCACGCCCGCCCGGACTAAGGGGAGCAGGTGGGGGCATTGAGGCGACGCCAGCGCTGCTGGGCCATGTCGAGGAGCTTGTAGGCCATGGTCAGAGCCTTGAGCCGCGAGCCAGCTCCTTTGGTCACCTGCTGGCGCAGGCGTACCGTAGCGAAAGGCGACTCGATGACGTTCGTGGTCCGCAGGTGCTGCCAGTGCTCGGCCGGCAAGTCGAAGAACGTCAGCAGCTTCTCCTCGTCCTGGCGCAATGAGGCGACCGCCTTCGGGTACTTGGCTCCGTACTCTTCGGCGAAGCGGCGAATCCCTTTTTCGGCCTGCTTGCGGTTCTCCGCGTAGTAGATCTCGTGCAGTGCCTGCTTGGCCTTCTCGCGACGGGAGAAACCACCTGTCGAGGGGGCAAGGACGTCTGCCGGGGTGGTGCGCCGCGCGTTCCTTCTCGACTAACCTGCCAGTGAGGAAGGGCCCCAGGTGCGGTTGAAAGCACCGGATCTGCCCCTCCGGAGCGAGGAAGGTGGCGTCGACGCATTCTGGAGCCTGCCCGCCGAGGAGGTCCTCCGGAGCCTGGCCACGGGCGAAGGCGGCCTCTCTTCGGCCGCGGCGGCCTCGCGGCTGGTTGCAGAGGGCCCCAACCGGCTGCGCCCGGCGCGGCAGGCCTCCAGCCTGCAGCTCCTCGTCCGGCAGTTCTCGAGCCCTCTGGTGCTCGCCCCGCTGGCTCAACGGGACTCATGCGCGCGCCATCCTCGACGGCGTCGCTCGGGTGCACGATCCCTCCCCAAGCCCTTCCAGAATCTCCGCTTCGCCGGGATTGCGGTGCCCGGGCTTTCCACCTCCCTTCTGAACCTCGAAAGAGGCGCAGGCGATCTTGCTCGACCTGACGCCTCACTCCTCCGGTGTGTAAAGGAACACGTCCCGGCTGTGGTTGCCGTCTCTGGAGACGAGGTCCGTAGCGTAGCTCGTGAAGAGGACGTGGCCGCCGGGGCCGATCCCGTGGAAGGTGGTGGCCTGGTTTCCTCCCTGATTGGGACGGAGGGCGGAGCGGGTCACCCACTGGAGATCTTTCGTCGTGCGGTCGTAGAGGAACAGCTCGACCGACAGGAACGGAAGCTCGGGCAGGAGATCCCGGGTGATGCTCAGGAAGGCGACCCGGCGGCCGTCCGCGCTCAATTGGCCGTAGAAGACCTGGCCTGCCCCGATCTCGCGGGTCTCGCCGGAGACCCGGTCGAGAAGGAAGAGCTCGGAGACACGGCTGTTCGGCTCGCTGGGGGCGCTCCAAAGGAGCCAGCGGCCGTCGTCGCTCAGCCCCTGGAGCCCGCCGGCCTCGCCGCGGGGGACGATCTCGCGGACGGTCCGCGCAGTGCGGTCGAGGATCTTCAAGGAGATGAGGGGATCGGTGCCCGGGATGGCGGGTGCATCGAGATCGAGGAAGGCGACCCAGCGGCCGTCCGCGCTGACGAAGGGGGCGGCCCCCAGGGAGGCCGGCCCGGCGAGCCCGCGGGTGCGGCTCAAGAGGGTGATCCGGCCGGTCCGGCGCTCCCAGAGGAAGGCGTCGCGCCCGCCGTTCGTGTCCGGAACGCCGGCCACCAGGTTGGTGGCGTCGCTGGTGAAGGTGATGAAGGCGCCGTCCGGGCTCATGGAGAAGAAGTAGGAGGAGCCGTTGCCGGTTCCGGCGGCGCTGGAAGCCGGGGTCCGGCTCACGAGGGTCACTGCCCCCTTCCGCCGGGCGTAGACGAAGAGGTCCTGAGTCGACCTCGTCTCCCGCTGGCGGGGGACGAGGTCGGTCGCCAGGCTGGTAAAGACCACGATGCCGCCGTCCGCGCTCACGCCGTTCACGAAGGAGTCGCCCCGGGCCGCCTGGAGGGGGGAGGTCCGGGAGCGGCTGGCCAGGGTGATGGCGCCCGTCCGCCGCTCGTAGAGGAAGACGTCCAGGCTTCCGAGCGAGTCCTGCTGGCCGGGCACGAGGTCGGTGGCGCGGCTCTGGAAGGCGATCCAGGCGCCGTCCCGGCTGATCCGGGGGAACGTCGATTCGGCATTGCCGGCGGTGACGGCGGAGGAGGCCGAATGGCTGACGAGGATCGTCTTGCGGGTGACCCGGTCGTGGAGGAAGATGTCGCTCTTGCCGTTGCCGTCCACCTGGGCGGGATAGAGCCGGTCGGCGTAGCTGGAGAACACCACGTATCGGCCGTCGAGGCTGACCGAAGGGTCATCGGCTTCGCCCCAGGCCGTGATGGAAGCCATGCCGGGGGCGTGGCGGGTCACCAGCCGGTTCGCCCCCGTGCTCGTGTCGCAGAGGTGGAGGTCCAGGCTCCAGTCGCTGTGCCGCACGCCGGCCACCAGATCGGTGGCGAGGCTCCCGTAGGCGAGCCACTGGCCGTCGGCGCTGACGAGAGGCTGGCTCGACTCCCCGTCGCCGGCCTTCGCGGGGTTGCCTTCGGCGTGGCTCACGAGGTGGGTGGCCCCGGTAGCGCGGTCGTAGAGGAAGAGGTCCGGCTTGTCGTTGGTGTCCACCTGGCCGGGCACGAGGTCGGTGGAGTAGCTCGTGAAGGCGACCCGGCGTCCGTCGTCCGAGAGGGAGAAGGCGTCGATCCAGGGGGCCACCTGGGCGCGGACGCCGGACAGGCGGTCCACGGTGACGAGGTGGGGAAAGATACCAAGGAGGAAGGCGATGGTGCCGCCGTCCCTGCTGATCCGGGGCTCCCGACCTCCCGTTTCGGAGTCGGCGGAGAGCCTGGGCAGGCTCACGAAGGAGACCGTCCCGAGGAGCCGGTCGTAGAGGAAGACGTCCGGGACTTCGTTATCGTCGAATACACCGGAAACGAGGTCGGTCCCGGCGCTTTCGAAGACGACGAGCTGGCCGTTGGCGGAGAGGTCCGGGGAGTGGGAGTCGCCGTTCGCGCTCGTCAGGGCGGAGTTGGCGGCGTGGCTCACGAGAACGTTGGTCCCGGTCTGCCGGTCGTAGAGGAAGACGTCCGGAAACCCGCCGTTGGCGTTGGTCTGGCCGGTCACGAGGTCGGTGGCGGTGCTCTCGTACGCAACGAACCGGCCGTCGGCGCTCAAGAGGGGGGATTGGGAGGAGCCGGCACCGCCCCGGGTGGCGGAAGCTGCGGAGTGGCTGACCAGCCGTAGGGTGCCGGTGGCCCGCTCGTAGAGGAAGACGTTCTCATCCTCCGAGCTCCCCTGGACCTGGCCGGGAACGAGGTCCGGAGCCCGGCTAATGAAGGCGAGATAGCCGCCGTCCGCGCTCAGGACCGGATCCCGGGAGCGCCCGCCGGCGCCCCGTTCCGTGCCGGCACGCCGGGAGACCGCAGTGATTGCGCCGGTCTCGCGGTCCCAGAGATAGACGTGCTCGGTGAAGTCTTGTGGCACCGTCACGCCAGATACGAGGTCCCAGGCGGAGCTGACGAAGGCGACGAATCGACCGTCGGCGCTCAAGGCGGGATGCTCCGCGGGCCGCGCGCCTGTGAGAGCGGGCGCCCCGGCGGCGTGGCTCACCAGGGTGGTGGTCCCGGCGAGGCGGTCGTGGAGGAAGACGTCGTTCCCGCCGTTCGAGTCCCTCTGGCCCGGCGCGAGGTTCGTGGCGTTGCTCGAAAACGCGGCGTAGCGGCCGTCGGCGGAGAGGGCCACCAAGCCCAGGGAGCCGTCGCCGGTGTCGGGGGAGAAGCGCGCGGGCGCCCGCGAGACCAGCTCGACCGTGGCGGGAATGGCGATCCCCGGGAGGGCAATCCCCAGAGAGAGGATTAGAAAGAATATCCGGGCCGTGCGTTCTGGTTCCCGCCACCACCCTCTGCAATCCCAAAGCATGACAGCCTCCTTGAGGATTGAGTGGAATACGGGATCAGAATAGACCTGGACCGAAAACCTTTCCCCCTCTCCCGGGGTGGGAGGATGGACGGGTACGGGTAGGGAAGCCCCTCGGCTGCAAAGCTAGCGGAATCTGGGGGGGCTGTTCTGCAGGACAGGGGACGGGGAGTAGATCAAGGACCTGCCAGAAGCCGGGCGAGCTCGGCGTCGCGGCCGTAGACGTCCGGGCCGAGCTGCAGGGCTCCAGCTTCGTCGACCCAGGCGGTCCAGTAGGCGACGTGAACCGGGATTGTCCGGGTGAGCTTCGCCGTGAGCTCCTGCCCGGAGTCGATCCCGGCGCGGATCGCCTGAGGCGTCCACTGCGGATCGCCGCTCAAAGCCCAGACCGCCAGGTCGAAAGGTTTTTCGACGCGGATGCAGCCGTGGCTGAACGTGCGGACGGTGCGCCCGAAGAGCGACCGGGACGGCGTGTCGTGCAGGTAGACGTTGAATCGGTTGGGGAAGACGAATTTCAAGAGCCCCAGGGCGTTGTTTGGCCCCGGCCTCTGGCGCAGGCGCGAGCCGGGGAGCACCTCGTAGTTGCCGCGCTGGAGATAACCGGGGTCCTTGCGGGCCTTCGGGAAGATCTCGTTGCTGGCGATGCTCTGCGGCACGTGCCAGGAGGGATTCAAAACCACGGCGTTCATGGCACTGCTGAACATGGGCGTGCGGGTGTAGGGCTTGCCGACGATCACCCGCATCGCGAGAGCGGTGCGCCCGTCTTCGACGGCTTCCAGCCGGAAGCCCGCGATGTTGACCCGCACATGGCGCCGCCCGAGGTCGCGCGGCAGCCAGCGCCAGCGCTCCAGGTTCACCGCGATCTGCCGCACGTGGTCCTCCGCCCGCTGGTTGAGCTCGGCGAGAGTATCCGGACCCACGACGCCGTCGTCCGTGAGGCCGTGGCGCTGCTGAAAGCCGCGCACGGCCTCTTCCAGGGGCGCGTCGAACAGGTCCGGGTGGGCTCCCGCCGGAAGGGGCCCGGCGGCGTCTGCCAAGGCGGCCTCGGCCAGACGCGCGCGCAGGGCAGAAACCCGCTCGCCCCGGTCTCCGGCGCGCAGCGCAGGCCCGGAGGGAACCGGCTCGGGGTCCCTTTGCGCGGCGAGCTCCCGGTAGCGGCTCAGCGCTTCACGCAGCCGCGCGTACCCCGGATGAGGCGGCGCCAGGCTGGTGAGCGCCTCCCGCACCCGGTGCGCCGCGAGCGCTTCTTCGAGCGCCGTGGCGAGGTCGGCGGCGTCGGGTTTCAAAGCGCAGTCCCGGTAGATCGCTGCGGGGTTGACCTTGCCGTTCCTCAGGTGCGCGGCGAAGGTGAGGAACGCGTCGGTGAGCAGGAGGTCGAGGTCGGACAGCGAACCCGTCTCGGGCCGGCTCCGCACCGCGGCGGTGAGGCGCACGAGCGCCGCGGCCCGGTAATCCTCGGCGCGGAGCCCGTCGTTCGCAGCGGTGGCGAGCGCCGCGAGGAGCTCTTCGGCCTCCGGCCGGAGCGCGCCGTTCGCGCTCCAGGCCGGCAGGAATTCCCGGCGTTCGTAGAAGCACGAGAGGAACGGAGAGGCCCGGAAGCCCTCACCTTCCACCTCCAGCCGGGGAGCCGCTCCCGAGGCCGGGATCCGGGTACGCAGAACCAGTTGGACCGGCTCGCCGGCTGGAGTCTCGGGAGCGGCGAGCAGCGAGAGGGCCAGAAGGAAAAGTTTTCCAAAGAAATGAGACATATCGAGCAAGGGTACAGCGAGCGGGGGCGCCGTGCCCCACCCGGCGGAGTGGCAGGTAGGGCGGAGAGCGCCTATCCCATGGCGTGCCTCTCCATACCTCCGGGGGGGTGTATCGAGCGAGTCTTTCTGATCCAAGAACGGCTAGGATTGCGGCATGGCTGATTCCGCCGAGGCAGACGCCGGCCTGGTGAGCCCGTGGGACGAGAGTCTTCCGTCCGAGGTTCGCAATCTGGTGGACGAGCTGCTGCCGATCTTCTACGCGGACCTGAAGCGGCTGGCGCGCCGCGAGCGCTCACGGGCCGGCGCGGGCGGGACGCTGCACACCACCGCTCTCGTCCACGAGGCCTATCTGAAGCTGCGCGGCACGCGGAGCTGGAACGACGAGGCCCACTTTCTCCGCGCCGCGGCGCTCGCGATGCGGCACGCGTTGGTCAACCACGCCGAGGCCCGGAGGGCGGCGAAGCGTGGCGGCGGCATGGCTCACCTGCCGCTGGACGCGGCGCTCGACGTCGGCGCCACCAGCGACGAGACGCTCCTCGCGCTGGACGAGGCGTTGCAGCGCCTGGCGCGGCAGTCGGCTCGCCTGGCGCAGGTGGTGGTGTGCCGGTTCTTCGCCGGCTTCGACGAGCGCGAGACGGCGCAGGCGCTCGGCCTGTCGGAGCGGACCGTCCGCCGCGACTGGACGCTCGCCCGCGCCTGGCTCTACCGCGAGCTCTCCGGCGGCTAGCGCCCCATCCGGGCCAACGCCAGGAGCGCCAGGGCTCCCGCCAGCAGCAGAATCCCCCATTCGGAAAGCGTCGGAATCTCCTCCGCAGGTGGCGCCGCGCTGTCGTCGTTGACGAGGGTGCCGGTTCCCTGAGTCGTGGCCAGGGTAGCTCCCGAGGGGGCCGAGAGGGTGACGGTAAAGGTTTCGTTCGTCTCCACCGCGAGGTCGCCCACCGCGTTGACCGTGATCGTCTGGCTGAGCGGCCCGCCGGGAGCGAAGGTCAGCACGCCGCTTGCCGGCAGGTAGTCGGCGCCCGCCGCCGTGGCGCTGCCGTCCGCGGTGGCGTAGCTCACCGTCACCGGCGTGGCGCTCGCCGCGGAGAGGGTGACCGTGAAGGTGAACGGCGTATTGCCGACGTTGCCCTCGTTGTTCGAGACGCTGTCGATGGAGAGTGTGGGCAGCGGCGGAGGCCCTCCCGCGGCGGTGACACAGCTCGAGAATTCCGAGGTGTGGCCGGCCGGGTTGGTCGCCGTGGCCGTGATCACCGGCTGGCCGGCGGGGATGGCGAGCACGGCCGGGCCAAAGCTGCCGTTGCCGCTGCCGTCGGTGGTCACGTCGACGGCGCCGAGGAAGGTGGCCCCTTCGCCGAATCCCAGGGCGTCGCAGGCCTGGCTGGAGAAGAGCTCGACGCGGAAGGTGGCGCCGGCGGTGCTGTTGAGGGTGCCCGAGACGGTGACGTTGCCGCCGCTCAGGGAGGCCGCGGTGATCACCGGGAAGTTCTGCAGGTCGTTGGGCCCGGAGTCGCCGTCGCCGGCATCGTTGGCGGTCACCACGTCGGGCGCCGAGTTGTTGATGCCCAGCAGGGCATTGCCGGTGATCGAGTTGCCGAGGATTGTCGCTTCCGAGGCGTTGCGGACGTTCGAGAACCCGATGCGCACCTGCACGCCGGTGTCGCCGTTGTTGGCGATCGTGTTGCCGGCTCCGGCGGCCGTGCCGCCGATCGTCGCGAGGCCGCTGTCGACGAAGATGCCGGAGCCGCCGTTGCCGAGCGGCGATCCCGAGCTCGAGACGCCGATCCGGTTGCCCTGGAGGGTGGCCGTCGCAAGGAAGAGCCGTACGGCGTCGCTGGCGTTGCCCGAGATCAGGTTGCCCTCGCCGGCGCCGGTGCCGCCGATGGTGGCGCTGCTGACGAAGGCCAACCCGGTGCTGGTGATCTCGATGCCGAACGTGTTGGGCCGCGCCACGGTGCCGGTGATGTCGGTGCCGATGGAGTTGCCGCGGAGGATCGTCCCGGCAGCCAACGCGAACACGCCATGGCCGCCGGAGGAGAGGACGTTGCCGCTGATCGTGACCGGGCCCAGCCGCGGGATCCCGTCGTTCGGCAGGTTTGCATCGAAGAGGTAGACGTTGGCGCCGGTGTTGGGGATTGCGTTCACGCCATTGGCATCGAGACCGAGAATGTTGCCCTGGATGGTCGACGGGCCGATCACGGTCGTCGTGCTGCTGCCGGTCTGGATCTCGATGCCCCGCGAGCCGTTCCCGGAGATCACGTTGCCGGCCCCCTGCCCCGGGATGGCGGTGACGCCGCCGATGGTGGCGCCGCCGATGCTGGCAGCGCCGAGGGTGCCGATGGCAATGCCTACGGTGCCGTTGGGGATGGCCGCCGTGCCGGTGCCGCTGACGCCGATGTAGTTGCCGCGCACCGTGTTGGGAAGCTGCGAGTTCATGATGATGCCACCGGTGTTGCCGGAGATCACGTTGCGCTCCGCCGGCGTGGCGCCGCCGATGAGATTGTTGCCGATGTTGCCATTGCCGATGTTGATGCCGACGGCGTTGGTGGTCGTGGCGTCGGACAGGGTGGCGCCGCGGTCGGTGCCGATGAAGTTGCCGGCGACGGTGACGTTGCTGCCGGCGATCTGGACGGCGAAGAAGTGGTGTTGGAGCACGAGCCCGGTGATCACCGAGCCACTACCGCCCGGTCCCACCGTGAGACCGTGGACGCCGGAGGTGGTGCCCTGCAGCACGATGTTGATCACCGCGTTGTCGCCGACAGCCAGGGTATTTTCGAAGCTGCCGGGCTGCGTGTAGCCGTCGATGATCATGGGACGCGCGAGGGTCGGCAGAGGGGTGGCGCCGACCAGGATCGTGTGCGGACCGGCGCCGGGGATGTTGAAGGCGATGGTGTCGCCGCTTCCATAGGAGCCGACCGGTGCCACGTCGGCGTTGACGTTGGCGGCGCCATTGAACGAGGCGATCGCCTCGCGCAGAGTCACGCTGCCGTCGAGCGCGACGGTGTCGCCGGTGCCATTGACGGTGATGGTGGCCGCCTGCGCGGTCCATGCCGCGCCGAGAGCACAGGTGAATACGAGCAGCAGGACAGCCGCGGATCTCGACGACATAGATCTCCCTTCCTGTCGGACATTCAAGCGAGCGGAGCGGCTCGCTGTCTGAAGAAACAGGAAGGGCGGAGAAAACCGGACACGCTTTTCGCTACGGTCTGTGCCGCAGGGTGGCGAGAGCCCGGGCCGTGCGCAGGGTCTGGGGATGGCCGGCGCCGAGCTCGGCCCGCAGCGCCGCCTCGGCCTTCTCGAGCAGCCGCGTTCCCTCGGGGTCTCCGCGGAGAACGAGCGCTTCGCCCAGGCGGGCCCGGGCCTCGGCGAGCTCCCAACTGCCGTCCCAGAGGAGCTTTTCCCGGAGCGCTACGGCTTCGCGGAGCGCGGCCTCGGCCTCGCGAGGCCGGCCGAGCGCGAGCCGCGCTTCGCCGGTGACGACCTGGGCATGCGCGACCCAGGGGGCGGACTGTGCTTCCAACTGGCGCAGAGCCGGAAGCAGGGCGGCCACCTGCGCCTCGGCCTCGGCCGGGTGTCCGGCGGCCAGGGCCAGCTTGGCCTGGGCCAGCCGCAGACGGAGGGTGAGGATGTGGCCGGGCCCGAACTGCCGGCGGGCGAGCTCGAGGTTCTCCGCGAGGGTGGCGCGAGCCGCCGGGAGATCGCCCGCCGCGGCCAATGCATCGGTGAGAAACTGGCGGTCCTGGACGGCCAGGGGGCTGGACGGACCGGTGAAGCGCACCGCCATGTCCACCGCATCGCGCAGCACCGGCAGCGCCTCCGGGGTCCGTCCCCGCGCGGAGAGGGCGGCGCCGTAGAGCCCCATCGAGGCGGCGACGGCCGCGGAATCGCCGGCTACGGCCCGCTGCTTGCGGAAAGCGGTCGCAAGGATCTCCTGCGCCTCGCGGATGCGGCCGGTGCGGTAAGCCAGCGTGCCGGTGTTGCCGAGCAGGATCAGCGCTTCGAGATCCTCGCCCCGGCCGATCTGCTGATAGATCCGGAGAGCGTGACGGTGCGCGGCGAGCGCCTCGTCGAGGCGGTTGGCGGCGGTCAGCGTGATGGCGAGG
>DATEIO010000161.1:0-2722 GCA_035278895.1 Thermoanaerobaculia bacterium | reverse complement strand
GGAGCGCTGCATGTCGGTCACCTCTTCCGGCCGCTCGTCGATCAGGAGCACGATCAGGATCGCCTCCGGATGGTTCTTCTCGACCGAGTGGGCGATCGACTGGAGGAGCATGGTCTTGCCCGTGCGCGGCGGCGCCACGATCAGGGCGCGCTGGCCCTTGCCCATGGGCGTCGTGAGATCCATGACCCGCGACGACATGTCGCCCGCCACCTCGAGCTTGATCCGCTCCTGCGGATAGAGCGGCGTCAGGTTGTCGAAGAAGATCTTGTTGCGGGCGACCTCGGGGTGCTCGAAGTTGACCGCCTCGACCTTGATGAGAGCGAAATAGCGCTCGCCCTCCTTGGGCTGGCGGACCTGGCCGGAGATGGTGTCGCCGGTGCGCAGGTCGAAGCGCCGGATCTGGCTCGGGCTGACGTAGATGTCGTCCGGGCCGGGAAGATAGTTGTACTCGGGAGCGCGGAGGAAGCCGAACCCGTCGGGGAGGCATTCGAGCACCCCCTCGGCGAAGATCAGCCCGCTCTTTTCGGTCTGCGCCTGGAGGACCTTGAAGATCAGCTCCTGCTTGCGCATGCCGGTGGCGCCCTCGACTCCCAGATCCTTGCCGATCTGAGTGAGTTGGGAAATGCTCATCTCCTTGAGCGCCCGAATGTCGAGCGCCTCGACCGCAGTCCCCTTCTCCGCCTGGTTCTGTTGTGGCTTGGCCATGTTGTTCCTCTTCAGTTCAATTCTCTTGTGCCCGCTCGAAATGGGCGCTGACCGCGCCCCAGAGATCCTTCATCCCTTCTCCCGAGCGAGCTGAAACGGGGATGAGGGGGATCGAATCGTCGAGTCCCAGCGTCTTGCCGACCTCTCGCGCCACGGCCGGCCACCGTCCGCGCGTCACCTTGTCGATCTTGGTGACCGCCACCACGATCCGGGCTCCGAGCCCGGACAGGTACTGGTACGCCTGAACGTCCAGCGGAGTTGCCCCGACGTGCCCGTCCACCAGCATCACGACCAGCGCACCCGGCAAGGCCTGGGCGAAATACCCTTCCACCCTCCCCGCCCACTCCCTCCTCGCCTCCTTGCCCGCCTTGGCGTATCCGTAGCCCGGCAGGTCGACGAACCAGAAGCGCCGGTTGACCAGGAAGTAGTTGACGGCCTGCGTCCGGCCCGGGGTGGAGCTGGTGCGAGCCAGCCCTTTCTGCCCCAGGAGCCGGTTCAAAAGGCTCGACTTGCCGACGTTCGAGCGCCCCACGAAAGCCACCTCGGGGCGCCCGTCCCGTACGTAGTCCCCGCTCCCGTGAGCGGACCGGAAAAACTCCGCAGTCAGGACCTTCAAGGTCTCACGAGCTTTTCAAGTTGAATTCGGAACCGCGGGACCCGCGCGGCGGTGTGCCGGCGCGGGAGCCGCGGTCCCTCCGAGGTGTTCTTAATGGGCCACGGAGTCCGAGGCCACCGAATCGGCCGGCGGTGCGTCCGCAACCTTCTTGGCGAGCGGGGAGATCGAGCCGTCCAGAGCGAGGCGCAGAACCTCGTCCATCGACTCCACCAGATGGAACTCCATCGCTTCCCGAACCTCCGCCGGGATCTCCTCGACGTCCTTCTCGTTCTCCTTGGGAAGGATCACTTCGTTGATGCCGCCGCGGAAAGCCGCCAGAACCTTATCCTTGATCCCGCCCACGGGCAAGACCTTGCCCCGCAGCGTGATTTCGCCCGTCATGGCCACGTCCTTCCTCACCGGATTCTTGGTGAGCGCCGAGATGAGCGCCGTGGCCATCGTGATGCCCGCCGAGGGACCGTCCTTGGGGATCGCCCCCTCCGGCACGTGCAGGTGGATGTCCACGCTCTCATTGAAGTCGGGCTCGATCCCCAGGAGGTCGGCGCGGCTGCGCAGGTACGACACCGCGGCGCGGGCCGACTCCTGCATGACCTCGCCGAGCTTGCCCGTCAAGGTGAGCTTGCCCTTGCCGGGCATCAGACCCACCTCGGTCTCGAGCAGCTCGCCGCCCACCTCGGTCCAGGCGAGACCGGTCGCCACACCCACTTCCGACTCCTGGTTCTTGCGCCGGGCCCGGAACTTTGGCTTGCCCAGGAACTCGAAGATCGAATCGGGGGTGACCGTCAGCTTCACGCTCTGTCCCTCGCGGACCACGCGGCGGGCGATCTTTCTGCAGATCGAGCCGATCTCGCGCTCCAGGCTCCGCACGCCCGCCTCCCGCGTGAAGCTCTCGATGAGCACCCGGATCGCCTCCTCCTCGAACGTGATGTTCTCGGGGGAGAGACCGTGGTCCTTGAGCTGGCGCGGGACGAGGAACATCTTCGCGATCGCCAGCTTCTCATTCAACGTATAGCCCGAGAGCTGGATGATCTCCATGCGGTCCTTCAGGGCCGCCGGGATCGTGTGCGTGACGTTCGCCGTGGCGATGAACATGACCTTCGAGAGGTCGTAGTCCACGTCCAGGTAGTGGTCCAGGAACGAGTCGTTCTGCTCCGGGTCCAGCACCTCGAGGAGCGCCGCGGACGGATCGCCCCGGAAGTCCATGGACATCTTGTCGATCTCGTCGAGCAGGAAGACGGGGTTGATCGTGCCCGCCTTGCGCATCATCTGGATGATCTGGCCCGGGAAGGCGCCGATGTAGGTCCGGCGGTGGCCCCGGATCTCCGCCTCGTCGCGCACGCCGCCCAGCGACAGGCGCACGAACTTGCGCCCCGTGGACCGCGCGATCGACTTGGCGAGCGA
>DATEIO010000160.1:0-6611 GCA_035278895.1 Thermoanaerobaculia bacterium | reverse complement strand
TTGCGCAGTGGAGAGGTGGGGAGAGTCAAAGCGATCGGAAAGCCGGAGACTCCACCCGATCAGAGCTGAGAGATCAGGTCGAGCAGGCTCCAGTACTCCTGCACCTCGCGGAGCTGGCCGTTCTCGTTGAAGCGGTAGTTGTTGAACCCGGAAAGATGCACGGTCTTGCCGGTGACCGTCGGAGCCTCGAGGCTCCATTCCACGGCGACCTCGGTGGCGGAGACGGGGACGACCTTTTCGACGGTGAAGTTCAAGGCGAGGAACGGACCGGTCAGGCTCTCCACGTGCTCCCGGATCGCCTTGTGGCCGCGGTGGGCCGGAGTGCCGACCGGATCTGAAAAGACGCCGTCGTGCGTGAAGAGAGAGACCAGGGTGTCGACGTCCAGGGTCGCCGCGCTCTCGAAGAAGGTGTCGAGTTGGGCGGTGAAGGGGAAGGGCTGCGGCTCGTAGGGCGCGCCGGCGATCTGCGCGAAGACGGAAGCGATATCCCAGTACTCCCGCACCTCCCGGAGCTTGCCCTCGTCGTTGAAGCGGAAAAAGCCGATTCCCCCGAAGGTGACGACCCGGCCGTCCTGGGTCACCCCGCCGCCGTTCCAACTCGCGGCCGCCTCGGTGGGCGAGACGACGATCGTCTTCAAGACCTGGAGTTGGAAGCTCTGGAAGACGGGGCGGAAACCGCCGACCCACTCGATCATGGCCTTGTGGCCCCGGAGGGCGGGGGTGCCCACGGGATCGTAGAGCACGCCGTCCGGGGTGTAGAGGTCCGCGTAGGCGGCGCCGTCCAAGGTGCTCACGACCGCGAAATAGTTCTCGATTCTCTCGGCGGGGTCGAACGCCTGCGCCTGCGACGGGGCGGCGGAAACGAACAGGGCAACGAGGGCGGCGAAGGTGAACAAGAGCCGGCGCATCGTGCGGCTCTGGAATGGGGTGCTCATAAAAAACTCCTCCGGATCAGATCAATTCGGGCGCTCCCTGCGCCCGGCGTTGTGTAGAACGATCGGAGGAGGTATGTTCCCTCAGTGAAAATCACAATCCTTCTCCTTCTCGGCGCGGCGGCGCTCTTCCTCCTCGATCGTCTGGGTCTCTATCTGGAGAGCCGGGGCTGGATCTACTACCGGAAGACAAAAGCTTCGCCGGCGAGCCTGGGCAACGCGCTTCTCGAGCTCCAGTCGATCCTGGAGCCGGGCAAACGCAACGTCGTGGAGGTCCGGACCGAGGAGGTGGTCGAGGGCGACGAGGAGGGGGATCCTCCACCGCCGGACTGGCTGCCCCGGCGGCGTCAGCGGCCGGAGCCGCCGAGTGGCGAGGCGTCGTAGCGGGCGAGGAGGTCGGCCGCGTCGTCGTAGATCGCGAGGGCGTTTCTGAGCTTGTCGTCAGGGAAGTTGCCGGAGCGCAGCGCGATCGTCTTGACGCCCGCCTTGCCCGCGGCTTCGACGTCGTAGGGCGTATCCCCCAGCATCACGAGCTCCCCCGGAAGCAGGCCTGAGCGCTCGACCGCGGTCGCCACGGTGTGGGGATCCGGCTTGGACTTCCCGGCGTCGGAGGCCGAGACGGTCTCTTCGATGAGATCGGTCACCCGGACGATTTCCAGGGCCTGGTCGACTTCTTCTTTTGGAGAAGAGGTCGCGACGACCAGCTTCAGGCCGTCTTCCCGCATCCGGGTGAGCAGGTCGCGCACTCCGGGAAAGGCTTCGAGGTGGGGGAGCCGGCTCTTGTAGATCTCTCCGCGCCGCTCGCTGATCTTCTTCCCCTCGGGGCTCTCCTTGTCGATCCCCACCGCCGCGGGGAGGAGGTTGTCCCCGCCCATGCCCACGAGAGGCCAGATGTCGTCTGCGGTCACTGCGAAACCGTTTTCGTTCAAGGCTTCCACCCACGCTTCGACGTGGGCGGCGTTGCTGTCCAGAAGGGTACCGTCGACGTCCAGGATGACGCCGCGGTAGGGGGAGCCGTTCGTTTCGTTCGCCATGGCGGGGAGGAGGCGAGCAAGAAACGAACCAGATCCTCTGCTACTCTCCAGACCCTCGATCTCTTTCGGAGGTATTGGAGATGGACCGGAGCCGTCTTGCCTCAGTCGCCGTTCTTGGAATTCTCGCCTTCCCCCTGTCCGCCCAGGCGACCGAGCCGCCGCCGCTTCTGCCCGAGCCGGCCGTGCGCGCGCTCGTCTCTGAGGTTTCGGGCACCGCGGCCAAGCGGAATCTCCAGGACTTCACGCTCTTCCACCGCATGCGAGGCTCGCGCGGGTTCCGCGCCGCGGCCGAGCGGGTGCGGGACCGGTTGAAGGAGTACGGCCTCTCCGAGGTGGAGATCCTGGAGCTGCCGGCGGACGGGAAGATCTACTACGGCACCCAGCGCTCCCGGCCGGCGTGGGACGCCGAATTCGCCGAGCTGTGGGAGCAGCGCGAAGAGGGCGGACGCTGGGTGGACGCCGTCCGCATCGCCTCCTGGGAGGAGCGGCCCATCGTGCTTGCGCAGGACAGCGCGAGCGGCGAAGCTGCGGCCGAGCTGATCGACGTCGGCGCCGGGACTTCGGAGGACGACTACAAAGGCAAGGACGTGCACGGAAAGCTCGTCCTCACTTCTTCTCAGCCGGGTCCGGTGACTGAGCTGGCCGTCACCAAGCACGGCGCCGCCGGGATCGTCTCCTACGCCCAGAACCAGGTCACGGGGTGGTGGAAGGAGGACGAGAACCTGGTCCGCTGGGGGCACCTGGAGACGTTCCCGGAGCCGAAGACGTTCGCGTTCATGGTGTCGCTCAAACAGGCGCGGGCCTGGCAGGAACGGCTGGCCGCGGGGACGCCCGTGCGCCTGCGGGCTTCCGTGCGGGCCGGCCAGCACCCGGGGGCCTACAGCCTCGCAACCGCGGTGATCCCGGGGACGGACCGCTCGCAGGAGATCGTCCTCTCCTGCCATCTCGACCATCAGCGCCCGGGCGCGAACGACAACGCGAGCGGCTGCTCCGCGATCCTGGAGGCGGCGCGGACGCTTTCGAAGCTCGTGCGAGAAGGGAAGCTCGCGCCGCCGCGGCGGACGATCCGCTTCGTCTGGCCTCCCGAGATCGAGGGGACGATCTCGCTTTTGAACGCCCGTCCCGACCTCGCCTCCCGGGCCCGCGCCGCGATCCACATGGACATGGTGGGCGGCGACGCGGAGATCACCAAGGCCGTGTTCCACGTGACCCGGTCCCCCAAGAGCCTGCCCACCTTCGTGAACGACGTGGCGATGGCCTTCGGCCGCTTCGTCAACGAGCAGTCGGACGAATTCGCGGCCCGCGGCGCCGCGCCCTATCCGCTGGTGGACCGCGAAGGGGGCAAGCGCGCGCTCCAGGCGGAATTCGTGGATTTCACGGAAGGGAGCGATCACCAGGTGTGGACCGAAGGCTCGTGGCGCGTCCCCGCGATCTATCTGAACGACTGGCCGGACCGCTACATCCATACGAGCGCGGACGGCGTCGCCAACATCGACGCGACCAAGCTCCTGCGCGCCGCCTTCCTGGGAGCCGCGAGCGCGTACTACCTCGCGAACCTGGATTCCTCCCAGGTGCCGGCGCTCTGGGAGGTGATCCGCCGGCACGGCTTGGAGCGGACCGCCGAGGCCCTCGCCCGGCGAGACCGCGTGCGGGGTGACGAAGGGGAGAACGTCCTGCGCGTCCATTTCGCGTACGAGGCCGCGGTGGTGGACTCGATCGCTCCGTTCGCGGACGTCCCGCCGGCTGTGCGGCAGGAGGCGGCGGGCTTCCTCGAAGGCCTGAAGCGGCTGGCCGGGGCGGGAGCGAAGCCTTCCACGCCTGCGACCTCCGAGGAGGGGATCGTCTACCGCCGCTCTCCCGAGCCCAAGGGGCCGATGGGCGGATTCGGCTACAACTACTTCGCGGACAAGACGGCCGAGAAGGGGATCGCGGCCCCCGCGCTCCTCGCCCGCAACCCGCTCTGGGGCGAGGCCACCTACGCCTACGAGACCCTGAACCTCGTGGACGGCCGGCGGACCGTGCGCCAGATCCGGGACGACCTCGCGGCCATCTATGGCCCGGTGCCGGTCTCCGAAGTGGCGGAATACCTGGCCGCGCTCGAAAAGATCGGGATCGTCACCCGCCCGGCCCGCTGATTGCACGGGAAGACCGGCGTGCGACGATTCCTGCATGGCCCCGTTCTGGGAGCGCTCACGGCGGTCCTTCTCGTTGGCAACATCGCGTTCTGGCTCGCCCTGCTCCTGCCGGTCGCCGTGGCGCGGCTGCTCGTGCCCGTTCCGGCGTGGCAGCGGGCGTGCGGGCGGGTCATGGCCGCGCTCGCCGAGACCTGGGTGAGGACGAGCAGCCGTCTCCTCCGGTGGACCCGGAGGACGGAGTGGGACCTCGAGGTGCCGGAGGGCCTGAGCCGCGAGGGGTGGTATCTCGTCATCTCCAACCACCGGTCGTGGGTGGACATCCTCGCGCTGTTCGAGGCGCTCCACGACCGCATTCCGTTCCTCCGGTTTTTCCTCAAAAAAGAGCTGATCTGGCTCCCCTTCGTGGGGATCGGGGCCTGGGCGCTCGACTTCCCCTTCATGCGGCGCTATTCGAAGGAGGTCCTGGAAAAGCGGCCGGAGCTGCGCGGCAAGGACCTGGAGACGACCCGCCGCGCGGTCGAGCGCCTGCGGGGCACGCCGGTCTCGATCCTGAACTTCGTGGAGGGGACCCGCTTCACCCCGGAGAAGCGGGAGGCTCAGGAATCCCCCTTCCGCCACCTGCTGATCCCCCGGGCGGGCGGGGTCTCCTTCGTTCTCCAGGCCCTGGGGCCGCAGCTCCGCGGCCTGCTCGACGCCACGGTCGTCTATCCCGAAGGCCGGACGGGCTTCTGGGATCTCCTCTCCGGAAAGATCCCGCAGATCGTCGTGCGCGTGCGGCGGGTCGAGGTTCCGCGAGACTTCTTCGCGGGGGACTATGAGGACGACCCGGCCTTCCGCGAGCGTTTCCAGGCTTGGCTCCGGGATCTGTGGCGGGAGAAGGACGAGGAGATCGACGGCTTCTTCGCGTTGACAGCCAAAACACGAGCGGGATAGAGTGAGAGGAATATCACTCGTCCAATCTCGTCCGGATCCCAAGGAGGGGCCGCCGTGTTTCGACCGCGACGCTCGCTTTTTCTGGTCTTTTTCCTTTCCATCCTCGCCGTTTCCGGGCCGGCCTTTTCCGCGCGCCCGCAAATCAAGAGATGCGCGACTCCCCCGGTGGACGCCACAACGCGGCAGCTCGTCGAGCAGTGGTTGAAGGCGGAGAAGGAGAGGCGGGGACCGTTCCTGAAAACCGATCGCACGGTTCCGGTCGCCTTTCACGTCATCACCTCCGGCCGCAAGGGACGCGTGTCGGACGAGCAGATCGACGTCCAGATCAACAACCTGAACGTCGCGTATGAAGGCACGGGCTTCTCCTTCGAGCTCGTGAAGGTCGACCGCACGAACAACGCCAAGTGGTACCGCAACTGCCTGGGGCGCAACGAATCGGCGATGAAAAAGCGGCTCGCCGTCGATCCGCGCTATACCTTGAACATCTATACCTGCACGCCGGGAGATCCGGACACGCTGGGCATCGCGCAGTTTCCGTGGGATTTTCCGGAATCGAGCTTCATGCACGGCATCATCCTGCATCCGATCAGCCTGCCCGGCTCCGGAGATCCGGACTACGGCGTCTACGGCCTGACCGCGATCCACGAGATCGGTCACTACTTCGGCCTTTTCCACACCTTCGAAGGCGGCTGCGCGGACGAGGACGAGGTGGGCGACACGCCCGCGCAGAGAGACCCGATCTATGAATGCCGCGTGGGGATCGACACGTGCGGCAGCCGCCCGGGTTTAGACGACGTCCAAAACTTCATGAACTATGCAGACGACAACTGCATCGATCACTTTACGTCGGGCCAGGGTGAGCGGATGCAGGCCGTCGTCAGCGTCACAAAGCCGAGTTGGTAGGGCCGGTCCCGGAGAGGCCCGCCTCCACCCGGGCATCCCGCAGAAACGCGCCGTATTCCCGGGCGAGGAGCGGGTTGGCCGCGATCGCTCCCTGAAGATCCGCCGCGGCCCGGGATGCGGCTTCGCGGCGGCGGGCCGGGTCGGTCTCCAGGCGGGCTTCGAGGTGGAGGAGGGCTCCCCGCTCGGCCCGGTACCGCGCCTCCCCGGAATTGATCGCAAGCGCCTTGTCGATCCGGGCCATCCCGCGGCGAACCGTTTCTCGGAGCGCTGGAGACGGACGGCGGCTCGCCAGCGCCCATTCCACCCGAGAGCGCTCGGCCTGGGCCGCGGTGAAGAAGACGTCCGGATGCGCCGGGTTCAGAGCCTCCGCCCGGGAGAGGGCGGCGGCGGTCTCGCCGAGGAGCTTCTCGGGGCTCTTCCCTCGTCGCGTGGCGTCCCGGGCCGCCAGGAGATCCACCCGAGCTTTTTCCAGAAAAATGTCGGCGTCCGCGGGATTCGAGCGCAGGGCTTCGTCGAGAGAAGCGCGGGCGGCCGCGAGGGCGGCGCCCGGGTCCTGGCCCTGCTCGAGAAGGGCCTGCGCAAGGCTCCTCTGCGTGAAGCCCAGGTTGTAGTGCGCGTTCGCGTAGTCCGGCTTCACGGCCAGGGCGCGCCGGTAGCTCGCGGCGGCGCGCTCC
>DATEIO010000159.1:0-3388 GCA_035278895.1 Thermoanaerobaculia bacterium | reverse complement strand
ATCGGTGATGCCGTGGGCGGATCCGGCGCAGCTCGGCCCCAACCGCCTCGCCGACCACCTCTACGGCTACTTTCTGCTCGCGCTGCCGAACCTCTTCATTCACTCCGCGATCCTCTTCGCTCTGGCGACGATCACGCGCTCCATGATGGCGTCGTACCTCGGGGTCGTCGGCCTCACCTCCAGCTTCTTCGTCCTGAGGGATGCCTTTGGCGACCGGCCGCAGCTCGAGACGGTGGTCGCCATGGCGGATCCATTCGGCGGGCGCGCCTTGAGCGACGCCGTGCGCTACTGGACCGTGGCCGAACGGAACGTGATGCTGCCCGATTTCACCGGGGCTTTGCTCTACAACCGCCTGCTGTGGATCGGCATCTCCATCGTCTGCCTGGCGCTCGCCTATGCCGCCTGGCGCTTCGCCGACCAGGGCATGTCGAAACGCGAGCGGAAGAAGCACAAGCTCGCGCAGCACGCGCCTACGGAAGCACCGTCCGCCGAAGCGCCGGCCACCTCGTTGACGGCCCTGCCCTCGCCGCAATACGGCAGTGCGGCCGCGCGCGCGTTGCTCTCAATGCGCACCCGGTTCGAGATGAAGCAGGTCTTCCTGAGCCCGGCCTTCCCCGTCCTGCTGGCGTGGGGCCTGAGCACGACCTTCTTCGCCCTCATCACCCAGCGCGACCCGGACGGCAGGCCCCGCTACCCGACGACGCTTTTGCTGATTCCGGAGATCGAGAATGCCTTCATGATGATTCCGCTGATCGTCGCGATCTACTATGCGGGCGAGCTCGTATGGCGCGAACGGGACCGCAGAGCTCATGAGCTCATCGACGCCTCGGCGCTTCCGAACTGGGGGTACGTCGTGCCGAAAACACTGGCGATGGCGCTCGTGCTCATGGCCGCTCTGCTGACGAACGTCATCGCGGCGGTCATCCTCCAGCTTTCCCTCGGATACACCCACCTGGAGCTCGGCAAGTATCTGCTCTGGTACGTGCTGCCGGGAACCTGGGACATGCTGCTCCTGGCGGCATTGGCGGTTTTCGTCCAGGCGGTGAGCCCCCACAAGACCGTCGGCTGGGGAATCATGTTGCTCTTCCTGATCGGGCAGCAGCTGAACACCGCCGTCGATCACAACCTCCTCCTTTACGGTGGTACGTCCAGCATGCCCTTGAGCGACATGAACGGCGCCGGCTCGTTCTGGAAGGGCGCGTGGACGTTTCGCCTCTATTGGGGAGCGTTCGCCGTCCTGCTGCTGCTGGCCGCGCATCTCCTGTGGAGACGCGGCACCGAAACCAGGCTGAAGCCGAGGCTCGCGCGCGCAGGGCGGCGTCTCGCGGGTGCGTCCGGACGGGTCGCGGCCGCGGCCCTGCTGGTCTTCCTCGCCACCGGCGCGTACGCGTATTACAACACTAACGTCCTCAACGACTATCGAACGCAGGATGCGTGGGAGCAGTGGGCAGCGGAGCTTGAAAAGAAGTACTGGAAATACCACGACCTGCCCCAGCCGACGATCGCGGACCTGACGCTCCACGTCGACCTCCACCCGGAGGAGCGGCGGGCCGTGACCCGGGGACGCTATGCGCTCCAGAACCTGACCCCGCAGCCCATCAAGGACGTTCACGTCCAGCTGCTCGACAGCGATCTCGAGCTCACCCGCGCAAATCTGGCCGGCGCGCGATTGATTCTGAACGATGACAGATTCGGCTATCGCATCTACCGTCTCGACGCGCCGATGCGGCCGGGCGAAGAGCGGATCCTGACCTTCGAGACGCGGCACTGGTACCGCGGCTTTCGCAATGAGGCTCCGAATACGAGGCTGGTCGAGAACGGCACGTTCCTCGCCAATGAAGAGCTCATGCCCGTCATCGGCATGAGCGGCTCCGACACGCTGCAGGACCCCGCGACGCGCCGCAAGTACGGCCTCCCGGAAAGATGGACGCGGCCGAAGCTGGAAGACCTTTCCGCGACCGCGAAGCCGTCCCTCGGCGGCGGCACGTGGACGAAAGCGGACATCACCGTGTCGACCACGGCGGACCAGACGCCGATCGCACCCGGCAGGAAGGTCTCGGACGTCACGCAGGGCGGCCGGCGCGTCGCCCGCTTCGTCTCGGAGGCGCCGATCCTGGTCTTCTTCTCGGTCCAGTCGGCCCGCTACGCGGAGAAGCACCGCCGGCACGCCGGTGTCGACCTCGCGGTGTACTACCACCCCGCGCACGCTTGGAACGTCGACCGGATGCTCGACGCGCTCGCGGCGTCGCTCGATTACTACCAGGCGAATTTCGGTCCCTATCCGTTCGGCCATGTGCGGATCGTCGAGTTTCCGGGCTATCGGAGCTTCGCCCAGGCCTTCGCCGGCACCATCCCGTATTCGGAGACGTATGGGTTCGTCGCCGACTTCCGGGAGCCGGAGACGATCGACCACGTCACGGGCACCACCGCGCACGAGCTGGCGCACCAGTATTGGGCGCACCAGGTGACCGGGGCGGGCATGGAGGGCTCGGACGTGCTGTCTGAAACGCTCGCCCAGTATTCGGCCCTGATGGTCGTGAAGAAGCTCTACGGCGAGGATAAGATCCGCCGCTTCCTGCAGTACGAGCTCGACAAGTATCTCGGCGGCCGCGCCTACGAATCGGAGGACGAACCGCCGCTCGCCCGTGTCGAAAACCAGAGACACATCACCTATCACAAAGGAGCGCTCGCCCTGCACCTGCTGCAGAAGCGCATGGGCGAGGACGCGGTCAACCGCGCGCTCCGAAACCTGCTGAACCGGTACAAATTCAAAGGCGCGCCGTACCCCCGCTCGCTCGACTTGATCGAGCTCCTGCGCGCCGAGGCCAGAACGGCCGAAGAGCAGGCCCTGATCACCGACCTTTTCGAGCGAGTCACCCTCTACGATCTGAAGGTCACCCAGCCCACGGCGGTCCGCCGCGCCGACGGCCGATGGGACGTCACCGTGCCGGTCGAGGCGAAGAAGCTCTACGTGCACGGTCAAAGTAAGGAGACGGAGACGCCGCTTGCCGAGCGCATCGAAATCGGCCTCTTCACCGCCGAGCCCGGCCGCTACACGTTCGACGCCTCGAACGTGGTCCTGATGGAACGGCACCCGATCCGCTCGGGCCGCCAGGTGCTGCATTTCGTGACCGGCACGAAGCCGGCCTATGCCGGCGTCGATCCCTACAACTTCTATATCGACCGGGATTCCACAGACAACGTGCTGCCGGTGTCACTGCGACTGCAAGGCCTCGGCGGGATGGACGGCGGCCGCACGGCGCGCGGGTATCCAGCTCGCGAGGAACGCGACGAGGAGGAGCGCCACGGGCGTCACGCTCAGCGTCACGAGATCGGTCGGGCTTACGCCATAAAGCAGCCCGCGGAGCAACCGCGACGTGGCGAGCGC
>DATEIO010000158.1:0-6025 GCA_035278895.1 Thermoanaerobaculia bacterium | reverse complement strand
GAATCGCTGCTCGCTGTCCGGGCCGTAGATAAAGCCCAGGGAGCGCTCGAGCGCGGCGCCGGCATCCCCTTCCGGTCCTTGCGGGCGGATTTTGAGCTGGGACTCGCCAAGCGCCAGGATCTCGCGGTCCATGCGGGCGAGGCCCACGCGGTGGATGACGGTCAGAAAAAAGATGCCGAAGGCCAGGAGCACCGCGCCCGAGAGCACGGTCGAGAGCAGGGCGATCCTGAAGCGGAACGACGGCGCGGCCATGCCCTACGCCTTGCGCACACGGTAGCCCACGCCGCGCACGGTTTCGATGATCGATTCTTCGCCGTCCGTGTCGATCTTCTTGCGCAGGCGCTGGACGTTGACGTCGACCAGATTCGTCTGCGGATCGAAATCGTAGCCCCAAACCCGTTCCAGGAGCTGGGTGCGGGTGAACACCCGGCCGGGCGTGCGCAGCAGCACTTCGAGCAGATGGAACTCCCGCTGCGTCAGGCTGACCGGCTGATCGCCCCGGCGCACTTCGCGGGTCAAGAGGCTCACTGTCACGTTTCCGGCCTGGAGCACGCTCCCCTGGTCGCCGCCGCGGCGCCGGCCGAGGGCGTGAAGGCGGGCGATCAGCTCTTCCAGAAAGAACGGCTTGGTGAGGTAGTCGTCCGCCCCCAGGTTCAGGCCCTGCACGCGCTCGTCGAGCTCGGAGCGGGCGGTGAGCAGCAACACGGGCACGGGGTTCCTCTGGGCGCGGAGGTTGGTCAGGATGGACAGGCCGTCCCGCCCCGGCAGCATGATGTCGAGCACGATGGCATCGTACGCGCGGGTGCGGGCGAGCTCGTAGGCCTCGTCGCCGTGCTGGCTCAGGTCCACGGCAAATCCCTGTTCTTCGAGCCCCTTTTGCACGAAGCTCGCGACTTTCGCCTCGTCTTCCACGACCAGGATTCTCACGGTGCCACCAATCTAGCAGAGACCGCGCGGAAAAGACGAGGGGAGGGCGGATGACGGTTTTGTCATTTTCTCCCTGGGTTTCCCGTCATGTTGGGCGTCTACCTTGTCCCGTCGAGAAAGGAGACGAAACTCATGAAGACGATGAAGCCTGTGCTCACCGCCAGCGGTGGTTCGCTTCTCGCGGCGCTCCTCCTGTTGGGAGCGCCCGCCTCCGCGCAGCGCCGGCCGCCCGCGCCTCCTCCCGCACCGCCGGCCGCTCAGTATCCAATCGACATCCGCACGATCGACGGCAGCGGGAACAACCGTACGAATGTGGACTGGGGCCGCGCGGGCCAGGCGTTCCTGCGGCGCACGACCCTTGGCTATGAGGACGGCAAGAGCTCTCCCGCGGGGGGCAACCGTCCGAGCCCGCGGACGATCAGCAATACCGTGGCCGCGGCCGAAGGCTCCCGTCCGAACCAGCGCGGCGCCTCCGATTTCATCTGGCAGTGGGGCCAGTTTCTGGACCACGACCTCGACCTGACCACGACCGCCGATCCGGCCGAGCCGCTCGACATCGAAATCCCCCTGGGCGACCCGCAGTTCGACCCCGCCCGCACGGGCCGGGCGTTCATGGCGCTCAGCCGCTCGGCGTATAAGGACGTGAATGGAGTGCGGCAGCAGGTCAACGGCATCACGGCCTACATCGACGCCTCGCAGGTCTACGGCTCGGATGCGGCGCGGGCCCGGGCTCTGCGCACGCTCGACGGCACGGGCCGGATGAAGACGAGCGCGGGCAACCTGCTGCCGTTCAATACCGAGGGCCTCGCCAACTTTCCGCCGGGCGACACCGTGTTCGTAGCCGGGGACATCCGCGTCAACGAGCAGGTGGCTCTGACCGCGATCCAGACCCTGTTCCTGCGCGAGCACAACTTCTGGGCAAACGACACCCGCCGCCAGCATCCCGATTGGAGCGACGAGCAGATCTATCAGCAGGCCCGCGCGATCGTGGGCGCGGAGATCCAGGGGATCACCTACCGCGAGTTCCTGCCCGTGCTCCTGGGGCCGAACGCGCTGCGGCCGTATCGTGGGTATCAGCCGCGGGTCAACGCCGGCGTAGAAAACGTCTTCGCCACGGCGGCCTACCGGCTGGGGCACAGCCTGCTCTCGTCGAACCTGCTCCGCCTGGGCCCCAACCGCCAGCCGGTCAGCCAGGGCAATCTCCCGCTCGCCTCGGCCTTCTTCAATCAGCAGGAGCTGACGAGCGTGGGGATCGATCCCTATCTGCGCGGCCTCGCCACCCAGCGCGCGCAGGAGCTCGACAACCAGTTGGTGGACGCGGTGCGCAACTTCCTCTTCGGTCCGCCGGGAGCCGGCGGCTTCGACCTCGCCTCGCTCAACATCCAGCGCGGCCGGGATCACGGCCTGCCGAGCTACAACCAGCTCCGCGCCGACCTGGGTCTCCGCAAGGTCCAGAGCTTTGCCGAGATCAGCTCGAACCCCGCCGTGCAGGCGAAGCTCGACGCCGTCTACACCTCGGTCGACGACGTGGATGCCTGGGTGGGCGGCCTCGCCGAAGATCACGTACCGGGCGCCATGGTAGGAGAAACCTTTTTCACCGTGCTCCGCGACCAGTTCGAGCGCCTGCGCGACGGCGACCGCTTCTGGCACGAGAGCTACCTTCCGCCGGATCTTCTCCGCCTGGTGCGCGGCCAGACCCTGGCGCAGGTGATCCGGCGCAACACGGGAATTCGCGGCGAGATTCAGGACAGCGTTTTCGTGGCGCCGGCACCGCGGGGGCGGTAACAACGAAGGACCCAAGGGACTCAAGGGACCTAAAGGACAACAGTATCGTCCTCTAAGTCCTTTGGGTCCTGTAGATCTTTCAGGTCTTTTTGACTGGTCTTCAGCTCGAACCCGAACGTCGTCGCGACTCCCGGCTCGCTGTCGAACCAGATGCGGCCGCCGTGGCGCTCGATGATGGCGCGGCAGATGTTCAAGCCCAGGCCGGTTCCCTGGTTTTTTCGGGTACGGGAAGAGTCGGCCTGGGCGAATTTTTCGAAGATACGGAAGCGGAATCCGGGAGGAATCCCCTCTCCGTGATCGGTCACCAGGGCCTTCACCCCTTCGCCGTTTCTCGCGACCGCGACTTCGACCTGTCCTCCCGGCGGCGAAAACTTGACGGCGTTCGAAAGCAGATTGGTGAGCACTTGCAGGATGCGGTCGGCGTCCGCCCAGACCCAGGTTTCCGGGGCCGTTTCGACGAGGCGGAGCTCGACCTCGTGGGCCTGCGCGTGGGCCTGGAGGCTCAGGACGGCCTGCTCGGCGAGCCGCGCCAGCTCGACCGGCTCGAAATGAAAAACCATGCGGCCGGATTCGAGCTTTTCGGTGTCCAGAATGTCGTCGATCAGGCGGGCCAGCCGTTCGCAGTTGGTGGCGGCGATGTCGAAGAGTGAGCGGGCCTGGTCCGGGATCTCGCCGGCTACGCCGCCCTGGATCAGCCCGAGCGAGCCGCGGATCGAGGTCAGAGGGGTTCGGAGCTCGTGGCTGACGACCGAGATGAAGTCGTCTTTCATCCGCTCAATCTTCTTGCGTTCCTCGAGGTCGCGGGCGAGCTCGGCGGCGCGGCGCCGGAGCGTGTTTTCCGCCTGCCAGCGCTCGGTGACGTCCAGCGCGTGGCCGAGCACGTACGGCGCTCTTCCCTCTTCGACCACCCGGTGATTGCGATAAGCCCAGATCCGTTCCTGGCCGTTGCGCGTGATCACTCTCATCGATCCTTCGAACATTTCGCCGTTCATCAGGCGGCCCAGGTACTCGGAAAACTGGTCGCGCACCGAGGGGGCCAGAATGTCGGCGAGCGACCGGCCTTCCAACTCTTCCGGGGTGTAGCCGAGCCGCTCGGCGGCGGCCGGATTGACCATCAGCAGCTTTCCTTCGAGGTCGTGCATGCAGAGGAAGCCGAAGCTGCGGGCGGCCATCTCACGGAACCGCCGCTCGCTTTCGCGCAGCGGCTGGCTCATCCGGTAGACCAGGAAAATCGAAAGGGCCAGCGCCAGGGCGGCGCTCGATGCGGTGAGGAGGCTGCCCCAGACCGTGATCTTGCGGATGTCGGACCAGGACCGGCGCACGATCACGGTCCACGGCTTGATCCGGCTCCGGACGCTCGCCAGCAGGTAGGGCTCGTCCCCGATCTCCCCCCGGACCACGGCGGAGGGCCGGGTCTGGGAGGCGAGGTCGCGGGCGTCCATGAGCGGCGCCATTCCCGCGCCTGGGCTGGCCCAGAGGACGATGCCCTCGGAATCCAGAACGATCACCTCGAATCCCCGCATGCGGTGATGGATGGCGCTGAAGCGCTCGAAACCCACGAGATTGAGCGAGCCTTCCACGACTCCCGCAAATTCGCCGCGGCGGTCCCGATACGGCGCGCTGACCGCCACGATCGGATCGTTGCCGAAGCCGCGCCCCTGAAACGGCTCCGAGATGTATGGCTGCCCCTTCCGCAACGGCTCGCGAAAATAGGCCCGGTCGTCCACCTTCCAACCCGCCTCGACGATCCTCCGGCCATCGGCCCCGGTCGGGGGAGAAGCGGCGATGACCCGCCCCTCGTGGTCCGTGACGATCATGGAGAGAAACCCTGGATGCAGAGTGTGCTGGTGCGCGAGCCAGGGCTCGAGCGAGCCGCCTTCCGGTCCGTCCCTCCGGCTCAGGTCTCCTGCCAGGGAGAGCGTGGCCCGGCGCTGGGTCTCGAGAAACTCGTCGATTCCGCCGCTCACGGCCTCGGCGGACTCGAGCAGCCGGTCCGAGGCGGCGGTCCGCTTGTCCCGCTGGTAGAGCGCCGTCAGGAGAACGCTGAGCAGCACCAGGGGAACGGTGGTGGCGAGCAACACCAGGGGGAGAAAGCGCGGAGGGCGGAAGGCAGGGCGGCTCAAGGTGTCGGTTGCAGGATGAAAGGCGGCCGCCGAAGGTTCAGTATCCGGGAGGTACGATCCGTGCTACGGATCGTAGAATACCGCAGAGGGCCTTCGCCTGCCGAAGGCCCTCTGTCTCTCACCTTCCGCCTTTCACCACCACCTTCCGAATCCACGCCGCGATCGCCTCCGCCACCGCCGGATCGCTCTCGTCGCTGACGGCGAACGAGGCGAAGGGGTCGAGCCCCGCGGGAACGCGCTTGTAGAAGTGCTGCAGCTCCGGGAAGAGAGCTATTTCGGTCGGACGGCTCCCGCGGGCCTGGGCCAGCGTGCGGGCGTGGTGCTCCCGAACGGAGGGATCCCGGCCGCCCTGGAGCACCAGCACCGGCGCTTCGATCCGCGCGAGCGCCTGGGCGGGGTCGATCGCATCCACCTCCGCGAGATAGCGGAGCCCTTCCGGGCCGATCTGTGACATTCCGGCGGTCGTGGGATGGGCCGCCAGCGTCTCGGCTGAGACCTCCTGCCCGGCCCGGACGTCGGCGACCACCCGGTCGAAGGTGGCGTACGCTTCCGGAGGCGAGCCTTCCGGCAGCGGGAGCTGCTCGCGCATGATCGCGAAAATTCCTGTGGCCGGCCCTGACAGGGTGACGACGCCGTGCACCCGCCCGTCCTCCGCGGCGAGGAGCGTGGCCACCACGGCGCCCTCGCTGTGCCCCGCGAGGACCGCAGGCGCGTCCACGCGGGCGAGCAGCGCATCGAGCGCCGCCCGCGCGACATCCACATGGCTCCGGAAGCCCCGATGGCGCGCAGCGGCTTCCTCGTCCACCTTCTCCGAGCCCGTGCCCGGCCCGCGCTTGGCAAAGCGCAGCACCGCGTGCCCCTGCCCGGCGAGCTGCCGGGCCAGATCCGCATAGGTATGCGGATAAATGTTCATGAATGGCATGTTGCCGTCGGCGTCGAGGAACAGCGATCCGGGCACGAGAAGCACCGCGCTGACCGGCTTCCCATCCCGAGGGCTCGTCAAAACCGCGGGAATGCGCCACCCGCCGGAATCGAGCGCCAGGCGCTCCTCCACGTACGGCGGCGCTTCGACGTGTACAGTCATCTCACACCTCCTTTTCCGTGGGTACGCTCCAGAAAAGCACCCACTTGAGAGAGGATGGAGCCTGACGTAGCGTGAGGGTCAAGCCCCTTTTATAATTTCTCCGAAG
>DATEIO010000157.1:0-9081 GCA_035278895.1 Thermoanaerobaculia bacterium | reverse complement strand
CGTGGGATCCTCGCCGCGGGACACGGTCTCGACGAGCACGGTCAGCTCGTCGACCACCCGGGTGAGGAGGGGGATCATCCCGGGCGGACGGCCGTGGAGCACCTCCTCGGCCGCGTGGCACAGCTCGGCCAGAGGGCCGATCCGCATCATGCGGCCCGCGCCTTTCAACGTATGCAGCTCGCGCTTGGCCTCGATGGCCGACTGCGGGTCCGTGTCCAGGCGCGGCACGCTCGTCGCGAGCCGCTCCAGGCGGTCGCGCGCTTCCTCTACGAAGAGAGGAATGAGATCGGCGAATTCGGCGTCCACGGCCCTCTCGGGGTCCTAGATCTTGGTCCAGCTGTCGACGTTGACGTCCAGGCCCAGCACGCCCGTGAGCTCCCCCTTTTCGTAGACCGGGGTGGCGGCGGTGAAGATGGGCTGGCCCGAGAGCAGCGAGTCGAAGAGGGGCGTCAGGACCGTGTGCCCTTCCTTGACCGAAGCCTTGTACCAGGGGCGCTCGTCGAACCCGTCGCCCGCGCGCACGGCCGGCGGGACCTCGCGGTCGCCCAGGAGCTGGCGGTTGACTGCGAGCGCGTTCTGACCCGACCTGCCGTCGAAGAAGTAGAGGCACTCGACGTACGGCTGGCGCGTGACCAGGTCTTCGAGCAGCCGCTCGATCGCCTCCCAGTTGCCGAGCCGGCGCCGCACCTGGTTGGCAAACGTTTCGGACATGTGCTTCAGGGAGTGCGGGGAATCGAGGTGGAACGACTGGGCGAGCATCTGGATGATGAGCCCCAGCCGGTTCAGGCGGTCCGCGGTCTCGGAGAACTGTTTCAAGCCGTCCGCCATCCGCTGCACCACCTGGCTCACTTCCTTGAGCGTCAGCACCACCTCGTCCGACGCCGCGTTCTGCTGCTGGGTGGCGAGCGAGATCTCCCGCGCCACGCGGGCCGTATCGGAGGACGCCGCGCGCAGGTCCTCGATCGACGAGGCCGCGGCCCGGGCGCGCTCGAGCACCCGTCCCGCCTCCTTGCTCCCCTCTTCAGTGGCGACGACGGTCGCGCGGATCGAGCCCGCGAACTCGTCGAGCAGGTTGCGCACCGAGTCCACCGACTCCTGGGAGCGCTGGGCAAGCCGCCTCACCTCCTCGGCCACCACCGAGAAGCGCTTGCTGTGCTCGCCCGCGGCCGCCGCCTCGATCGCGGCATTGAGCGACAGGATGTGGGTCTCCTGGGCGATCTCGGTGATCAGGTCGAGCACCCGGTAGATCTCCTTGGAGCGGGTGCCGAGCGTCTCGGCGCGGCTCGCGATGCCGCTGATCCGCTTCTTGACCTCTTCGACGCCGTCCACCGCCTCTTCGACCGCGGCCTGGCCCACGTTTCCGCTCTCCTCGGCCTTCTGCGCCAGGTCCGCCTGGGAGGCGGCGTTGTCCGCGATCTGCGAGGCGGTCCGCGCCAGCTCTTCCATGGCCGCCGTGATCTCGACGACCGAGGCCGCCTGCTCCGACGAGCCCGAGGCGAGCTCGGTCGCGATCTCGTTGACTGCGTTGGCCGCCGAGGCCACCTCGATCGAGCTCGCCTGGATCTGCTGCGCGAGCACGTCCAGCGCGTTGGTGGCGTTGGCGAGCGTGGACGACAGCCGGCTGGGCAGCGAGCGCGACTGCTCCAGGCAGTTCACGAGGTCGCCCGCGCGGAGCCGGTCGAGCGCATCGACCAGGGTCTTCTCCACGGCGGCGCGGCGGTTGACGATCGCCTGCACCCGCGACCGCAGCCCCTGTTGCGTGCGGTAGACGGTCCGCCAGTAGATGGCGAGCGAGGCCGCCGCGAACAGCAGGTAGGCGTTGAACGGCCAGGTCCGCCCTCCGGCCGCCTCGGTCACCATCAAGAGCACCAGCCCGAGCACCGCGACCGCTCCGGCGATCGCGAGGCCGGTCATCGCGTGATTGGTCGTCTTCGTCGTCGCGCCGTCAGCCATCGTCAGCAGTCTCCGGAAGATTCTTCGAGCTGAAGAGCCCGCGGCGGCCGGCCGGGGTCCACCACCACGAGCGGCACCTCTTCGTGCACCGCCACGCCCGCGGAGGCCTCGGGCCAGAAGCGGCGGACAACCGGCGCGGCCGGCCGGACCGGCAGATCCTCCACCACGCCCAGGATCTCGTCGGCCACGAGGGCCCCGGCGTCCACGGTCACCTCGAAGCTCCCGCCCCGGCGGGCGAGCCCGAGCACGGCCGCGTTGGCGATCCCCCACAGGACCCCGGCCCGCTTGAGCAGCAGGTAGCCAGGCTTCGTCACGCCTCCCTCCCGAACGCTTCGAGGTTCACCACCCGCACCACGTCCCCCTTCAAGGGCGCCTCGCCGAGGAGGAAGCCCCCGTCTCCGGCCACGATCGAGTCGCGCTGGACCTTCACCACTTCGAGGGCCGCGTCCGCCGAGAGCCCCACCATCTCGCGGCTGTCCGCGGCGCCCGCCCAGACCACGATCGTCACCGGGTAGGAGGGATTGGCGCCCGGCGGCGCGTTGATCAGCCGCGCGAGGTTCAGGACCGGCAGCGGCTCGCCGCCGAACTCGGCGAGGCCCAGAAGCTCGTCCGTGGCGCCCGGGAGCGGGTGCACGGTGAGGGCCCGCACCACCCGCCGCACCGAGGAGAGCGGCAGCGCGCACACGTACTCGCCCGCCCGCACCAGCAGGTGGCTCGCCTCGTCGCGGGCGGTCGGCAGCTCGGCGCTCTGGCGGAGAACGCTCACGCGGTCAGATCCTCGTCCAGCCGGTCACGTTGATGTCGATCCCCAAAACGCCCATCACCTCGCCCGAGCCGTCGCGCACGGGGGTGCAGACGGTGAAGCAGGCCTCCGAGTCCTGCATGGACTCGTAGGGCGGGATGAGCGTCGTCCGCCAGTTGCGCGACGCGGCCTTGAACCAGGGGCGCTGGCGGATGTCCGACTCGCGCACCCGGGCGGCGAGCGCCAACTGCCGATCGTCCAGAAGGTCGCGGTTGAAGGAGAGGACGGGCGTCGAGCCGGAGAGGGTCGCGAGATAGCCCAGCTCCACGAACGGGGCCTTGTGCACGAGCTCGTCCAGCACCCGCTCCTTCTCGATCGTGCCCTCCACCGCCTCGAGCCGGCGCGCCCAGTCCTCCACCAGGTGCTTGAGCGAGCGCGGCGAGTCGAGACGGAACGACTGCGCGAGGAGCTGGATGGTCAACCCCAGCGAGTTCAGGCGGTCGGCCGTGGAAGAGAGATTCTTCAGGCCGCCGGTCATCCGCTGCACCACGAGGCTCACCTCGCGAAGCGTCATCACTACCTCGTCCGACGCCGCGTTCTGCTGCTGGGTGGCCATGGAGATCTGCCGCGCCACGCGCGACGTGTCGCCCGAGGCCCGGCGCAGGTCGCCGATCGCCCCGGCCGCGGCGCGCGAGCGCTCGAGCACGCGGGACGCCTCCTTGCTCCCCTCCTCGGTGGCCACGATCGTGGCGCGGATCGAGCCCGAGAACTCGTCCAGGAGATTGCGCACCGACTCGACCGACTCCTGGGAGCGCTGGGCGAGATGCCGCACCTCCTCGGCCACCACGGAGAAGCGCCGGCCGTCCGCCCCTGCGGCGACCGCTTCGATCGCGGCATTGAGCGACAGGATGTGCGTCTCCTGGGCAATCTCGGTGATGAGATCCAGAACGCGGTAGATCTCCTTCGAGCGGGTGCCCAGGGCGTCGGCGCGGCTCGCGATGGCGCTGATCCGCTTCTGCACCTCCTCGACGCCGGAGACCGCCTCGTAGACCGCGGCCGAGCCCGCGTCGCCGCTCATCTCGGCCTTGCCCGCGAGATCCGCCTGGCGCGTGGCGTTCTCCGCGATCTGGCCGGCCGTGCGCGCGAGCTGCTCCATGGCCGCGGTGATTTCCACGACCGAGGCCGCCTGCTCCGAAGAGCCGGAGGCGAGCTCGGCCGCGATCTCGTTGACCGCGTCCGCGGCCGAGGCCACCTCGATCGAGCTGTCCTGGATCTGCTGCGCGAGGTGCGAGAGCGCCTCGCTCGCCGCTTCCGAGATGCGCGACAGCCGCGCGGGCAGCCCCCGGGTGTGCTCCTCGGTGCGCACGAGGTCGCCCGCGCCCAGCTGTTCGAAGGCGGCGATCAGCTCGGCTTCGAGCGTCTCCCAGCTCGCGCGGCTCTCCGGCACCTCCCGCTCCAGACGGCGGAAGTAGGTGTAGACCGAGAGGTAATACGAGAGCGTCCCCAGAAGGCCCAGACCCACGAAGAGGAACGCGGGCCAGCGCGGCCCCCCTTCGGGGCCGCCCAGCGCGAGCAGCAGGAAACCGGCCAGGGTGAGCCCCAGGACCAGGATCATGCCCAGCCAGGCGTTCTCGGTGTGCCGGCCCGTCCGCTCCGGCGCCTCCTCCTCGAGGCTGCCGGCCGGGGCCAGGGTGTCCGCATCCATCCTGTCTCTCTCCTTGGGGCTCCGGTCCCTCGGGGGGTGCTCCGCCACCGCGGCCCAGGCGCGGCGGGCAGGTTTGAAACCGGGGCGCTCCTCAAAAACTTAGCGTGCGCCGTAGGATAGGGGATTCCCACCCCCCGCCGCAAGGTGCGGCGCGTGCCCGTTTCTCCAGGATTGACGGATGGGAGTTGCGCGCGCGGCCGGTTTTGGCTGTACAATGGCCCCAACAATTTCGCTTTAGCTTCACATGCGCACGTGGCTCTCGGCCGAGCCCCTGCCCGGGGACTGCCGCGGGCCTTTCATCTACGTTGTACCAGGGAGACCGTACATGAGACTTAAAGGACCCGCTCTGCTCGCAGCCGCTCTCACCCTGACCGCGCTTCCGGCCTGGGCCGGCAACGGTCACGTCCTCCACGGCATCGGTGCCACCAACAGCGCCATGGGAGGCGCGGGCGTCGCGCTCCCCAACGACGCCCTGGGGGCCCTGCACCTGAACCCCGCCCTCCTGGCCGACCTCGAGGGGAGCAACTTCGAGTTCAGCGCCGAGTACAACAAGGCGAAGAACGCCGTCGAGAGCTCCGTCGGCCCCTTCTCGGGCCGCACCGAGGAGGCCGGCGACACGGCCCTCGTGCCCGCCTTCGGCTTCACGAACAAGAAGGACGGCTCGAAGTTCGCCTTCGGCATGGGCTTCCTCGGCATGGCCGGCTTCGGCGCCGACTACCCGCAAGACTCGACGAACCCGCTCCTCGCCCCGCAGCCCCAGGGCTTCGGCCGCGTCTACTCGAACTACCAGCTCATGCGGGTGCCCAACGCCCTCGCCTGGAAGATCAACGATTCGCTGTCCGTGGGCCTCGCCTTGAACGTGGCCCGCGCCGCCCTGACCGCCAACCCGGCGGGCTTCGCGGCCCCCGACTGCTCCGGCCCGGCCGGCCCCTGCTTCGTGCCCAGCGTCAACTCGGACAGCGCCTGGGGCTTCGGCGCCTCGGTCGGCATCCGCTACGCGATCAACCCCACGTTCGCGGTCGGCGCCGCCTACAACAGCGAGGTGGACTTCGAGGACTTCGAGTGGAACACCGCGCACGCCAACCCGAACCTCGCGAACTTCGGCACCGCGCGCACGGTCAAGCTCCAGCTCAACTTCCCCGCCACCTTCACGGCCGGCATCGCCATCACCCCCGGCGACCGGCTCGCGATCGCGCTCGACGGCAAGCTCATCACCTATGAGGACACCGAGGGCTTCGCCGAGACCCTGGGCTTCGAAGACATCAACGTGATCGCGTTGGGCGTCCAGTACAAGGCCACCGACCGCTTCACCCTGCGCGCCGGCTACAACAAGTCGGACAACCCGATCCCGGCCGAGCGCACCTTCTTCACGGTCGCGACCCCCGCGATCTTCGAAGACCACTACACCGTGGGCGTCGGCATCCAGGCGACCGACAACATGCAGTTGAACCTGACCTATTACCAGGTCCCCGAGAACCGGATCAGCGGCCCCTTCGTCTCGCCCGTCATCGGCCCGGTCCCGGGCACGCGGGTGACGACCGAGATGGCCATGGAATCCGTGGTCGCCACGTTCTCGTTCCATATGTAGGAGCGAGAGCCGCGATGAAGGTCGAGGAGACGAGCTACGGCTACATCGTGAGGTTTCCGGGGTTCCTCGAACGGAACGCCGCCGGAGCCCTCCTTCAGGAGCTGAAGACCGTCATCCGTCCCCGGGGCTCCGCGTTCGCCCTCCTGGTCGACATGCGAGAGTCCCGGGCCTTCCCCGCGGAAGCCCAGGAGATCCTGAAGCTCGCCATCCTCCACTGCAAGGACGCCGGCATGGAGAGGAATGCCTGCATCCTGAACAGCGCCATCGCCACCCTCCAGGCTCGCCGCCTGGGCAGAGAGACCGGCGTGGACGACACCAGCCGCTACATCGACGCCTCGGCCCGCCCCGACTGGGAGCAGGTCGCCCTCGACTGGCTGGTGCGCGCGATCGATCCGAATTGAAGTTGTCCCCTTTTTTCTCCTCCCCTGCACTAGAGGGACAGCAACTCGAATTCTGTTGTGCGGCCGGCACCCCGCTCGGTGTGTGCCGTTCCGATGATGATTCTGATTTTCTTAAAGGGGAGTCCACTCATGCACAAAATCGAACAGACTCAGTATGGCTACCGGATCGTCTTCGAGGGCTTTCTGCAGCGCGAGGACCTGTCCGACTTCCTCGACAAGATGAAGACCACCATCCGGCCGGGCGCCGGCGCGTTCCCCGTGCTGGTAGACATGCGCAAGGCCCAGGCCTTCCCCGCCGACGCGCAGGAGGTCATCCGGCAGGCCATGGTGTATTGCAAGGAAATCGGCATGGAGAGGAACGCCGTGGTGCTGAACAGCGCCATCGCCGCGCTCCAGGCCAAGCGGCTCTCCAAGGAGACCGGAGTCGACAACGGGGCCCGCTACATCGATGCCTCGTCCGACCCCGAGTGGGAGAAGATCGCGCTCGACTGGCTCGTCAAGGCCATTGATCCGGATCTCAATTAGCTGTTGATTGTTTCTCTCAAGGGAGGGATTGAAGTGACCAACTCACTGGCCGCCACCGGCCGCACTCTCGTGCTCGCCGCGCTCTTCGCCGCGAGCGCCCAGGCACAACCGATCAAATTCCACGACATCGCCGACCCCGCGCACGGCATCACCTACACGCGCCAGCCCTCCGCCATCGTGGCGAACGCCGACGCGCTGCGGGCGAAGCAGAAGCTGGGGCTCTACGACCTCGCTCTCGCCTATCCGTTGAAGTCCATGGGCGCGCCCGGCGTGGCGCTCCTGGACTATGACAACGACGGCGACCTCGACATGTACGTGACGAACGGCCCGGGCAAGGACAACAGCCTCTACGCCAACCAGCTCGCGCAAGGGACCTTCACCTTCGTCGAGGTTCCTGGCGCCGCCGGTGCCGCGGCCCACGAGCAGGATTCGACCGGCATGTGCTACGGCGACACGGACAACGACGGTGACGTCGACCTCTACGTGCTCGGCCGCGGCGAGCCGAATCTCTTCTTCGAGAACCGTGGCGGCTCGTTCATGGACGTGACCGACCTCGCGGACAGCGACGTCGAGGCGGGGAACTACAACTCCTCGTCCTGCGCCATGGGTGACGTCAACAACGACGGCCTGCTCGACATCTTCGTGGGCAACACCTTCGACTGGGGCACGAAGATGGCGATCATGGTCGAGCCCTACGCGTTGAACGAATACAACCAGCTCTTCGTCAACCGGGGCGGCAACGTGTTCGAGGACAAGAGCGCCGGCTCCGGCCTCCAGAACTTCCGCGACATCTCCTGGTCCGCCACCATGTTCGACTTCGACACGGACGGCGACATCGACATCCTGGTCGCCAACGACCAGGGAGCCATGGTGCCCTTCCGCTACGGCGGCATCGACCGCGGCTTCGTCCGGATCTACAGGAACGACGGCGATCTCAAGTTCACCGACATCACCACCAAGGCGGGCCTGCGCATCGCCGGCAGCTACATGGGCTTCGCCGTGGCCGACTTCGACGGCAACAAGACGATCGACCTCTACGTCTCGAACATCGGCGACTGGTTGGAGCCGTTCATCGGCGTGCCCTACACCCTGGGCGACCAGACCACCCGCTGGTTCCTGAACAACGGCAACGGCACGTTCAGCGATCCCGGGATCAGCCCGGCCATCCGCGGCTCCGGCTGGGCCTGGGGCACCTCCGCTCTGGACTACGACAACGACGGCGACTTCGACCTGGCCTCCATGGGCGGCCTGGACGTCGGGCCGTTCGTCGACAAGTCGAACCCCGGCACCATTCTGGTCAACGACGGCCACGCCAACTTCACGTTGGACATCGAGGCCTTGAAGGCCGGCGACCACCTCCACAAGGACGACCACGGCCTCGCGACCGGCGACTTGAACAACGACGGCTTCGAGGACGTCGTCTCCGTGGCCCACGTGGACATGCGCCACCTGCCCGCGATCCCCTATCCCTTCGGGTACGGCACGCCGCTCGACGGCATCGCGAGCTTCATCCCCACCTGGGCGCCCACGGGCAACGGCGTCGAGTTCCAGTACACCGGCGCGCCGCTCCTGCCCGGCGTCCTGACCGTCGAGATCAACGGCGGCGGCAACGGCAACGGCTGGGTGAACGTCGACGTGCTCGGCACCAAGGGGCTCACCACCGGAGGCCGCCAGAACCGCTCCGGCATCGGCGCCACGGTCCGTTTCACCCCCGTGGGAGGCGCGACCGCGACCCAGCCCGTCCTGGGAGGCTCGAGCCACTCCTCCCAGGACAGCCTGACCGCCCACTTCGGTCTGGGCAAAGCCCGCCGCGGCATGGTCGAGGTGACCTGGCCCGGCAACGTGAAGAACCGCCTCTACAACGTGAGAAGCGGCGAGCGGATCACCTTCCCGGAGATCCCCTGCGACTTCGCCGCGGCCACCAGCCGCAAGTCCTACGACGTGTGCGTGAAGAGGTCGCTCAACCAGCTCGTCAAGGCCGGCGCGATCGACGGCGCGGCGCGGGACCGGTTCTACGCGAGCGCGTTGACGGCGTACGACGACGCGCACTGAGGCGCGTTCAGGAAATTCGATCTGTAGGGGCGGCCCTGTGTGGCCGCCCTGTTTTTTTGGCGACGTCTCCGGTCTCGGGCATTCCCCCACCCAGGGCGGCCACACAGGGCCGCCC
>DATEIO010000156.1:0-3776 GCA_035278895.1 Thermoanaerobaculia bacterium | reverse complement strand
TTGCCGGCCAGGTGAAGGGCCAGGGTTCCGGCCGAATTCGGCAGCCCGGGTGGGAGCGTCCAGAGGAGCTGCTCGTCGGGATACGCCTCCAGCTCCCGGCGAAGGCTGTGGAGCTCGCGGCGCAGGAAGTTGCGGATCAGTTGAGGAAGGTGGCTTGCCGTGGGGTTGGTCTGTTGGTCCATGGTGTCCAAAGATAGCACCGGAGTGGGAAGGCGCGCATCGAGTCGCTTGGGGTATGCTTTGGATACGTGAGGGTCCTCCATGAGCAAATTGCCGTCCATTCTCATTACAATTGGGATTTTCGTGGTGATTTTCGGGACTGCCATCGCAGCCCTCAAGCTCAAGGACCGCGTTTCGTCTCCCCGGGCTCCTGGATCCGGCCGTCTCAAGATGCGCCCTGGGGAGCTCAAAATTCTCCTCTCGATCCTCGGCGTATTCCTTCTCGCAGCTGTCTATGCCTTCATGGACTGGCTCTTCGAGAGCCGGCGCATTACCCCAGGCCAACTCCTGCTCGTGATGGCCCCCTTCGTGATCCTCTACATGTTCTTTCTCCACCGCAGTAGACGTCCCGTCGACCTTGCTCTCGAAGCGGCGGCGCGCGAGTTCGGCTGGCACTCGGGGCCGCGCGGAAAGAAGAAGGCATTTACCGTGTTACCCGAAGAGAAGATCGTCCGGGAATGGCAAGGCCGGCGCGTGGGGCTGACCCTCCTCGAACCGAACCCCAAGAGCGGCTTCCTCGGCCTGCTGCGCTTCTCGGTCGACGTTCCGGCCGAGGGCGATCTGGAGGTCTGGGTCTTCATCGACCGCCTGACTTCTCAAGGCAGGTGGCCGGCTTTCGAATCCGCTCGTGGAGAACGCTACCGTGCTCAGCTCTCGGACCTTCTGACCAACCATGGAGACCGTCTCAGCCTGAAATCAGGCCGGCTGACCGTCGATCTGGTCCTCACGGAACGAGTCCTCTCTTCCGGCTCTTCTCAGATCACCATCGTTCCTGCCTATGACCCCTTCCGTCCCGATATCCCATCGCTGGAGCTGCTGCTCCGGCAATCGTGGCTGAGGATCGCCTTCGTTCTGCCAGCCTTCTCCTCGCCTTGACGGGCGCTATTGCTCCGCGCTTCGGCCGCTGTAGAATTCCCGTTGCGCATTGGCGCGCTCTCGGCAACGTGATTCCCGAGGAGGTACCCAGATGCCCGTATCCGTTCGGCATGATCCCTTTCCTGTCGGAGCGCCGTACCATGGCATTTACGCGCACGGAGTGGAGACGCGCGCCGGGGCCCGAATCCTGCACGTTTCCGGACAGGTCGGCCAGACGCCGGATGGCCACTTGCCTCCCGATTTTCGAGGGCAGTGCAGACAAGCGCTCCAGAACGTCTCTGCCGTCCTCAGCGCCGCCAACATGACGCTTACGGACATTGTGAAGATGTGCTTCTTCCTGGTACGGCGTGAGGACATGGGCACGTTGGTCGAGGTGCGCAAGGAGCTTCTCGACGGCGTCCGGCCGGCCATCACGACGCTGTTCGTCGCGGGCCTGGTCTCGCCGGACTGGCTCGTGGAGGTCGACGTGGTCGCCTGCGCGGAATGATGGATTTGATACCTCTGGCAAGTGGAGGCTCCAACCATGACTTTCGAGCTTCGATACATATGCCCGCTCCTGGAGATTTTCGACATGCCGGCCTCCCTGAGGTTCTACCGCGACGTGCTCGGCTTCGAGATCGTCCAGTCGGCTCCACCGGCCGACCAGGTGACCGAGGACAAGCTCGGCTGGGCCTGGCTGCGGCGCGACGGCACGGATCTGATGCTCAACACCGCGTACGACCCGGACGATGTGCGTCCACCGGCTCCCGATCCCGCCCGTGTGGCTGCGCACGGCGACACGGCCCTGTTCATCGGCTGCCCTGACGTGGACGCCGTATACCGCCACCTGCGCGATCACGGCCAGGCCGTCGAGGCACCGGTGGTCACGTCGTACGGAATGAAACAGTTGTCCGTCAAGGACCCCGATGGTTTTACGATCTGCTTCCAGTGGGAGGCACCACAGGGGCAGGAAAGCCCATGATTCTTTTGCGGGAGCCCTCAGGGATTCAGTACGGCGTCTTCGAGCTGTCGGATTAGGAGAACGCGCAGGGCCTCATCGCAGCCTGCGAAGAGAACGCCCGGCGCAAGGACTATCGCAGGGCGGTTACGGAAGCGAGCGGGAGCGTCACCGAGGCATTGTGTCCCTTTTCTAAATGCCCTCTCCGATTCGGAGACGCCCCATGGGGCGTCTCCGAGGCGGCGCAATCCTACCAACAGCCGGATGGACTGGCGGTCTCTAGAGGCCGATCCTGGGAGTCGGATGGATCATATATGCTGGGGCCATGCGAACTCAGTACTACACGGCAGCGACCCTCGACGGCTTCATCGCGACAACGGACGACTCTCTGGAGTGGCTTTTCCCGCTCGGAGACGTCAACGAGACGAGCTATCCGCAATTCATTCAAAAAGTCGGCGCTCTGGCCATGGGCTCGGCGACTTATGAGTGGATGTTGCGGCACGTCGTCAAGCCGGGCTCGGAAGCACCGGGGGAGTGGCCTTATCAGCAGCCGACGTGGGTCTTCTCCCATCGCGAGCTTCCAGGCGTTCCGGACGCCGACATTCGGTTCGTGCAGGGGGACGTCCACCCCGTGCATGAGCAGATGCGGGCGGCCGCGAACGGGATGAATCTCTGGCTGGTCGGCGGCGGCGAGCTGGTGGGGCAGTTCTACGACGCCGGCCTTTTGGACGAGATCATCGTCCAGGTCGGCTCGGTGACTCTGGGAGCCGGGAAGCCACTGCTGCCGCGCCAGATCACGTCGCCTTCTCTCAGGCTCGTTTCGGTCCAGCAGTTCGGCCCAGGCTTCGCGGAGCTGCGGTACGAGGTTCCAGCCCGATGATCTGAGGGAGGGAGACGACGGCGAGGCGGGGAGATCCCGCCTCGCCGTTCCGATTCAGGCCGCCTTTTCCGTGTCCGCCGGCGGGGCCAGCACGGCGGGGTTGAAGCTGAAGAAGCGCTCGCGGATGCGCTGCGGCGCCTGGGTGAAACCCCATTCCATCGTGCGGGCCAGCTTCTCGGGGAGGTAGTCGAGGTGGATGTCCTCGGCGTCTCCCCAGCGGCGGACCGGCGGCATGCACTGGGCGCGGTCCAGAGCGGCGAGGATCAGCGCCGCGCCTTCGTTCTCGTCCATTTCGCCGCGCTCGTAGCGGGCGAGGATGTCGTCGGAGTACCGGACCAGATCCGTGAGCTCGCTCTCTCCCGGCGGGTGGGTGCCGATCAGGGGATCCGCCTCGAGCTGGTCGAAGACCGACTTGTCCCCGGTCTCCAGGTACTTGAGGCAGACGCTGAAGAGCCGCAGGTCACCGAAGATCTCGACGATCAGCCAGACGCGCAGCCACGCGTTGAACAGCGGGAAGCTCGGGAACGAGCGGTAGGAGTTGTTGACCACGCGATCGCTCTGCTGAAGCATCGCGTGCTGCAGCTTCTCGGCGTATTCGAAGCGGTCGCGCGAGAAGCTGTCCTCATCGAGCGCCTGGAGCAGCGGGCCCGCGAGGGCCGAGAGCACCTCGAAGGTGGTAATCATGCCGCGCGAGTAGAGCGCGTCGATGAAGCCGTGGGCATGCGCCATGAGGAAGTAGCGGTCCCCGGCGCCGCCGGTCGCCGAGTACTGCAGCCGGCCGGTCTTCACCCACTCGCGGGCGACCGTGGCCCCCTCGAATTGAGCGGCGATGCTCGGGAAGCGGTTGACGAAGTGGAAGAACTC
>DATEIO010000155.1:0-8081 GCA_035278895.1 Thermoanaerobaculia bacterium | reverse complement strand
ACGGCCGCAAGCCCACGGCCGGCAACAAGCCCGGCAAGCCGCGATGAGGGTGCGGATCAAGCGGCTCCCCGAAGCCCGCGACCTCCCTCTCCCGTCCCCCGCCTCGCCCGGCAGCGCCGGCTTCGACCTCCGCGCCGCCATCCCCGAAGAGCGGGTGCTCCGCCCCGGCGAGCGCCTCCTCGTGCCCACCGGCATCGTCCTGGAGATCCCTCCCGGCTGGGAAGGGCAGGTGCGCCCCCGGAGCGGCCTCGCCCTGAAGCACGGCATTGGAATCCTGAACGCCCCCGGCACCATCGACAGCGACTACCGCGGCGAGGTCGGGGTGATCCTCGTCAACCTGGGCGAAGCCCCCTTCCCCCTGAAACGCGGCGACCGGATCGCCCAGCTCGTCTTCTCCCGCGTCGAGCCGGTCGAGTGGGAAGAGGTTGAAACGCTGGGGGAGAGCGCCCGGGGCGGCGGCGGATTCGGTTCGACGGGGGTTCAGTAGATAGAATCGGGGCTATGAAGAGAGCCCTCCTCCTCGCGTGTCTCGTCCTCGGCTGCCAGAGCGCTCCTCCACCCCCTCCGGAGCCGGCGTCTCCTCCTCCCGCGGGCCCTTCGCGCGTCGTCCTCCTGAGCCTGGACGGCGCCGGGGCCGACGAGCTTCACCGGCTCTACAACGAGGGTTTGCTCCAGCCCGGCGGCTTCGCAGCCTTCTTCGAGCAGGGACAGGTCGCGGAGCGGCTGATCCCGGTCAATCCCACGCTCACGGCGGTCAACCACATCAGCCTGGCGACCGGCTACACCGCCTCGGAGACGGGGATCGTGAGCAACACCTTCCACCCGGCGGGGGAGGCCCCGCTCAAAACGGCGAGCGGCTTTGCGGCCCCGATCGGCACCGAGACCCTCTGGGAGGCGGCCCGCCGGCAGGGGAAACGGGTCGGGGTGACCACCTGGCCGGGGGCGGACGACACGGGCCCGCGCCGCCGGGCCGACTGGGGCATGATCTACGTCAACGACGCGGACCGGCCCGCGAGGCTGCTCGAGGTCGCCCGGCAGGACTGGGAGCCCTGGAGAGGGGAGAACCGGGTCGAGAGCCGCTCGCCCGTCCTCGCCACGGGGGTGCAGATCGGAGAGGCTCACGGCCCGGGGCAGAATTTCGAGCTCCTGGCGGTGGACCGCAAGGCCAACGTGCCGGGCTACGACGGCGTGGTGGTGCTCCCGCGGCCGGAGGAGGACTCCGGCCGGCTCCCGGTAGTGCTGGATCCCGGGGAGTGGGGGACCGTGCGGTGCTCGTGGATCGGGCTGGAGAGCGAGCCCCGGCAGGACCGCTGCCGGGTGAAGGTCCTGTCTCTCGCTCCAGATCTCTCCTCGGCCCGGGTCTACTTCGGCGCCCTCTATCCGCTCCAGGCTTATCCCGAAGACTTCGCCGCGTCCCTCGAAGCGCAGGGGCTCTCCTGGCCCGGCCCTCCCGACGACCGCCGCCTCGCGGACACCTGGAGCGGCAAGCCCGGGCTCGACCTCGACACCTGGACCGAGCAGGGCGTGCGCTTCGCCGTCTTCTTCGGGGAGAGTCTGCGGATCGCCGCCGAGCGCTCGGACTGGGACCTCATCATGGGCTACGTTCCGGTGATCGACGAAGCCGGGCACCAGCTCCTTCTTGCGGACCCGCGCCAGCCTGGCTACACGCCGGAAAGGGTGGAGCAGTTCGCCCACGCACGCCTCCGCGTCTGGCAGGCGGTGGACCGCCAGCTCGCGCGTCTCCTGGACATCCTGGACCTCCGGAACACCACCCTGATCGTGGTGAGCGACCACGGCATGGAGCCCGTCCACACGTCTGTGAACCCCAACGTCCTGCTCCGCGAGCGGGGCCTCCTCGCCATGGACGCCGAAGGGAAAATCGTCCCGGAGGGGACCGCCGTCTATGCCGTGAGCTCCGGGGAGGTCTCCCACATCTACGCCATGCCGGGCCGGGAGGCCGCCCTTTCCGAGCTTCGCAAACTGTTTCAGGATTGGACCCTCTCCGGGGACAAGCCGGTCGAACGCGTCTTCACCCGCAAAGAGGCGGCCGAGATCGGCCTGGAGCATCCGAACACCGGCGACCTCGTGCTCTTCGCGGCTCCGGGCTACACCTTCGGCGGAGGCGGCCTCAAGGAAGGGAAGGCCGCCCTCCCCACGCCGGCCCTGGGGATGCACGGCGGGCTCAACACCCACCCGAGCCTGCACGGCATCTACATGGCGATCGGAGCGGGGATCGAGCCCGGCGATGCCGGAACGGTCCGGACCATCGACGTGGCAGGCCGGGTGGCCGAGCGCATGGGGATCGAAAAGCCGCGTCCCCGGCCGGTCTCCCCTTGATCTCCCGCCTCGAAGAGTGGTTCGCAGCCCGGGGCTGGACCCCGTTCGACTTCCAGCGGGAGGTCTGGGACGCCTACCGCGCCGGGGAGAGCGGGCTGATCCACGCCGCCACCGGCACGGGCAAGACCTACGCCGCGTGGCTCGCTCCCGTTCTCGAATGGATGGCAGACCATCCGGACGCTCCGGGCCGGCCCCGGAGGCGGGCGGCCTCGCCGCCGCTGCGCGTCCTCTGGATCACGCCGCTCCGGGCGCTCGCAGCGGACACCGAGGCGTCGCTCCGCGCTCCGCTGGTCGACCTCGGCATCCCGTGGAGCCTGGAGCGGCGCACGGGGGACACCTCGGCGTCCGTGCGCGACCGGCAGCGCTCCCGCCTCCCCACGGCCCTGGTGACGACGCCCGAGAGCGTCTCGCTCCTCCTCTCCCGCCCGGACGCGAAGGACCTCTTCTCCGACCTCCGCCTCGTGGTGGTCGACGAGTGGCACGAGCTTCTGGGCGGAAAACGGGGCGCGCAGACGGAGCTGGCGCTCGCGCGCCTCCGGCGCTTCTGCCCAAGCCTCCGCGTCTGGGGGCTCTCGGCCACGCTCGGGAACCTGGACGTGGCGCTCGCCGCCCTTCTGGGCGTGGGGCGGAGCGGCCGGCTCGTCCGCGGCGCGGCGCCCAAGGAGATCCGCATCGACTCGCTCCTGCCGGACACGATCGAGCGCTTCCCCTGGGCTGGCCACCTGGGCCTGAAGCTCCTGCCCCAGGTCGTCGCCGCCATCGAAGAGGGGAAGACGGCCCTCGTCTTCACTAATACCCGCTCGCAGACCGAGATCTGGTACCAGGAGCTTTTAGAGGCCCGGCCGGACTGGGCCGGGGAGATCGCACTCCACCACGGGTCTCTGGACCGCAAAGTGCGCGACTGGGTGGAGGACGGCCTGCGCGAAGGGCGCCTGCGCTGCGTCGTCTGCACGTCGAGCCTCGATCTGGGGGTGGATTTCGCGCCGGTCGACCGCGTGCTCCAGGTGGGGAGCCCCAAGGGGATCGCCCGGCTCGTGCAGCGGGCCGGCCGGAGCGGCCACCGACCCGGAAGCCCAAGCCGGGTGACCTGCGTGCCCACGAACGCCTTCGAGCTGGTGGAGGTGGCCGCGGCCCGGAGGGCCCTCGACTCCGGCCGCATCGAGCCGCGCACGCCGTACGAAAAGCCGCTCGACGTCCTCGCCCAGCACTTGGTCACCGTGGCCGTCGGCGGCGGCTTCCGCTCTGAAGAGCTCTACGACGAGGTCCGCACCTCCTGGACCTACCGGGATCTCACCCCCGCCGAGTGGGACTGGACGCTCGACTTCGTCACCCGCGGCGGTCCGGCTCTCGCGGCCTACCCCGAATACCGGCGGGTCGCGGAGGTGGACGGCCGCTACGTGGTGCCCGACCGGCACGTGGCGCGGCGGCACCGCCTCTCGATCGGGACGATCACGAGCGACGCGGCGCTCTCCGTCCAGTCCGTGGGCGGTGCGAAGCTGGGGACGGTCGAGGAGTCGTTCATCGCCCGGCTGCGCCCCGGCGACCGCTTCGTCTTCGCCGGCAAGACCCTGGAGCTCGAAGCGGTGCGGGACATGACGGCGTACGTGCGCAAGGCCAAGGGAAGCGGCCTGATCCCCCGCTGGATGGGCGGCCGCATGCCCCTTTCGACCGAGCTGGCCGCCTCGGTGCGCGCGCTTCTCGAAGAGACCCGAAGCGGCCTCTTCGCGGGGCCGGAGATGGAGGCCGTCCGCCCCATCCTGGAGCTTCAGGCCCGCTGGTCGATCATCCCGGCCGCGGACGAGCTGCTCGTCGAGTGCCTGAAATCCCGCGAGGGGCACCACCTCTTCTTCTACCCGTTCGAGGGACGGCTCGTCCACGAGGGCTTGGCCGCCCTTCTCGCGTGGCGGATCTCGCGCCTCCGGCCGATCACCTTCACCCTGGCCGTGGACGACTACGGCATCGAGCTTCTCTCGCCGGACAGAGCGCCGCTCGACGAGGCGCTGGCCGCGGGGCTCCTCGCGCCGGGAAACCTCGCCGAGGACATCCCCGCGAGCCTGAACGCGGCGGAGATGGCCCGCCGCCAGTTCCGCGAGATCGCCCGCGTGGCCGGCCTCCTCTTCCAGGGCTTTCCCGGGCAGAAGAAGCCCGCCCGCCACCTCCAGGCGTCGAGCGGCCTCTTCTACGAGGTCTTCACCAAGTACGACCCGGGAAACCTCCTCCTCCACCAGGCGCACCGCGAGGTTCTGGAGCAGCAGCTCGAAAGGAGCCGCCTGGGGCGGACCCTCGCGCGCCTCGCGGAGTCCCGCGTGACGGTCCTGGAGCTCGAGCGCGTCAGCCCGCTCGGCTTCCCCCTGATGGTCGCCCGGATGCGCGAAAAGCTCAGCTCTGAAAAGCTCGCCGACCGTGTGCGCCGCATGCAGGTCCGGCTGGAGAAGGCGGCGGGATGACCCGGATCGAAGTCGCGGGCGAGCCGCTGGTCCTCCTCCCCGAGAGAGCCGTGTTTCAGGAAAGGACGGGCACGCTCCTCGTGGCCGACGCCCATCTAGGCAAGGCTGCGGCCTTCCGCTCCGCCGCGATCCCCCTCCCCGGCGGAACCACGACCGAGGCGCTCCTCCGTCTCTCCGCAGCCCTCGAACGCACCGGAGCCCGCCGTCTCCTCCTCCTGGGAGACTTCTTTCACGCGAAGTCGGGGCGGGCGAGCCGCACCCTCGCCGCCATCGCGGACTGGCGGGACCGCCACGCGGACCTCCCCATCGTCCTCGTCCGCGGCAACCACGACCGGGGCTCCGGCGATCCGCCCGCCGAATGGCGCTTCACCTGCTGCGACGAGCCCCTGCTCGAGCCCCCCTTCGCCTTCCGCCACCATCCGGCCGAGGAGCCGGGGAGCTACGTCCTCGCCGGGCACATCCACCCAGCGGTCTCCCTGGTCGGATTCGGAGGGCAGCACGAGAAGCTTCCGTGTTTCCTGTTCGGAGATCGGGTGGCGCTCCTCCCAGCCTTCGGAGGCTTCACGGGAGGGGCTTCCGTGAGGCCCCGGCGGGGGGATCGGGTGTATGTGATCGCGGAGGATGAAGTTGTTCCAATCCTGACCGATTGATCCTCTTTGGTTCCTCGTTGGCACATTTATTGCCATTTCCAAGCAGCGCAAAGGAGGAGCTGAACCATGGCCCAAACTACCAAGGAAAGGGTTGTGTATCACGTAGTCCCGAACGCGTCTGCCGAGAAATGGGTCGTCAGCCAGGAGAACGCCGAGTTCCGCCGGGAATTCGAGACCAAGGAAGAGGCCGTCCAGTTCGCCCGGGAGCGCGCCCAGAGCGCGGAGCTCGGGCAGATCAAGGTCCACAAGAAAGACGGCAACATGGAGTACGAGTCCACCTACGGGGACGACCCCCGGCGTTCGCCGAGCTAGCGAGATCCGTCACAGCGCTCCCGCCCCGTGGGGCGGCGCTCCCGCCCCGTGGGGCGCGCTCTCGCCCCGTGAGGCGGCGCTCTCGCCTCGTGAGGCGGCGCTCTCGCCTCGTGGGGCGGCGCTCTCGCCTCATGGGGCGGCGCTCTCGCCTCGTGAGGCGGCGCTCTCGCCTTGCGGGGCGGCGCTCCCGCCTCGTGAGGCGGTGCTCTCGCCTCGTGGGGTCGTGTCCTGACTCAGTGTGGCGGTACGGGGGGAGGCGGGGCCGCCCCGGCAGCAGGTGCCAAGACGGCCGTCGCACTCAGCAGTATGAAGTGCCGCAGGCTGCGCTGCCGCAACGTGCGCTGCCGCACGCGAACTGGCCGGTCGGGCAACCGTCGCTACCAAAGGTACAGAGATCGGAGGTGGTAGTTACTCCCCCCGCCACTCTCCCGAGTTCCACGTCCAAGCTCCGTAGCGTCTCCTTCGCCAGCGCCAGTTTCTTCACCGTCTTCTTCATGAAGTCTCCCTGAATGAGTGCCGAGGACTCGCCCCCGACGGGGAGCATTCTAGCTCGCCCTCAAGTGCGTTGGAGTCGCTAACGCTTGGACCTCGCGTGGGAGCACGACAGAATCGCTATCTTGGTTATCGCCCCGCGGGGACGGAGAAGCGGAGTCTCTTCTGTTCCCCCGCTGTTTTCATCGGTAACGAGGCGGCAGAGTCCGTCCGTTCTGCTCGTGGGGGAGTGCTCCATGGAACTGCGGACCAAGCTCGCCACTTCGGGAAGTCTCGACAAAGGGAGTTGAATTCGTCCTGGTCCATGCCGCCAGATATACTGTGCGTGTCTTTCGATGACGTAGCGCTTCTCCATGGAGAACGATGTTTGAGTCACGAACGGACCGTGCGGCAAACCATGAACGAGCTGGGTCACGTCTTCGGCTTCAAGACACGGCTCAGGCAGGCAAAAAGCGGCGGGTTCTACTTGGAAGGGCCGGAGGGGCAGATCGCCCCCTTGGGAGACAGCGGCTACCACAGCCTGCTCTCTCCTCGAGACCAGGAGGCGATCTGTGAAAACTTCGGTCTTGACGCCCGCTTGCTAGGACTCGACCCGCAACCAGATTAGGCGGCGAACGCCAACTCGGTCCAGGCGGGCGCCTCGGTGGGAAGCTCAGTGTTCGACTCGTCGAGCCCCCAAGGCTCAGCGCTTTGGAAGAGCGTCCAGAACCGACGCGGAGCAGGGGGGACCGTGCTGAACGGCACCCTGCCGGCTTCCATATCGACTTCGGCCTGCACTTGGAGAACGGCCTCTAACTTTTTCTGTAATTCTTGAGGATTTTTGGAAGACGCAGTCAGATTGTGTTCAAGGCACTGCGCGACCCACCAACCTCTGTCCTGGAAGAACACGACGTGGAAAACGTGCCGACGCATGATGGGCTCTCCTCCCATAGACCGGATCATACCATGTACCTGCTAAGCGGTACGGAATCCCTCCTGCCCCCCCGCTGTTTTCATCGGTAACGAGGCGGCAAGGTCCGTCCGTTTGCTTGCGGGGGAGTGCTTCATGGAACTGCGGACCAAGCTCGCCATTCTGGCCGATGCGGCCAAGTACGACGCCTCGTGCGCCAGCAGCGGCTCGAAGCGGGCCGGCAATGGCCAGGGGCTCGGCAGCGCGGACGGTGTCGGCATCTGCCACAGCTACACGCCGGACGGCCGCTGCGTCTCCCTGCTCAAGATCCTGCTCACCAACCACTGCGTCTACGACTGCCGGTTCTGCGTCAACCGGGTGTCGAGCGACATCCCCCGGGCGCGCTTCACGCCCGAGGAGGTCGTCTCCCTGACGCTCGATTTCTACCGGCGCAACTACATCGAGGGGCTGTTCCTCTCCTCCGGCGTCATCCAGAGCCCGGACTACACCATGGAGCAACTGGTGGCCGTGGCGCGGTCGCTCCGGGAGACGCATGCCTTCAACGGCTATATCCATCTGAAGGCGGTGCCCGGGGCTTCGCAGGAGCTTCTCGCGGCGGCGGGGCGGTGGGCCGACCGCCTGTCGGCCAACATCGAGCTGCCTTCCCAGGGGGACCTGGACCTCCTGGCTCCCGAGAAGAAGCGCGAGGTGATCGAGACGGCCATGGCGCAGATCCGCGAGCGCCGTGACGAGGCCGAGGCGGAGGCTCCCCGGAAGGCGCCGCGGTTCGCGCCCGCGGGGCAAAGCACGCAAATGGTCGTGGGCGCGACGCCGAGCACGGACGCCGCGATCCTCGGCACCGCCTCCGAGCTCTACCAGCGGCACCGCCTGCGCCGGGTCTACTACACGGCGTTCTCGCCGTTCCCCAAGGCGGACCCGCGCCTGCCGGTCCAG
>DATEIO010000154.1:0-2862 GCA_035278895.1 Thermoanaerobaculia bacterium | reverse complement strand
CGCTCCTTGACGTTGGTGGAGACGGCGGTGCGCTGGAGCATCTCCCCCATCTGCCGCGCGATGGCAGCGAACCGGTGGGTGTAGAGCTCGAGCTGGACCGCTTCGGGCATGGGGCAAGACTATCGCTTTGGCTCGCAGTTTGCACAACGGCGGGAGCGACATGCGAACACGGCCCACCGCGAAAAAGAAAGTGTCCGAAATCACCCACGGCTACCCTCGGCCTCAGCTCGAACGGGCTTCGTGGATCTCCTTGAACGGCCCCTGGGACTTCGTTCTGGATCCCGACGCCAAGTGGCGCAGCCCCCGGGAGGTCACCTGGAACGGGACCATCCTCGTGCCCTTCTCCCCCGAGACGGAGGCCTCGGGGGTCGGGGACACGAGCTTCTACCGCCGCTGCTGGTACCGCCGGACCTTCGAGCCGCCCGCGCTCCGCAACGGAGAGCGGCTCCTCCTCCACTTCGGCGCTGTGGACTGGACCGCGATGGTGTGGGTGAACGGCTCGCTCACCCTCTGCCACGAGGGAGGTTACACCCCGTTCACGATCGACGTGACGGACCTCCTGGAGGGAACCGGGCCACAGACGATCGCCGTGCGGGTGGACGACGATCCGGCGGACCTGGCCAAGCCGCGCGGCAAGCAGGACTGGCAGCTCGAGCCCCACTCCATCTGGTACCCGCGGACGACCGGGATCTGGCAGACGGTGTGGCTGGAGAAGGTCCCGCCGACGTGGATCGACAGCCTCCGCTGGACCCCGAGCCTGGAGCGCTGGGAGCTCGGCTTCGAGGCCTGGATGGGGGGCGAGCCGCGCGACCGGCTGCGCCTGGGCGTGAAGCTGCGGGCCAACGGCCAGCTCATCTCGGACGACACCTACACGGTCGTGGGCGGCGAGGTCCACCGCCGGATCGCGCTCTCGGACCCGGGGATCGACGATTTCCGGAACGAGCTCCTCTGGAGCCCTCAGAAGCCGACCCTGATCGAGGCCCACATGCAGCTCTGGGCCGAGCGCGGCGAGCTTCTGGACGAGGCGGCGAGCTACACGGCGCTGCGCTCGATCGCGGTCCAGGGCAACCGCCTGGTACTGAACGGCCGGCCCTACTATCTCCGCATGGTGCTCGACCAGGGTTACTGGCCGGAGAGCGGCCTGACCGCTCCGAACGACGAGGCGCTGCGCCACGACGTGGAGCTCGCCAAGGCCATGGGCTTCAACGGCGTCAGGAAGCACCAGAAGATCGAGGCCCCGCGCTACCTCTACTGGGCGGACCGCCTGGGGCTCCTCGTGTGGGAGGAGATGCCGAGCGCCTACCGGTTCACCAAGCGCTCGATCCAGCGGCTCACCCGGGAGTGGATGGAGGTCATCCGTCGCGACTACAGCCACCCCTCGATCATCGCGTGGGTGCCGTTCAACGAATCCTGGGGCGTGCCCAACCTGCCGGACAACAAGGCCGAGCGCAACTGGGTGCGCGCTCTCTTCCACCTGACGAAGACGCTCGATCCAACCCGCCCGGTCATCGGCAACGACGGCTGGGAGAGCGTAGCGACCGACATCATCGGCATTCACGACTACGACTCGAACCCGAACCGGATCACGGAGAGATACCAGGTCGAGGACCAGCTCCCGCGCCTCCTGAAACGGGAGCGGCCCGGAGGGCGGCTCCTGGTGCTCGAAGAGCAGGACTACGAGGACCACCCGGTGATGCTCACCGAGTTCGGCGGCATCGCCTCCTCGAAAGACACGAAGAACACCTGGGGCTATTCGCGGGCCGCGAGTGAGGATGACCTGGCCGAGCGCTACCGCGCTCTCCTCGACGCCGTGAACTCGGCGGGCCTGCTCTCCGGCTTCTGCTACACCCAGTTCACCGACACGTACCAGGAGGCCAACGGGCTGCTCTATGCGGACCGCACCCCCAAGTTCCCCCTCGAGGAGATGGCGGCCGCGACCCGGGGAGAGAACACGGGGAGGAAGCAGAGGCGCGCGGTGGTCCGTGGCAAGGGCGGTCTCGGAGTTGGGACCCGGCACGATCCCCACGCTCCTCCGTTCGGAGGAGAATGAGGTCGCCGATGCACAAAGAGACCCTGACCAAGCCAGACGGCCGCGGGCTCTGGCTCTATTCACGCCGGCCCATCCCCCCGGGGATCGAGGCCACGAGCCCGGGAAACGATCCCCCGGGCAACAAGACCCACCTGCGCTGGCACCCCCTGCGCGGCGAGTGGGTGGCCTATGCGAGCCACCGGCAGAACCGCACCTTCCTGCCGCCGCCGGAGTACAACCCGCTCGCTCCGACGACCGACCCGGCGCACCCCACAGAGCTGCCGGCCGGGGACTACGACGTGGCCGTCTTCGAGAACCGTTTCCCCACGCTCACCGGCAAGGCCGAGGTGCCCGCACCGGAAACGATCGTCCCCACCCGGCCCGGCAAGGGGGCCTGCGAGGTCGTGGTGTTCACCCAGGACCCGAATTCGTCCCTGGGCGCGCTGCCGCTCCCCCATCTGGAGCTTCTCCTCGAAGTCTGGGCCGACCGCTACCGGGAGCTGGGAGCGCGGGAGGATATCCTCTACGTCATGCCCTTCGAAAACCGGGGCGTCGAGGTGGGCGTCACGCTCCACCATCCCCACGGCCAGATCTATGCCTATCCGTTCATCCCGCCCGTCCCCGCGCGGGAGCTCGCGCAGCAGAAAGCCCATTTCGAAGAGACCGGGCGCGGGCTCCTGGACGATCTCCTAAAGGACGAGCTGGCGGACGGCCGAAGAGCCCTCTACGTCGGAGAGCGGGCGGTCGCCTGGATGCCCGTCTTCGCCCGCTACTCCTACGAGGTCTGGATCGCGCCCCGGAGGCCCGCGGGGTCGGTCGCGGACCTGGACGCC
>DATEIO010000153.1:0-3534 GCA_035278895.1 Thermoanaerobaculia bacterium | reverse complement strand
CGGCAGGGCGTCCAGCAGGAGCACCGCGGCCGGCACCATGAACTCGGGAAGCGACTCCTTGAGGAAGGCGCGGAGGGCCGCAGGCGTGGCCGCCTCCCCCTCGCGGAGCACGGCGTAGGCCACCAGGCGGCGGTCCCCCGGCGCGTCCTCCCGCACCACGGCGACGGTCCGCTCCACGGCCTCGTGGCGCGCGAGCGCCGCCTCGACCTCTCCCAGCTCCACGCGGAAGCCGCGGAGCTTCACCTGCGAATCGTTGCGCCCGGCGAATTCGAGCTCGCCGCCGGGCAGGCGGCGGGCGAGATCGCCGGTGCGGTAGAGGCGCGCCCCGGGCTCCGGGCTCCAGGGGTCGGGCACGAACCGCTCGGCCGTCAGGTCCGGCCGGCCGTGGTAGCCGCGCGCCACGCCCTCGCCTCCCACGTAGATCTCCCCCTGGGCCCCCAGGGGCACGGGGCGCAGGCGCCGGTCGAGCAGGTAGGCCCGCGCTCCGGCGATCGGCCTCCCCATCGGGGGCACCCGCCGCGCGCCCGGGTGGCAGCGCCCGGTGGTCGAGTAGATGGTCGTCTCGGTCGGGGCGTAGCAGTTGAAAAGCGCCACGCGCTCGGACCAGGCCGCGGCGGTCTCCGCAGAGCAGGCCTCCCCCCCCACGGTCACGGTGCGGAGGTCCGGCAGCGCGGAGCCCGGCAGGGTATCCAAAAGCGCGGGCGAGGCCACGAGGAACGTGGCCCGGTGGCGCCGCAGCTCGTCGGCCAGGTCCGGCCCCAGGAGGCCCCCGGGCAGCAGGAGGAGCGTGCCGCCGGCCGCGAGCGCGGTGAACATCTCGAGCACCGAGGCGTCGAAGGAGAGGGACGCGAGATGCGGCACCCGGCTCTCCGGCCCGAGGCCGAAGAGGCGGATCGACTCGGCGATCACCCGGCAGACCCCGGCGTGGCGCACGAGCACGCCCTTGGGGCGGCCGGTCGAGCCCGAGGTGTAGATCACATAGGCGAGATGGTCCGGCAGGACGTCGTCCGGCACCGGCCCGCCCTCCTCCAGATCCTCTCCTCCGAGGTCCCGCTCGGTGACCAGCATGCGAGCCCCGCTGTCTTCCAGGATGAAGGCCAGGCGCTCCCGGGGATAGGCGGGGTCCAGGGGAACGTACGCGCCTCCGGCGAGGAGGATTCCCAGGAGGGCCGCGATCCGCTCCGGGCTCTTCGCCATGGAGATTCCGACCCGGGTCTCCGGCCCCACGCCCAGAGCACGGAGGCGGCGGGCGATCGCCTCGGCCCGGCGCGAGAGCTCTCCGTAGGTCCACGTCTCCTCACCGGCCACCAGGGCCACGGCCTCAGGGAAGCGCCGCGCCTGGGCGAAGACCATGCTGTGGAGCCTGCCTTCGGGGATCAGCTCCCCGGGGGCAGCGTTCCACTCCGCGAAGAGGGCCTGCTGCTCGGCTGCGGAGAACAGGGGGAGATCTGCCACGGGATGACTGAGCCCCGCGGGGGCGGCTTCGAGGAGCCGCACGAGCTGCCCGGCGAAGCGGGCCACGGTCGGCGCCTCGAAGAGGTCGGCGTTGTACTCGATCCAGCCGGCCGCGCTCTCCGCCCCTTCGGCCAAGTGGAGGGTCAGCTCGAACTTGGCCGTGCCGGAGTCCAGGTCGCGCGGCGTCAGAAGCAGCCCGGGCAACTCCAGGGCCTCGGCCTGCGCCCTCTGGAGAGAGGCCATGACCTGGACGAGCGGCCCGCGGGAGAGGTCCCGCGCCGGGTGCAGCTCCTCGACCAGCCGCTCGAACGGGAGGTCCTGGTGGGCGTAGGCCGCGAGGGCCGTCTCGCGCACTCGAGCGAGCAGCTCCGCGAACGTGGGGTCGCCGGAGAGGTCCCCCCGCATCACGAGCGTGTTGACGAAGAAGCCGATCAGACCCTCGATCTCCGCCCGGTTGCGGTTGGCGATCGGCGAGCCGACGAGGAGGTCCTCCTGGCCCGTGTGCCTCGCGAGCAGCGTCTCGAAGACGGCGAGGACGATCATGAACAGGGTGGATCCGGTCTCCCGGCCAAGCTCGCGCAGGGCCTGGACGAGAGCCGGCGGGAGGACGACCGGCATCTGGGCGCCGCGGAAGGTCTGGACCGGCGGCCGCGGACGGTCGGTGGGCAACTCCAGCGCGGCCGGGGCTCCGGCCAGTTGCTCGCGCCAGTAGGCGAGCTGCTCTTGGAGCACCTCCCCCTGCAGGTGCTTGCGCTGCCAGACCGCGTAATCCGCGTATTGGAGCGGCAGCTCGGGAAGCGGCGAGGGCTGCCCGGAAGCGAGCGCCGCGATCTCGCGGACCAGCACGCCCATGGACCAGCCGTCGCTCACGATGTGGTGGACCGTGAGCACGGCCAGGTGCTCCTCCTCTCCTAAGCGCAGGAGCAGGGTGCGGAGAAGCGGCCCACGGGCGAGGTCGAAGGGGCGGCGGGCCTCGGCCGTGGCGAGCCGCCGGGCTTCCTCCCCGCGGGCGGGCTCCGGGAGGGCGGAGAGGTCCGCCACGGGCAGCGTCACCGGACGGGCGGAGTGGATCTCCTGGACCGGCTCCCCCTCTCCGCCGGGGAAGGTGGTGCGCAGGGCCTCGTGGCGGCGCACGATCTCCGAGAGCGCCGCGGCGAGGGCCGCCACGTCCAGCCGGCCGGTGGCCTCGATCCCCGCCGGAATGTTGTAGAGGGCGCTTCCCGGCTCCAGGCGGTCGAAGAACCAGAGCCGCTCCTGGGCAAAGGAGAGGGGGAAGGCGGTCTTCCCGTCCCGCAGCCTTCTGGAGATGCGGCCGGCGGGCGCCTCCGCCTTCCGCGCGGCGGCGGCCACCGCCGCCACCGTGGGCCGCTCGAAGAGCCTTTCCATGGGGAGGTCCAGCCCGAGCTCGTCGCGCAGGCGGGACATGAGGCGGGTGGCGAGCAGCGAGTCCCCGCCCAGCTCCAGGAAGCTGTCGTGAGCGCCCACCTCGCGGACCCCGAGCACCTCGCGCCAGATCCCGGCCACCTCCTCCTCGAACTCGCTCCGCGGCGCCACGTACGCAGTCGGGAGAGCCGGCCGGGCGTGGAGCGTCTGGGCGGGTGCAGCCGATGCGGCGGCGCTCCAGTCCTCCCCCGGCTCGATCCAGTAGCGGTGGCGCTCGAACGGGTAGGACGGCAAGGGGATGCGGCGGCGCTCCTGGCCGGCGAAGAGCTTCTCCGCGTTGAGGCGGTGGCCCGCGAGCCAGAGCCTTCCGGCAGCGGTGAGGATCGACGCCAGGTCCGAGCCCTCTTCCCGGGGGTGGCGAAGCGAGGCGATCGCGGGCCTCCCCACAGCCTGCCGCGCCGCGTGGGTGGAGAGCGTGCGGCCCGGCCCGGCCTCCAGGAGCACGCGGTCGGGCTCCGCGAGGAGCGTTGCCACGCCGTCCGCGAAGCGCACGGTGCCCCGCAGGTGCCGGGCCCAGTAGCCGGGATCGGTCGCCTCCTCGGGGAGGATCCAGGTGCCGGTCACGTTCGACACGAAGGGGATGCGGGGCTCCGAGAGCCGCACCCGGTGCACCGCCGCCGTGAACGGGGCGAGCGC
>DATEIO010000152.1:0-6025 GCA_035278895.1 Thermoanaerobaculia bacterium | reverse complement strand
CTCCTGGCCCGTCAAAGGAAATGCGGCGGAGGTCGGTGGCGAGGGGGGTGGGCATGGGGAGATCTTAACCCCTCCGTCCCCCCAAGCCCTCACCTCCTCTCCCAGCCCCCTCCCTGCCGCCGGGAGAGGAGGGAGATTGCTTCTTTTTTCATAAGGGCTCCCTCTCCCGGAAGGGCGGGAGGGGGCTGGGAGAGGGTTGGGGTGAGGGTCTTCGGGCGGGGGCTGGCATCCTCTTCGCAAACAGTCCCCAGCGAGCGATGCGCGGGGGATGGTCCATCCGCAGTTTGCAGAGCGAGCGGGGGTCTAGGGGAGTGAACCGAATCCAAAAAATCTCGATCTCCACGGCGGCGATTCTCCTCGCCGCGTTTCCTTTGACGGGCCAGGAGCCACCCCGCCGGACCCTCGTCCTTTCTCTCGACGACGCGCTGCGGATCGCGGCGGGCGAGAGCGAGACGGTGTGGGTGGCCGAGGCGGGCGTGATGCGGGCCATGGGGAACGAGACGATCGCGCGCAGCGGCCTCTTCCCGCAGATCGCGGGGTCGGCCGGCTACACGCGGACGCTGCGTTCCCAGTTCCAGGACATCAACTTCGGCGGGCCCACGGGGGGCGAGGACGGCGGCGATCTGGGGGACCTCCCGTTCGGCCGGGAGAACCAGTACACGCTGGGGCTCACCCTGAACCAGATGGTGTTCGACGGCGGGGTCTTCGCCCGCAACCGCGCGGCCCAGGCGCGGCGGCGGGCGGCGGAGCTCGACGTGGTCTCGGCCCGGGCGGAGACGCTGCTCGACGTCACCCAGAGCTACTTCGATGCCCTGCTGGGCGACCGGCTCGTCGAGATCTCCGAGTCGGCGCTCGGGCAGACCGAGGAGATCCTCCGCCAGACCCAGGTGGGCGAGGAGGTGGGAGCGCAGGCGGAGTTCGACGTGCTGCGGGCGCGGGTCCAGCGGGACAACCAGATCCCGGTGGTGCTCCAGCGCCGCACCGAGCGGACCGAGGCGTATCTGCGCCTGAAGCAGCTCCTGAACGTGCCGCTCGAGGACGAGGTCCAGCTCACCACCCCGGTCGAGACGCTCCCCGAGCGGTTCGCCGCACCGGCGGACCTCTCTCCCGACCGGCGGGCGCCGGTGATCCAGGCCGAGGAGAACGTGCGGGCGAGCGAGGCCCAGGTGGCCGAGGCGCAGGCGGAGCGCTTGCCCGCGGTCTATTTCTCCTCCCGCTACGCGCCCGTGGCCTACCCCGAGAGCGGGGTGCCCGAGCCGGACGATTTCCGGGAGGACTGGACGGTCTCCCTGAACCTGAACGTTCCGATCTTCACCTCCGGGCGCATCCGCGGCACCGTCCAGGTGGCCCGGGGCACGCTCTCGGAGGCGCGGGCGCGGCTCCAGCAGACCCGCGAGGCCGCGGCGCTCGACGCCCGGGTGGCCCAGAACGACCTGGCCGAGGCGCAGGCGGCTCTCGAAAGCAACACGGCCACGGTCGAGCAGGGCCGGCGGGCCTACGAGATCGCCCAGCTCCGCTACCGCGAGGGGATTTCGAGCCAGTTGGAGCTCACGGACGCGCGCCTGTCTCTGGAGCAGGCCGAGGTCAACCGGGCGCGCGCTCTGCGCAACGTCCAGGTGGCCCGGGCCCGGCTCTCTCTTCTGGACGAGCTGCCGCTCGCGCTTTCGGCGGGCGCCGCGCTGGTCCAGCCGGTCCAACCCATCCAGCAGCAACAGCAGCAGACGCCGGCCACTACGGTGCCCGGCACGACCGGGTTCGGGGGACAACAACAATGACTTTGCGCAAGACCACGATCCTCGCGGCCGCTCTCCTGGCCGCCCTTCCGTTCGCCGGCTGCGGCCGGGGCAAGAAGAGCGAAGAGGCCGCCGCGCCGCCGCCCGAGATCGTCCTGGGTCCGGCGGATACGGCGATCGTCGCCCGCGGCGAGGTGCAGACCGGCCCCGCGCTTTCGGGGACGTTGACGGCCGAGGAGGAGGCCACGGTCCGCGCCCAGCTCTCGGGCTCGATCCTCGAAACCTACGTGGAGCCGGGCGAGCCGGTCCGCCGCGGCCAGCCTCTCGCGCGGCTCGACACCTTCGGCCTGCGCGACGCCTACACCTCGGCCCAGGTGGCGGTCGAGCAGGCGCGGAGCAACCTGGCGCTCGCCGAGCGCGAGGCGGAGCGCCAGCGCGTGCTGGCGGATGCGGGCGCGGTGGCCGAGCGGAACGTCGAGACGGCCACGCAGTCGATCGCCCAGGCGCGGGCCGGGCTCGCGCAGGCGCGGGCTCAGCTCGCCTCGGCCGAAAAGCAGCTCGGCTACGCGCGGATCACCGCCCCCATCGACGGCGTGGTGAGCGAGAAGCCGGTCTCGGCGGGCGACGTGGTGCAGCCGGGCACGGCGGTGTACACGGTCGTCGATCCGTCGAGCCTGGAGCTCGAAGCGTCCGTGCCCGCCGAGCAGGTCGGGGCCCTCCGCGTGGGGGCGCCCGTGCAGTTCACCGTGAACGGCTACCCCGGCCGTGCGTTCGAAGGGCAGGTCACGCGGATCAACCCAGCGGCCGATCCGGCGACCCGGCAGGTGCGGGTCTACGCCGAGATCCCCAATCCCGGCAACGATCTCGTGGCCGGCCTGTTCGCCGAAGGGCGGATCGCGAGCCAGTCGCGCGTGGGCCTCACGGTCCCCACGGCCGCCATCGACCGCCGCATGCAGCGGCCGGCCGTGCTCGTGGTGCGCGAAGGCAAGGTGCAGCGGGTGGACGTGGAGCTGGGGATCGAGGACGAGCAGGAGCAGCGGGTGGAGGTTCGAACCGGCGTCCGCGAGGGCGAGGTGGTGCTGCGCGGCGGGGCCCAGGAGATTGCGCCGGGGACCCCGGTCCGCCTCGCTCCGGCGGTGCAACAGCAGGTGGAAAGGTTGGCTCAGGTTTTATGACGATTTCGGATTTCGCGATCAAGCGCCCCATCGTCACCATCGTGGCGATGCTGATCCTCGTCATCTTCGGCATCTTCGCGCTGGTCAGCCTGGAGATCGACGAGTTTCCGGATTTGACGAACCCCATCGTGTTCGTGGCGGTCCCCTACCCCGGCGCCAACCCCACGCAGGTCGAGCGCGAGGTGGTCGAGCCCATGGAAGAGGCGTTCTCCGCGCTCTCCGGCGTGGACCAGATCACCTCCACCTCGCTCGACGGCTTCGCCCAGATCATCGTGCAGTTCGAGTTCAGCAAGGAGCCGGACCAGGCGAGCCAGGACGTGCGCGACGCCATCTCGGGGATCCGGAACGACCTCCCCACCGAGATGGAAGAGCCGATCCTCCGGAAGTTCGACCCGGCCGACATGCCGATCGTTTCGCTCGTGCTCTCGTCCAAGACGATGAGCCCGGCCGAGCTGACGCTGCTCGCGGACCCCGGGATCACGCGCGAGCTGCGCGGCATCAACGGCGTGGCCCAGGTGACGGTCCAGGGCGGCGTCGAGCGCGAGATCTCGGTCAACGTGCGGCCGGCGGACTTGGCGGCTTCCGGCGTTACCGTGGGCCAGGTCGTTCAGGCCGTGCAGGCGCAGAACCTCGCGGCGCCCGTGGGGCGGGTCGAAGGGGATCTTTCCGAGCAGGCGATCCGCCTGCGCGGCCGGATCGAAGACCCCGAGCAGTTCGAGCAGTTGGTGATCACCGGACGTAGCGGCCAGCTCATCCGCCTGGGACAGGTCGCGGACGTGGTGGACGGCACGGCCGAGCAGCGCTCCAGCGCCCTGTTCAACGATGCGGACGCGGTCGGCATCGACATCACGAAATCCAAGGGCGCCTCGACCACGAGCGTGTCCGACGCGATCAAGGCGCGGATCGAGCGGCTCAAGACCACTCTCCCGCAGGGCGTCGAGCTCCAGGTGGTGCGCGACGCGGGCGAGCGGGTGCGCAACTCGGTGAGAAACGTCGAGGAGGCGCTGATCGAGGGGGCGATCCTCACCGTCCTCGTGGTCTTCCTGTTCCTCAATTCCTGGCGCTCCACGGTGATCACGGGCCTGGCGCTCCCCGTCTCCGTGCTCTCCTCCTTCATCGCGGTGTGGGCCTTCGGCTTCACGTTGAACACCATGTCGCTCCTGGGCCTGTCGCTCGCGATCGGGATTCTCATCGACGACGCCATCGTCGTGCGCGAAAACATCGTGCGCCACATCGAGATGGGCAAGGACCACGTGACCGCCTCGCACGAGGGCACGCGCGAGATCGCGATGGCCGTGGCCGCCACGACCTTCTCGATCGTGGCGGTGTTCGTGCCGATCGCGTTCATGCAGGGGATCTCCGGGCAGTGGTTCAAACCGTTCGCCCTGACCCTCGCCTGCTCGGTGCTCGTGTCGCTCTTCGTCTCCTTCTCGCTCGACCCGATGCTTTCGGCCTACTGGCCCGATCCGCAGACCGAGGGGCACGAGCGGAAGAACCCAATCGCCCGCGCGCTCGACCGCTTCAACACCTGGTTCGACCGCCAGGCCGAGCGCTACAAGGGGGTGATCGCCTGGGCGCTCGACCACCGGCTGGCCGTGTTCGGGATCGTCGCCGCCTCCTTCATCGGGGCGATCGCCATGCAGGTGATGTTCGGGGGCGGCGGCTTCATCCCCGAGAGCGACCGCTCGGAGATCAACCTGGCGCTCGAAACGCCGCCCGGCTCGAACCTCGAATACACGAAGATCAAGGCACGCGAGATCGCCGCGATCGCCCGCACCCATGAGGAGACCGCCTACACCTACACGACCGTCGGCTCGTCGGACGGCTCGGGCGGGGTGGACACCGGAAACGTCTACATCCGGATGCACCCCAAGAAAGAGCGGGACGTGTCGCAGCAGGAGCTCGGCCGCAAGATCCGGCAGGAGATCCGGCGGATCGGCGGCATCACGGCCTACCTCTCGGAAGGGGGGCCCGGAGGGGGCCGCAAACAGATCCAGCTCCAGGTACGCGGCGAGAGCATGGAGCAACTGGAGATCGCGGCCCGGCAGATCCTGGAACAGGTCAAGAAGGTGCCGGGCGCGACGGACGTGGACCTCTCGACCGGCGAGCAGCGGCCGGAGCTCGAGGTGACGCTGAACCGCGGGCTCGCCGGCTCCATGGGCCTGACCGTCGGCCAAATCGCCCAGTCGCTGCGCCCCGCGTTCGCCGGCATCGACGCGGGCGACTGGGTCGATCCCTTGGGCAAGACGCGGGACGTGACCGTCCGCCTCGCGCCCGAGGCGCGCCGCAACGTGACCGACCTCGCGCAGCTCCCCCTCGTGGTTGGCAGCGCTCCCACGGGCGCGACCGGAGACTTCACGGGAGCCGCCGCCCCGGCGAGCGCGCCGTCCACGATACCCCTGGGCCAGGTCGCCACGATCCGCCAGTCGCTCGGGCCGGCCGAGATCGAGCACCTGGACCGCGACAAGGTGATCACCGTGGGCGCCAACACCGAAGGGCGCTCGCTCTCGGAAGTTTCGGGAGACGTCAACGCACGCATCAAGAAGCTCCGGCTGCCGCCGGGCGTCGAGCTGTCGCAGGGGGGCGAGGTCGAGGATCAGGCGGACGTGTTCAGCAAGGTTCTGGCCGCACTGGCGCTCGCCGTGATGCTCATGTACTTCATCCTCGTCCTCCAGTTCGGCTCATTTCTGGACCCGCTCGCGATCCTCCTGTCTCTCCCCCTGTCGCTCGTGGGCGTGGTCCTCATTCTCATCATCACGGGGGATACGTTGAACATCATGAGCCTCATCGGGGTGATCCTCCTGATGGGCATCGTGGCCAAGAACGCCATCCTCCTGATCGACTTTGCGAAGTGGAACCACGAGGCGGGAATGCCGCTGCGCGAAGCCCTCATCGAAGCCGGCCGGGTGCGCCTGCGGCCCATCCTGATGACGACAGTCGCTCTCATCGCCGGCATGATCCCCGTCGCCCTGGGGCTGGGCGAAGGCGCCGACTTCCGCGCCCCCCTGGGCCGCGCGGTCATCGGCGGCACGATCACCTCGACGCTCCTGACGCTGCTCGTGATCCCCACCGTGTACGAGGTGCTGGTCGAGTGGCGGGAGAAGATCCGGGGGCTGT
>DATEIO010000151.1:0-3469 GCA_035278895.1 Thermoanaerobaculia bacterium | reverse complement strand
ATCGCCTTCTGGAGGCTCTTGCGCGTGGTCACGAGATGGGCGAGCGCCTGCTGCTCGGGGGAGCGGGCCGCGGGCGGGTCGCGGCGCAGGGCCTCGGTCGCGTGCCCCAGCTCGGTCTCGGCCTGGGCGAGGTTGTCCAGGATGTCCCCGACGTTCGCATTCTCCATCTGCGAAGCGATGCGGGCGTAGGCGTGGCGGGTGGCTTCTTCGAGCTCCGCCTCGGCCTGGGCGAGCTTCTGCTGGTCCTGCTTCTGAAGCTCCGGCTTGTCGTACGAGCGCCCGAGGAAGCGGTGGGTTTCGCGGATCACGTGCTTCTGGCGGTCGATCAGCCCGGTCAGCTCGTTCAGCGCCTGGAAGGCCTTGCCGCTTTCGCCGCCGGGGAGCTTCCGGATGTCCTCCTTGAACGGCCGCACCTCCAGGAAGTAGACCTCGGAGGCGTAGGACGTGCCGCCGCGCGTCGAGGCCGCGGCGTGGTAGGCGACCACGTCCCAGTCCGAGAGGCGCATCTCGTCCACATAGAGCGTGGGCTTGTACACGGCGTAATGCTTTTCGGACGGCGCGGGTAAGCCATGCTTCGCGGGATCGGCTCCGCCCACGGCGGTGAACCACGAAGCGTTCTGGAGCGGCTGGTTCGACGCGGCCTCGATCACGAGGGGGACGACGTCCACCTTGGTGACCTCCAGGTCCCGGCCGGGCTCGGTGATGCGCACCTCGCCCCACGGCGCCTCGGCGAGCTCCACCGTCGAATCCTTGGGCCCTTCCGGAAGCGGGCCCTCTTCCGGGCTCGCCGGGGCGTCCGCGGCCGGCAGCAAATCGGCATTCCGCAGGAACTGCCACGGGTGGACCCGATCATAGAAACCCACGGTGGCCACGAGGAGGGCGGCAAAGAGGAGCCAGAGGAGCCCGACGTTCCTGCGCGGATAGAGCGGGCCGCGGTCGGAGAGCAGGATCGCGGACCGCGCCTGCTCTTCGATGCGCCGGAAGTACGGCGCCACCTGCGGATCGCGCCGCCGGGGCTCCAGGCTCACCAGGGCGTTCACCCGGTCGAGCAGGGGGCGATGGACTCTCTCGACCGTCTCCGCCAGCTCGGGGCGCGGCCGGGCCTTCGAGAGCGTCACGGCCGCGATCACGAAGAAGCCCACGATCCCGATGATCGCGAGGGCCAGGTAGGAGAGGGCGGCGGGCAGGAAGTCCGTGAGCCATTGGCGCCACAGGAGGATGCCCACGAGCAGGACGCCCGCGCAGACCGCGACCGCGAGGATTCCCAGGCTCTTCCAGAATCGCAGCTTCCGGTATCCCCAGGAGGCCTCGGAGAGGAGGCCCTCGACGACGACGTGGAGACTGAGCATCACGGCACCTCCCGGCGCAGAACGAGGGAGACGGTCTCGAACAGCAGGAACGCGCTGCCCGCGAGGAGCAGCCACCACCAGACGCGCTGGTCGAGCGCTCCGGCCCGCGCCGCAAGCTCCGGCGCGGGCGCTTCGGGCTTCGGTTCTTCCGATTTCGGAGCGCTCCGCCAGACCGCGAGCACGGGCGGCTCCTTCACGTAGGTCAGGCGCGACTCCTTGGGCGACGGATTGACCGCCACGAGCCCGCGGACCTCCCGGCTTTGATCGTACGCGACCGTGTAGATGCCCGGGGCGTCGGGCATGCGGAGCGATGCGCGGCGGGACTCGTCCACCGCGGCCCGGGCCACCTCGCGGTCTTTCTGGTAGAGCACGATGGACCGCGCGGACGCGCCCTCCGGCAGGCGCCACGCCCAGAGCCCGCCGGGCACGGCCGAGGTCTCGACCGGCGCCGCGGCGCGGGCGTGCTGGAGCGCGAGATCCAGGAACGGCAGGAAGGTCGGGTGGATCGGCCAGTCCGTGTCCGTGCGGTCGAGCCCGAAGGAGAACACGAGGAGCCTCCCCTGTCCCTCGCCTCCCTCGAACACCAGCGGCTCGCCCGAGGCGCCGTAGATGAGCGGCGAGGCCTCGCGGGACACGAGATGCGTGTGGCGCAGCACGCGCACCTCCGAGAGGTCGCCCAGCTCCCCGGAGCGGAACGGCTGGAAGATGGGGTGGCGAACGGAGAAGAACCGGAAGCCGTCTTCACCCTCGGCCCCCTTCTCGCGGACGTCATAGCCCAGCTCGTTCAGGAACCCCTTGACGAGCGGGGTCGCGCGGTTGACGAGGAGCACGACGCCCCGCTCGTTGTTCAGATAGCGGCGGACGAGGTCGCGCGCCGCGTGGGACTGCGCGGCGTCCGCTTCGAGGAGGAGGACGTCCGCGAGCTCGCCGTCCCCCGGATTCGCCGGGTCCACGGGCACGGCCTTCCACCGGCCTTTCGCGACCTCGGGGGAGAGGGCCGTGCGCAGGTAGAGCGAGCGCGCGAGGAGGGCGACGCGGCCTTCGCGCACGGGCGGCAGGCAGAACCAGCTCCGGTTGTCCGCGGCCAGGTCGTCCCGCTCCCCTTCGATCGGCTCGATCGAGACCACGCCGCGCAGCCACTGTGCGGGATCGGTCGTCCACTGCCCGCGCACGGTGATCACGGGCGGCGCGCCTTCCAGGGTCACGTGCTCGCGCCGCACCTCGCGGCCGTTCAGCGTGAGCGTGATCGCCGCGCGGCGGACCCCGCCCTGGTGGCGCAGCTCGACGGAGAGGTCCACGAACGTCTCGTCGCCCACGAAGAAGAGGCGCGCCCGGGGCTCTCCCACCGCGAGGTTGGGCCGCACCTCCTCGCCCGGCTGGCTCGCGAGCACGACCTCCGTCCCTTCGAGAAACGGCGGGCTGCTCTCGGCCTCGCTCCACTGGTTCTCCTGGCCGTCGCCGTAGACGACGAGGGTCTTTTTGGACCCGAGCGAGCGGGACAGCAGCGAGCCCGCGAGGCGGAACGCTTCCGGATACGCGCCCCGCTGGTGGGAGGGCGCAAGCGCGAGAAGCCGCTCCTCGGCCGTTCCCCGCCCTTCGCCGAAGCCCACCACCACCCGCGGCTGCGCCGTCAGCTCCACGACCGCGTGCTGCACTTCGGAGCCGCTGTTGCGGATCTCGCGGAGGATGCGGTCGCGGTCTTTTTCGAACCCGCCGTCCACCTGCCGGGAGAGCGTGTTGTCCAGCACGTGCACGCGGCTCTCGCTGACCGCCCGGCGGGCCGCGTCGCCCACGAGATAGGGCCAGGTGAACGCCCCCACCACGAGGAGGAGGGCGAGCAGGCGGAACGCGAAGAGGAGCGGATCGCGGATCCGGAAGCTCCGGCTCTTGGGCTGCGGCTGGTCGTCCAGGAAGCGGAGCGCCGAAAACTTGACGACGTTCGTCTCCCACTTCCGGCGCAGGTGGAGCCAGATGGGAAAGGCCACGCCCAACGCCGCGAGACCGAGCAGCGGATAGAGGAAATTCACACCCGCACCCTCCGCGCCGCCACCATCCGCGCCAGGGCCGGCCCGGGGTCCTCGTCCGTGCGGATCACGCCCCAGGGCATCTCCAACGCCCGG
>DATEIO010000150.1:0-5776 GCA_035278895.1 Thermoanaerobaculia bacterium | reverse complement strand
CCTCGCCCAGACCGTTCAGGCGCTCGTCCAGGATCGCCACCAGGTTCGCCCCTTCGCGCTCGCGGCCGGCCACGAGCTGCGCCACGGCCTCCTCCGCCACCCGGAGCAGCAGCTCGTGGTCTTCCGGCTCCCAGGCCTCGGAGTCGACCTCCACGCGGAACGCCTCGGGGAGGCGCAGGAGATCCCCGGGGGAGAGCCCGCGCTCCACGAGCCCGGCCTCCACGAGCTGATGGATCGCCGCGTGCGCCGCCCGCACCACGCTCATGTTCACCTGCACCTCGGCCTTGCGCTCCGCCACGGGCCGCACCTCGACCCGCGCCTCCACCCGCCCGCGCGAGATCTCCTTGCCGAGCAGGTCCCGCAGCGCCGCCTCGCTCGACCGCAGATCGTCTCCGATCCGGAGCTGAACGTCCAGAAACCGGTGGTTGACCGCCCGCAGGCTCACCGTGATCCCGTACCGCGCGTTTTCCCCCGACGATTCGCCGTAACCGGTCATGCTGCGCATGGCTTCACCCTCGCTTTCCTTGAGCCCACCGCTCCGCTTCCGCCTCCGCCCCATCGAGCCGCTTTTTGAGCTCCGCCGCCGCCTCCGCCGGATCGCCCCGGCGCGGCACCTCCAACGGCTCGCCGTAAACAAAGTGCACCGTGGAGAACGGCAAGGGGACGAGAAAGCGGTCCCACGAATTCAGCCGCTTGGCCCGGGAGGCGGCGATCGCCACCGGCACGACCGGCAGGCCCGTGGCCGCGGCAGCCAGGATGACTCCGGGCTGCACCTCGCTCGCCGGGCCGCGTGGGCCGTCGGGGGTGAAGGCGATGTCCCAACCCTCCTCGGCCTTCCTCAGGAGCGCGCGCAGGCCCGCCACGCCTCCCCGGCTGCTCGATCCCCGGGAAGAGTCGATCCCCAGCCGGGCCACCGTCTTCGCGATCAGCTCGCCGTCCTTGCTCTGGCTCACCAGCACCGAGATCCGTCGCCCCTGGTACGCGTAGGGCATCAGCAGCAGGTGCCGGTGCCAGAAGGCGAGGATGAAGTGATCCCCCTTCCGCTCCCACTCCCGCACCCGGGCATCCCCATGGTGCCGCAGCCGCACGCTCGCCCGCAGGCACCGGATCAGCCAGGCCGCGAGGAACGGCAGCACCGGTCACACCCGGAACTGCAGGTCGTACAGCCGCTTGTAGGAGCCGCCCAGCGCGATCAGCTCGCCGTGCGAGCCCTCCTCCACGATGCGCCCGGCTTCCATGACCACGATGCGGTCCGCCCGGGTCACCGTGGAGAGGCGGTGGGCGATCACGAGCGTCGTCCGGTCCTGCATGAGATTGCCGAGCGCCTTCTGGACCAGCGCCTCGGACTGGCTGTCCAGGTGCGAGGTCGCCTCGTCGAGGATCAGGATGGGAGCGTTCTTCAAGAGCGCCCGCGCGATCGCCAGGCGCTGCCGCTGGCCGCCCGACAGGCGGATGCCGCCCTCCCCGATCACCGTGTCGTAGCCGTGCGGCAGCTCCATGATGAACTCGTCCGCGTAGGCCGCCGCGGCCGCCTCGCGCACGTGCTCCAAGGGGATGTCCGAGCGGCCGTAGGCGATATTGGCGCGGATCGTGTCGTTGAACAGGACCGTGTCCTGGGTGACGATGCCGATGAGCGAGCGCAGGCTCTTGAGCGTCAGGTCGCGGATGTCGATCCCGTCGATCGCCACCCGGCCGCCGGTGGGATCGAAGAAGCGCGGCAGGAGGTTCACGAAGGTCGACTTGCCGGCGCCGGACGGTCCCACCACGGCCACGATCTCGCCGGCGCGGATCGCCAGGCTCACGTCCCACAGCGCGGGGCGGTCCTCGTAGGCGAAGGTCACGTGCTCGTAGGCGATCCCCTGCCGCACGGTGTCGACCGCCCGCGCGTCGGGGCGCTCCGCGATGTCGTTCGGAAGCTCCAGCAGGCGCGACACCCGCTGCACCGCGGCCAGGGCCTCCTGGAGGATCAGGTTGACCTTGTTGAGCTTCCGGACCGGGTCGTACATCATGAGGAGCGTGGTCAGGAACTGGATCAGCTCGGGCGTCGAGAGATGCCCCGCGCGGATGTTCTTGCCGGCGTAGATGAGGAGCGCCGCCGCGCCCAGGGCCGCGAGCGATTCGACGACCGGGCTCGACGCGTTGGCGAGCCTCTGGGCCCGCAGGTTCGTCCGCAGGTGCCGCCGGGTCGCCTCGCGGAACTTGCGCAGCTCGAAATCCTCCATGCCGAACGCCTTGACCACCCGGTGGCCGCGCACCCCCTCGGTCATCAGGCTCGCCAGATCCGCCATGCGCTCCTGGCTCCGGTGGCTCGTCTTCCGCATCCCCTTGCCGAAGCGGATGATGGGATAGAGCAGGAGCGGCGTCGCGACGAGCGAGATGAGCGCCAGCCGGAAGTCGGTCGACAGCAGAAGCCCTAAAAGCACGAGGAGCGTGATCGACTGCTGGAACAGGTCGAGCAGGCGCGTCGAGACCGCGTTCTGCATCAGAGACACGTCGTTGATCACGCGGGCCACGAGCTCCCCCGAAGGGTGCTCGGCGTGGAAGCGGCTCGACTGCTCCAGGATGTGCCGGTAGAGGTCGTTCCGGATGTCCGTCGTCACCCCCAGGCCGATGTGCTGGAAGGCGTAGCCGGAGACGAAGTCGGCCAGGCAGCGGACGAGGAAGATGGCGACGAAGAGGAGGGGGACGAAGTAGACGACGTCCTCGGGGTCCACCCCCAGGCGCCGCTTGATCGAGGCGTAGGTGTCGTCGATCTGCCGGGAGATGTCGAAGCGGCGCTTCAGGTCCGCGAAGAACCCGGTCTCCTTCCTGTCGTCCGGCTCCTTCGACACGCCGGAAACGACTGTCCCCAGGGGGCCGGGCACGTCGTTGCCCGCGAGGAGGACCTCGCCGAAGATGGGCTTGATGAGCGAGACGGTCCCCGCCGTGGCCACGGCGTAGACCAGCATGGCCACGGTCGCGAGCACGATCCAGCCCGTGTACCGGCGGACGTAGTGCCAGAGGAAGGCGGTCTTGCTCACGCCCGGACGCCCTCCCGGAGCAGCTCCGCCACCTCGCGGGCCGCCCGCCGGCTCGCGCCGCCCTCCCCCAGCTTCGCGCGCAGACCGGCGAGACCGGCGCGCATGCGGTCGCGGACCCCGGCGTCGGTCAGGATCTCCTCGGCCTCGGCCACGATCGACTCCGGGTTCGCCCGGCCCTGGATCAGCTCGGGCACGACCTTCTCGCCCAGCACGAGGTTGACGAGGCTCACGTACGGCAGGTGGACCAGCATCTTCGCCAGGAGATAGGTCCAGCTCCCCAGCCGGTAGAGCACCACCATGGGAACGCCCAGGAGGCCGACCTCCAGCGTGGCCGTGCCCGAGGCGCAGAGCGCCAGGTGGGAGTCGGCGATCGCCAGGAAGCGGTCCTCGGAGACGATCTCGACCGGCAGCCCGGCGAGCTCGATCATCTCGTCGACGAGATCGTGCGGGACCGTGGGCGCCTTGATCAGCCGGATCTCGACCGGAAGCTCGGACGCGAGGAGGCGGGCCGCTTCGAGCATCACCGGGAGCAGAGCCTCGATCTCGCTCACCCGCGAGCCGGGGAGGATCGCGACCCGGTAGGGCTCGCCCTTGGGCTCGCCGCGGTCCCAGGCCTGCGGCAGCACCGGCACCTCGTCCACCAGCGGATGCCCGACGTGGACCACGTCCACCTCGTGCTCGCGGTAGAAGTCCACCTCGAAGGGGAAGAGGACGAGCATCCGGTCGACCACCTTGGCAATCGACTTGACCCGCCCCCGCCGCCAGGCCCAGACCTGCGGGCTGATGTAGTAGACGACCTCCACCCCCCGTTCCTCGAGCTCCTTGGCGAGCCGGAGGTTGAAGTCCGGAAAGTCGATGAGCACGGCGAGCCGCGGGCGGCGGCGGTCCACCGCGCGGAGCAGGTCGGCGAAGATCTGGCGGGCCCGGGGCAGCACCTTCAACACCTCGGTGATTCCGACGACCGAGATCTCGGAGCTGTGGGCCAGGGCATCCAGGCCCGCCGCCCGCATCTCGTCCCCTCCGAGACCGAAGGGGAGGAGGTCCGGCACGAGGAGACGCAGCTCCGAAATCAGACGCGCGCCATGGAGGTCGCCCGACGCCTCGCCGGCGACGACCAGCAGCTCGTTCCCGCCCGGGCTCATGGAATGGGCGCCGGGGGGCCCGGCGGGAACGGGTACATCAGCCAGGCCACGAGCAGACCTCCCCCGACCATCCCCAGGAAAAGCTGGAGGAAGAGCCGGATCTGCTCCTTGCGCTCCCGCCTCCAAAGCGCCGTGAAAAAGAGGCTCACGAGGAGCGCGTAGAGGACCATCAGGAAGAAATGGCTGAGCATCGGAGGCTACTCCTTCCTGCCGCGGGCGATGTCCCACGCGTCCATGACCAGAAGCAGGTTCATGAGCCCCGCCGTGAGCAGAAAGGCGGTGCCGTACTCGAAGCCCGCGCCCACGACGTTGCCCTCGTAGTGGAGGAAGTAGCGCAGGAAGAAATAGGGCAGGCCCATGCCCATGGAGCCCAGGGTGGCCAGAATGGTCAGCGGCTGATTGGGGAGAACCCGGTACAGGTTCCCCTCCAGCATACAGCCGACCGCGAGCGAGACGAGCACCAGCAGGAGGAAGAAGAGGCCGCGCATCCACCTCTTGAGATAGACGTGCCCCAACCCGGGGATCAGCCAGGCCAGGACCACGGCCACCGCGGGATTGCCCACGGCGACGGCCTGCGGCGCCGCCTCGGACGCCCTAGGAGTACCCGGTTCCGTCAATCAGCTCTCCTCTTTCGCGAAGAGCGCCTTCAGGCGCTCCCGGGACCGGCCCAGGTCCTCCGGCACCAGCCGGACCTCCGCGAGCACGGTCATGAAATTCGTGTCGCCGCTCCATCGCGGGACCACGTGGAAATGATAGTGCCCCGGCACCCCGGCACCCGCCGGCGTGCCCAGATTGATTCCCATGTTGAAGCCGTGAGGCGCATAGGCGGCCTCGAGCATCCGCTGGCAGCGGAGCACCAGCGGCCAGAACTCCTCCCGCGCCCCGGCAGAGCTCTCCTGGGGAGAGGCCCAGTGCTCGAGCGGCGCCACCATGATATGGCCGTTCGAATAGGGGTGGAGGTTCAGCATGACCAGATGATGCCGGGCCTTGTGGATCACCAGACGAGCCGCGTCGTCCGTCTCCTCCGCCGCGGCCGCGGCACAGAAAAAGCAGTCCGAAGAAGGCGGCTTCGCGGTCGCGGTGATGTACGAGTACCTCCAGGGAGTGAAGAGATGTCGCATCCGGGTCGAAAAAGGAGAGAGGACGGCGCCGCTTGATGGAAATCAACAGCGCCGTCCGGATCAGCACTCGTCGTTCAAAAGCTCCCGGAGCTCTTTGCCCGGCTTGAAGTAGGGGATCCGCTTGGGCGGGACCTTCACCTTGTCGCCGGTCTTCGGATTGCGCCCGGTCCGGGCGCCGCGGTGGCGGATGCGGAAACTGCCAAAGCCCCGGAGCTCGATCTTCTCACCGTCCTTCAACGAATGGACGATGCTGTCGAAGACCGTGTTCACGATGATCTCCGCGTGCTTCTTGGTGAGCTGAGTGGTGCGGGCGACCTCTTCGACCAGTTCGGCCTTGGTCATCCCGTCCTTCGAGTCGGTGTTCTCCATCTCGTCGTCTTTCAGGGACACCATCTCCCACCCCTTTTCTCGCTATGGCGGCGGCGGCCTCCGAGCACCGCGAAGGAGACCGCCGCTCTCCGGGTCGACTTTACTCCTGCTCCTCCTCCTCGGA
>DATEIO010000149.1:0-6716 GCA_035278895.1 Thermoanaerobaculia bacterium | reverse complement strand
GCTTTCCAACGCCCAACACGTGCGCACAGCGCACCCTACACAGACCCAACAAATCTAGCTTGACAGACCACTAGCAGGTCTGCGCCGGCTCGCAGCCTTCGTTGCCGGCTTTCTGCACCGCCGCCACCAGCGTCTCCTTGGTCAGCAGCTCGCTGAACACGTGGGGATCCTGTCCGGGGCGATAGAGGAGGTAGAACGGGATCCCGTAGCGGCCGTGCTCGGCCAGGAACTTCCCGATCTCGTCGTTGCGGTTCGTCCAGTCGGCCTTCATGGGGAGGACCTTGTGCTCTTCGAAGGCCTGGGCGACCTCGGGGGTCTCGAGCACGAGGCGCTCGTTCACCTTGCAGGTGAAGCACCAGTCGGCGGTCACGTCCACGAACACGATCTGCCCCCCGGAGGAGAGGGACTCGGCCTGGGCGCGGTCGAAGGCGGTCCACTGGATGAGGCCGGTGGGCTTCTCGGCCAGGTTCACGCCCGTGGCCTCGCCCTGCCGGGTCGCGGCCACGAGGGTGATCACGGCGGCCGCGACCACGCCGGCCGCGGCGAGGCCCCGGAGCCCGCGGCCGTTCACGACCTTGTGCTGGAGCCAGGTGAAAAGGCCCAGGGCCAGGAGGCCGAGCTGGATGGCGGCGAGCTGCTCCGGCGAGACCTGCGAGGCGAGCACGTAGAAGAGCCACACGGCCGAGGCCGCGAGGAGGAAGCCCATGGCGCCGCGCACGGTGTCCATCCAGGCGCCGGGCTTCGGGAACACCCGGGCAATGCCGGGCGCCGACGCGATCAGCAGGTAGGGGAGCGCCATGCCGAGCCCCACGGCCGTGAAGATGGCGAGGATGAGCGCCGCCTTTTGTGAGAGGGCGAAGCCGACGGCCGTCCCCAGGAACGGGGCGGAGCAGGGAGTCGCCATCAGCGTGGCGAAAAGGCCGGACGTGAAGTGGCCGGCGAGCCCTTCGCGCGGACCGGAGCCGCCCAGGCGGGCCAGGCGCTGGGGGAGCGGGATCTCGAAAAGGCCCCAGAGGTTCAGGCAGAAGAGGACGACGACCACCGCAAGGAACGCCACAAAGCCGGGGCGCTGGAACTGGACGCCCCAGCCCACGGCCGCGCCCGCGGCGCGGGCCGCGATCGCCGCGATGGCCAGGGCCCAGAAGGAGACGAAGATGCCCGCTGCCGTGGCGAGAGCGCCGCTCACCACCTCCCTACGGCCGTGGCCGGCGCTCTTGACGAGGCCGAACACCTTGAGCGAGAGGATGGGGAGCACGCAAGGCATGGCGTTGAGGATCAGCCCGCCGAGGACGGCCAGGAGCAGCATGGCCGCCGTGCTGGCGGTCCCGGCTCCCCCGGCTCCGGCCTTGGGCCCTTCCTCGCCGCCTCCGGGAGCGGCGGCCTTGCCGAAGAGGTCCTCGTTCTGCGGCTTGCCGCCGGGGGCGATCTTCAACTGGAGCTCGGCTTCGGTGGTGACCGGCGGCAGGCACTGCGAGTCGTTGCACGCCTGGTAGCGGAGCTTCGCGCGGATCGGGACCGGCCCCTGGGCCGTGCCCGCGGGCACTTCGAGCCTGCCCACGATCACCACGCTGCCGTCGTAGACCGCGAGCGGCTGGTCCGCGAAGGCGAAGGTCTGCATCTCGGCCTGGGGATATTGATATTGGACCGTCTTGGCCGGCCAGCTCTCCGGCAGCACCAGGTCGAGCTCCGTGGGGATCAGGTAGTCGAAGGTGGGCTTGTGGCTGTTGACGTGCCACCCGGGATCGATCGTCACCAGGGCTGCAACCTGGGCGGGCGAGCCGGCGTCGTAGGCGGTCCGGTCCGCGGTCAGGACGAAGGAGGCCTTCTCGGGCTTCCGGATCTGTGCCTCTCCGGCTCCGGCGGCGAGAGCCAGGAGAGCTGCGAGGCAGAAAGTTTGCATGAAAAATGAGATCCGATGTCGGCACATGGGAACACCCTCGGTCGATCTGTGACCCGGAACCAGGAGAGGTGCGAAATTTATTCCGCTAGCCATGGGAAACGCCACCGTCGTATCCTCGTCGTGTTTTTGCCATCTCAGAGCACTCTATAGGGAGAGAGCCTAAAACTTTCGAGGGCGCTCCGGACAGGAAAGGGTCTTTCCTGTCGACCGGTGCCGTCCACCGGGTTTGATCTGTCGGATTGATGTCAGAAAGGAGATTTGGGAGATGTCGAGAAAATTCGCGCTCTGCCTCCCGGTGGCGCTGGCGCTCCTGGCGCCGGTGGCGCTCCCGGCGCAGGAGGGGGAGGGAGACTCGTACCTGCTCGTCGCCATCAACGACTGGAACGGCGTGCTCCGGGCGGAATGGATGGATCTGCGGGCCGAGTGGATGGATCTGCGCGTGCAGCAGGTGGACGTGCTGACCGTGGGCCAGGGCCGCGCGAGCGCCCGGCTCTTCCGGCAGCCGTTCCGCTGGGTCTCGGGAGATCCGCGCCGCTCCGCGCAGGGCACCGCCCTGACCTACCTGGTCGACACGGCCGACCTCGGGGCGAACGGCCTCGATCCGGCCGCGGCCGAGGCCGCGATCGACCGGGCCATGGGCACCTGGTCCTCCGACTCCTGCCTGCAGAAGGTCGCGCTCTCCAAGCGGCCCTTCGACGGCTCGGACGTCGACATCTTCGACTTCCGCTATGGATTCGGCGGGGACGGCAACTACCGGAAGGCCGACATCGTCCACGCCGGCTTCCTCCCCCCGGAGTTCTTCGAGCAGGTGACCGGGCCGGGCGGCGGCGAGACGGTTCTCGCCATGTCGGTGACCTTCATCTACGTCGATCCCTCGGGACGGCCTTCGGATGCCGACAAGGACGGGTATCTGGACACGGCCCACAACGAGATCTACTACAACCAGGCGTTCTCCTGGGCGGCCGGCGGCATGGACCTTCAGTCCGCCGCTCTCCACGAGATCGGCCATTCGCTGGGGATCGGCCACATCGGTCCGCCGCCCGAGGCGGTGATGAACCCGATCTACGCCGGCGTCGAGCGGGCCCTCCACCCGATGGACCACGCGGCCCTCTGCTCGGTCTGGAGCTCGTGGCGTTGATTTCTGGGCGGGGATGATACGATCCGCCCCCGTGCAACTCTCTGCCCGCGCCTCCCGCATCGGCGAGTCCGCCACGCTCCGGATCACGCGCCGCGTCGCCGAGCTCAAGGCGCGCGGCGTCCCGGTCGTGGACCTGGGCGCGGGCGAGCCCGACTTCCCCTCGCCCACGGTGGCCGTGGAGGCCGCCCGCAAGGCGCTGGCTGAAGGCTTCACCCGCTACACGCCGGGGAGCGGGCTGCCCGAGCTCCGGACGGCTCTCGCCGAGCTCTGCCGCGAGCGCTACGGAGCGCCCTGGAAGGCGTCCCAGTCCGTCGTGACCGTCGGCGGCAAGGCGGCCCTCTTCGAGATCGCTCTCGCCCTGTTCGAGGAGGGCCAGGAGGTCATCATCCCCTGCCCGTGCTGGGTGAGCTTCCCCGAGCAGGTTCGTTTTGCCGGCGCCGAGCCCGTCCTCGTCCCCACGAAGGGAGAGGATGGCTTCCGTCTCCACGCCGGACCGATCCTCGAGGCGGTCACCGGCCGCACCCGGGCCATCCTCCTGAACTCCCCGTGCAATCCCACGGGGGGGATCGTCTCCGCGAGGGACCTGCGGGAGATCGTGGCCGAGGCCGACCGGCGCGGCATTCTGGTGATTGCGGACGAGACCTACGAGCGCTTCGTCTACGACGAGCCCCACGCGAGCGCCGCCTCGCTCGCCGCGGAGTTTCCGGAGACCGTGGTGCTCGTCGGCTCCTTCTCCAAGACCTACGCGATGACCGGCTGGCGCCTCGGCTACCTGTTCGGACCCGACGAGGTCGTCCACGCGGTCGAGGCCATCCAGAGCCACGCGACGTCGAACGCCACCTCGTTCGCCATGGTCGGGGCCCTGGCCGCTCTCCGGCACGCCGAGCCGGACGTGCAGGCGATGGTCGAGGAGTACCGGGCGCGGCGCGAGATGCTGGTCGACAAGCTCAACCGGATCCCGGGCTTCGTGTTCGCGCCGCCGCACGGCGCCTTCTACGCGTTCCCGCGGGTGACCGGCGCCTACCGGCCGGGCCTCCGGGACTCGATCGCCCTCTCGGAGCTCCTGCTCGAAAAGGCGGCGGTCGCCGTGGTCCCCGGGGCCGCTTTCGGCTCCGACGACCACATCCGCATCTCTTTCGCCTGCTCCCGGGCCGCGCTGGCCGAGGGGCTCGAGCGCATCGCTGCCGCGCTCGCCGGCTGAAAGGGCTCTGCGCGTCCGGCTATACTCCTGAACCGGCCCGGATCGTAAGGGCCGTATCCACCAACTTTGGAGGACCTGGAATGAAGATTTCTCTTGAAGGATGTCGCAGGCCGGCCGTCTTCGCGGCAGCGGCGCTCCTCTTCATGCTCGGTAGCCCCGCCGGCGCGGCCTCGCTCACCGAGGCCGACGCGCGGAAGTTCCTGGAAGAGGCCCAGAAGCGCCTGTTCGACCTGTCGATCGAAGCGGGCCGGGCCGGGTGGGTGCAGTCCAACTTCATCACCTATGACACGGAGATCCTCGCGGCCAAGCGCAATGAGGTGCTCCTGACCGCGGCCGTCGAGTACGCCAACGAGGCCGCCAAGTTCAACGACGTCAAGCTGCCGGACGACCTGCGCCGCCAGATGGACCTCCTGAAGCGCGGCCTGACGCTGCCCGCCCCGTCCGATCCCGCGAAGACGGCCGAGCTCACCCAGCTCGCCGCCTCGCTCGAAGGCATGTACGGCTCCGGCAAGTACTGCCCGCCGGGCGGCGGAGAGTGCAAGAGCCTGCCCGAGCTCGAGGACGTGCTCCGCGAGAGCCGCGACCCCAAGGAGCTCCTGGAAGCCTGGGCCGGCTGGCACTCGATCGCTCCGCCGATGCGCGACGAATACCAGCGCCTGGTCGAGATCGCCAACGAAGGCGCCAAGTCCCTTGGCTACAAGGACGTCGGCGCCCTCTGGCGCTCCAAGTACGACATGCCGCCGGACCAGTTCGCGGCCGAGCTCGACCGCCTCTGGGGCCAGGTCAAGCCGCTCTACGACGCGCTCCACTGCCACGTGCGCGCCCGGCTCAACGAGAAGTACGGCAATCAGGTCGTCCCCCTGGACAAGCCTATTCCGGCCCACCTCCTGGGCAACATGTGGGCCCAGAGCTGGGACAACGTCTACGACCTCGTGGCCCCGCCGAACGTCGACCCGGGGTACGACCTGACCAAGCGGCTCGAAGCCAAGAAGGTGGACGCCCACCAGATGGTGAAGTACGGCGAGGCCTTCTTCTCCTCCCTGGGCTTCGCGCCGCTCCCCGAGACCTTCTGGGAGCGCTCCCTCTTCACCAAGCCGCAGGACCGCGAGGTCGTCTGCCACGCGAGCGCGTGGAGCATCGACTTCGAAAACGACCTGCGGATCAAGATGTGCATCAAGACCAACGACGAGGACTTCCGGACGATCCACCACGAGCTGGGGCACAACTACTACCAGCGCGCCTACAACAAGCAGCCCTTCCTCTATCAGGACAGCGCGAACGACGGCTTCCACGAGGCGGTGGGTGACACGATCGCCCTCTCGATCACCCCGGAGTACCTGAAGCAGATCGGCCTGATCGACCAGGTCCCCGATACCTCGAAGGATCTCGGGCTCCTCATGCGCTCCGCGCTTGACAAGGTGGCCTTCCTCCCCTTCGGCCTCTTGATCGACCAGTGGCGCTGGAAGGTCTTCTCCGGCGAGATCAAGCCCACCGAATACAACAAGGGCTGGTGGGATCTCCGGCTGAAGTACCAGGGGATCGCCCCTCCGATCGCCCGCTCCGAAAAGGACTTCGATCCGGGTGCCAAGTACCACGTGCCGGGCAACACGCCCTACACCCGGTACTTCCTGGCCGACATCCTCCAGTTCCAGCTCCACCGCGGCCTCTGCCAGGCCGCCGGCAACAAGGGGCCGCTCAACCGCTGCTCCATCTACAACAACAAGGAGGCGGGAGCCCGCCTGAACCAGATGCTGGAGATGGGACAGAGCCGCCCCTGGCCGGAGGCTTTGAAGGTCGCCACGGGCCAGTCGCAGATGGACGCGACCGCCATCCTCGACTACTACGCGCCCTTGAAGACCTGGCTCGACCAGCAGAACAAGGGCAGGAAGTGCGGCTGGTAGAGCGCGGCGGTTGATGTCCGGCGAGGGCGACAGCAACGGCTCCCCAAAGGGCTTCTCCCGCCGGGATTTCCTGCGCGGGAGCGCCCTGGCCGGCGCCGTGGGAACCGGCTTCTTCGCCCCCGAAGAGGCCGAAGCCGCGAAGGCGGCCGCCGCGACGGAAGAGGGGCTCCGGGTCTTCGGACCCGGCCCCATGCCGATGCGGCTCCGGGTGAACGGCGACCCCTACGGCGTGACGCTCGAGCCGCGAGCCACTCTCCTCGACGCTCTCCGCAATCACCTCGGATTCACCGGCGCCAAAGAGGTCTGCGACCGCGGCACCTGCGGCGCCTGCACCGTGCTCGTGGACGGCAAGGCCGTCTACGCCTGCAGCGTCCTCGCCATCGCCGCCCAGGAGAGCGCGGTCCAGACGGTCGAGTCCCTCGGCCGCCCCGACCGGCTCCACCCCATTCAGGCCGCCTTCGTCGATCACGACGCCCAGCAGTGCGGCTTCTGTACCCCCGGCTTCGTGATGGCCGCCAAGGCCCTCCTGGACCGGAACCCCAACCCGAAGGTGGCCGACGTTCACGAGGGGCTTTC
>DATEIO010000148.1:0-2715 GCA_035278895.1 Thermoanaerobaculia bacterium | reverse complement strand
TACACGAACCGCGGCAGCATCATCACGCCGCTCAAGGACCGGATCTCGTCCCAGATCCTCACCCACTACCCGCCCGAGGCGCAGATCGCCGCGGACATCACCCGCCAGGAGGCGTGGACCGAGCGCGACGTCCCCAACGTGGTGATCCCAGACAACGTGCGGCTGCTCGTCGAGGAGATCAGCCTGGCCGCCCGCGAGAGCGACCTCGTGGACCAGTCCTCCGGCGTCTCGGCCCGCGTGGCAATCTCGGCTGTGGAGCTTCTCGCCTCGAACCTGGAGCGCCGGGCCCTCGCCACGGGCGACAACCCGGTCTACCCGCGGCTGTGCGATCTCCACATGCTGCTCCCGGCCATCACCGGCAAGGTCGAGATGGTCTACGAGGGCGAGCAGCAGGGCGCCGAGGTGGTGGCCCGGCGGCTCATCGGCCACGCGGTCAAGAAGGTCTTCGAGTCCCGCTTCCCCGAGGTGGGCAAGGAGGTCGGCAGCGGCGGCGAGGACGACAAGGGCCCCTACGGCAAGATCGTCCGCTGGTTCGCGGACGGCAACGCTGTGACGGTGTCGGACGAGCAGCCCTTTACGGACTATGAGACCGAGCTTCTCCGCGTTCCCGGCTTGCGCGACCTCGTGGCCAAGGCCAGCGGCACCCGCGAGGAGCGGGCCATGGCGGCCGAGATGGTGCTCGAAGGGCTCCACCAGCACCTGAAGCTCGCCCGCCAGGACCTGGACAGCCAGGTCAGCTACAAGGAGATGGTCAAGTTCCAGCTCCTGAAGCCCCACCGGGGAGGCGGCGGCGGCAGCGGACGGGGCCGCGGGGATGTGAACTGAGCGGGAAAGGGACGTCATGAGGCATCAGTACGTCTATCTGGACCCCGAGCTCATCCAGCAGATCCTGGCGGGGCTCGACCTGCTCCGGCTGTTCAACCAGCTCGTCCTGGCCACCGGCGGCGATGTCGAGGAGGCCATGGAGTGGATGCGCTATCTCCAGCAGCAGGGGCACCTCCCCGAGGATCTCGATCTCGAAGCCTTCTTCGCCACCCTGGAGGACCAGAACCTGGTTGCCCGGGACGGCGAGGGGGACCTCCAGCTCACCGCGGGCGGCGAGCGCCGCATAAGGCGGAGCGCCTTCGAGGAGATCTTCTCGAGCCTGGACAAGGCCGGGCCGGGCTACCACCCGGTCACCTCCGCGGGCGAGGGGATCGAGCGCCTGCCCGAGACCCGTTCCTACAAGTTCGGAGACGACATCCACCTGCTGGACGCCGCCAAGTCGCTCCAGAACTCCATGCGGAGGAACCACGGCGAGTTCGATCTGGCCGAGGAGGACCTGGAAGTCCATGAGACCGAGCACCTGACCTCCTGCGCCACGGTGGTGGCGATCGACATCAGCCACTCCATGATCCTCTACGGGGAGGACCGCATCACCCCGGCGAAGACCGTGGCGCTCGCGCTGACCGAGCTGATCACCACCAAGTACCCGAAGGACCACCTCTCGGTGATCCTCTTCGGCGACCGCGCCGAGCCGGTCCCCCTGACCGAGATCCCGTACATCCAGGCCGGGCCGTACCACACGAACACCCGGGACGGCCTGCAACTCGCGCGGAGCCTGCTCGCCCGGCAGAAGCAGCCGAACAAGCAGATCTTCCTGATCACGGACGGCAAGCCTTCGGCCATCACCGAGGGGGGACGGATCTACAAGAACCCCTTCGGGCTCGACATGAGGATCGTCAACCTCACCCTGGAGGAGGCCGACCTCTGCCGCCGCCAGAAGGTCGTGATCACCACCTTCATGCTGGCGACCGACACCATGCTGACCCAGTTCGTCGAGAAGCTCACCCAGATCAACCGCGGCCGGGCCTACTTCGCCTCGCCGTACAATCTCGGAGAGTTCATCCTGGCGGACTACATCCGGAACCGCAGGCGGCGGGTGCATTAGAGAGGGCGGCGATGAGACGGCTGCTTCCCATCCTGAGTCTTCTCGTCGTCGCCTTCACCGCCTGCTCTCCCTCTTCCGGGGCGGGCCCCTCCTCTGTTCCGGAGACGACCCGCGAGCCTCCTCCCCGGGAGGTCTCCGAGCCTCAGATCCTGGAAGCGGTGTTCCGCTACCAGTTCGAGCACAACGCGTCAGCGATCCAGGACAAGGCCGAGAAGTACTGCCTCACCTTGACCGGCGGCGGAAGGCTGGATGGCGAGTTCCTCCGCCGCTTTGAGGGGAACCGGCCGCCCGTCGTGGCCGCGGACCAGTGCGACCGCCGGTCCGGCCGCAATCTGTTCTTCCAGGCGAAGATCGAGACGTGGGAGAGCGATTCGGAGGCCGTGGTGCGGGGCGGGTACTACGAGGGCAACCTCTCCTCCTCCCGCGAGACCTTCCGCGTGGTCTGGGAAGACGGGCGGTGGGTGGTCGAGGACGCCCGGCTGGAGGTCATCTCGTAGGACCGCGGTACAATCCCGCCCTGACACGAGGGAGGGAAATCCAGTGACCAGACCCCTGAGCCGACGGCTCTGTCTCGCACCGTGCCTTCTGGCGCTCGCGCTGACCGCGGGCTGTGGCTCCTCGCCCGACTCCGAGACCGCGGCCAACCCCGCCGCCCAGATCGACGCCTGCAACCTCTTCACCTGGGAAGACGCCCAAGCGGTCGCCGGGGAGTCGGTCGCCGGGATGAGCAGCACGCTCGACGACGCGCGGGGACGCGATCCTGGCCAGTGCGTCTACAACGCCGG
>DATEIO010000147.1:0-6661 GCA_035278895.1 Thermoanaerobaculia bacterium | reverse complement strand
CGCTCGCGCGCGCCGCCCTGTTCGATCTCGGCGGCCCGGGAGCGGAGGAGGGCTACGGCTTCCTTTGGAGCTACCACCACGCCCTGCTCGACGGCTGGTCGCTGCCGATCCTGCTGCGCGATCTCTTCGCCCTGTACCAGGAGGAGACCGGCCAAGGACGGGCGGAACTCGAAGCCGTGAGGCCCTTCCGCGACTACATCGCCTGGCTCGAAGGCCAGGACCTGGCCGCGGCCGAGGCTTTCTGGCGGCGCACCCTGGCCGGGTTCGCGGCGCCGACCCCCCTGGGGATCGATCGGCCGGCCGGCTCCCGCGCCCCGGCTCCGGGGCCGCGCGCCACCCATGCCGCTCTGTCGCCTCTCGCCACGGAAGCGCTCCGCCATCTCGCTCAGAGCCTCGCAGTGACGCTCAACAGCGTGGTGCAGGGGGCCTGGGCCCTTCTTCTGCACCGCTACAGCGGCGAGGAGGACGTGGTCTTCGGCGCGGTCACCGGCGGGCGCTCGGCGCCGCTCCCCGGCATCGAGTCGATCGTCGGCCTGTTCATCAACACCCTGCCGGCGCGGGTGCGGGTGGAGCGCTCCGCGCGGCTCGGCCCCTGGCTCCGCGAGCTGCAGGACCGGCAATCCGAGGTGTTGCAGTACGAATCCAGCCCGCTCGCTGAGATCCGGGCCTGGAGCGAGGTGCCCGCTGGGCGGCCGCTGTTCGAGAGCGTGCTGGCTTTCGAAAACTATCCCGTCGACGAGGCGGTGCGGGAGCGGGCGGGGCAGGGGCTGGGCCTGGACGCCGCCGAGGTGACCGAGCAGCTCGACAGCCCCTTGAGCCTGCTCGCGACGCCGGGCGAACGGCTCTCCCTCACGCTGCTCCACGACCCGCAGCGGATCGAGGCGCCAGACGCCGCCCGCCTGCTGCGCCACTTCGAGGGGCTGCTCGCGGCGCTGCCGGCCGGCTCCGGCCGGACCCTCGGGGATCTGCCGGCGCTGACCCCGGCGGAGCAGCAGGAGCTGCTCGTGGACTGGAACGGTACGGCCCGCGCGACCCCCTGGTCGGGGAGGGCCGTCCACCGCCTGTTCGAAGAGCAGGTGGACCGCTCGCCCGAGGCCGTGGCCCTGGTCTTCGGCGGCGAGTCTCTCACCTACCGCGAGTTGGACCGGCGGGCGAACCGCCTCGCGCGCCACCTGCGCGCCCAGGGGGTCGAGGCCGAGGAGCGGGTGGGGATCCTCCTGGAGCGCTCGGTCGATCTGGTGGCCAGCGTGCTTGGCATCCTCAAGGCGGGAGGGGCCTACGTGCCCCTGGATCCGGCCTACCCGGCGGAGCGGCTGGAGCTGATGGCCCAGGACGCCGGCCTCCGGGTGGTCCTGACGTCCGCGGACCGGGAGACGATCGAGGCGCGAAGCCCGGAGCGCCTGGAAGGGGTGTGCGATCCCGATCGACTGGCGTACGTGATCTACACCTCGGGCTCGACCGGCCGGCCCAAGGGGGTCCAGATCTCCCACGGCGCGCTCGCCAACTTCCTCGCCTCCATGGCGGCGCAGCCGGGTCTCGAGGCGCGCGACACGCTGGTCGCGGTGACCTCGCTCTCCTTCGATATCGCCGGGCTGGAGATCTACCTGCCGCTCCTGGTCGGCGCCCGCCTGGTGCTGGCGAGCCGCGAGGAGGCCACGGACGGCACGCGGCTCCGCGACCTGCTGGCCGCCTCCGGTGCCACGGCTCTCCAGGCGACCCCCGCCACCTGGAGGCTGCTGCTCGACGCCGGCTGGACGGGGAGCCCGGATCTCGCGGCCCTCTGCGGCGGCGAGGCGCTGCCCCCGACCCTGGCCGCGGAGATCCGGCGGCGCACGGCTTCGCTATGGAACGTCTACGGACCGACCGAGACCACGATCTGGTCCACCCTGGACCGGGTGGGGGAGGAGGATCGGATCTCCATCGGACGCCCGATCGACAACACCCAGGCCTACCTGCTGGACCGGTGGGGAGAACCGGTGCCGCCGGGCGCACCGGGCGAGCTACTCCTCGGCGGCCTGGGCGTCGCTCGCGGCTATCTCGGCCGTCCGGACCTGACGGCCGAGCGCTTCGTCCCTGATCCGTTCGGTGGCACGCCGGGCGCCCGCCTCTACCGCACCGGCGATCTTGCCCGCTCCCGGCCCGACGGGAGGCTGGAGCTCCTGGGCCGCGCCGACCACCAGGTGAAGATCCGCGGCTTCCGCATCGAGCCGGGGGAGGTGGAGGCCGCGCTGGGGGTCCATCCGGGCGTGCGCGAGACCGCGGTCGTGGCGCGCGAGGACGCGCCCGGGGACCTCTGCTTGGTCGCCTACTTCGTGCCGCGCGAGGACAAGGTGGACGAGACCGCGCTGCGGCGGTTTCTGGAGGAGCGCCTCCCCCGCTACATGGTGCCGGCGCAGTTCGTCCGCCTGGAGGAGCTGCCGCGGCTGCCCAACGGCAAGCTGAGCCGCAAGGCGTTGCCGGCCCCCGAGGCGCGCGGCCGCACGGCCGGGACCGCTCCGCGCACGCCGCTCGAGGAGCTGATCGCCGGTCTCTTCACCGAGGTGCTGCGCCTGGAGCCCGGGGTGGAAGACTCCTTCTTCGACCTCGGAGGGCACTCGCTCTCCGCGGTGCAGCTCGCCGCGCGCCTCCACGCGGCGCTCGGCGTCGAGCTGCCGGTCCGTACCGTCTTCGACGCGCCCACGGTCGCGGGGCTCGCGAGGATCGCCGGGCGGGCGCTCCAGGCCGGAGAGGGGAGCGAGAGCCCGCGCCTCGAGAGGGTCCCGCGCCACGGCGGGCTGCCGGTCTCCTTCGCCCAGCAGCGGCTCTGGTTCCTCGACCGGATGGAGCCCGGGAGCGCCGCCTACAACCTCTTCACGGCCTTCCGCCTGCACGGCCCGCTCGACGTGCCCGCGCTCTCGGCCGCCTTGGACGAGACCGTGCGCCGCCACGAGGCCCTGCGCACCACGATCAGGAGCGAGCGCGGAGAGCCGGTGCAGGGGATCGCTCCCGCGGCGCCCGTGCCGCTGCCGTCGATCGACCTGGGCGGCCTGGGAGCGCCCGCGGCCCTGCAGGAGGCGCGGCGTCTCGCCGGGATGGAGGCCGGGCGTCCGTTCGACCTGGAGCGCGGCCCCCTGCTGCGGCAGGTCCTGGTGCGCCTGGGCGACGGCGAGCACGCGATCCTGCTCACCTTACACCACGTGATCGGCGACGGCTGGTCCGTGGAGCTGCTGGTGCGGGAGCTGGCGCTCCTGTACGGCGCCTTCTCGCGCGGCCTCCCCTCGCCGTTGCCGGAGCTCGCGATCCAGTACGCGGACTTCGCGAGCTGGCAGCGGCGCTGGCTCGCGGGCGCGGTGCTCGAGCGCCAGCTCGGCTACTGGCGCGGCCGGCTGGAAGGGGCGCCCGCCGTCCTCACACTGCCGACCGACCGCCCCCGCCCCGCGGTCCAGACCTTCCGCGGCGCGGCCCGGCCGGTGACAATCCCCGGGCCGCTCGCCGCCGCGCTCCGCGAGCTCGCGCGGCAGCGCGGCGCCACCCTGTTCATGACCCTGATGGCGGCCTTCCAGGCGCTCCTCTCCCGCCACGCGGGCCAGACCGACTTGAGCGTCGGCACGCCGATCGCGGGCCGCAACCACGTCGAGACCGAGGTGCTGGTCGGCTTCTTCGCCAATACGCTCGTCCTGCGCACCGACCTCGCGGGTGACCCGGACCTCCCGGAGCTCGTGGCGCGCGTCCGCGAAGGTCTCCTGGGCGCCTACGCCCACCAGGACCTCCCCTTCGAGCGGCTGGTCGAGGAGCTGCAGCCCGAGCGCAGCCTGAGCTGGACGCCGCTCTTCCAGGTCGCCTTCGCGCTGCAGAGCACGCCTCTGGGCGCGGTCGAGGTGCCGGGCCTCCGCTTCGAGCCCATGACCCCGGAGAGCGGCACGGCCAAGTTCGACCTCACGCTCCTCCTGTCTGAGTCCGGCGGCGGGCTCGCCGGGGTGCTGGAATACAATCGCGACCTCTTCGACGGCGCCACCGTCCAGAGGATGGTCGAGCACTTCCTGCACCTGCTCACAGGCGCGGTGGCCGACCCCCGGCTGCGGCTGTCGGAGCTCCCCTTCCTCTCCCCGGCCGAGATCCACCAGCGGTTGGAGTGGAACGACACCACGACGGATCTACCCAAAAACACCACCCTGCCGGAGCTGTTCGAGCGCCAGGCGGAGCGGGCGCCGGAGCGCACGGCGCTGATTTCCGATCCCCGGGAGATGACCTACGGAGAGCTCGCCCGCCGCACCCGCGCCCTGGCCGCCCGCCTGCGGCGCCTCGGGATCGGCGAGGGCGCGCTCGTCGGCGTCTGCACGGAGCCCTCCTTCGAGACCGTGGTCGGGCTTCTCGGCATCCTGCGGACCGGCGCGGCCTACGTACCGCTCGACCCCGAGTACCCGCAGGAACGGCTCGCGGCCATGCTCGAAGACGTACCGGTCCTCCTCACTCAGGCCCGGCTGGTGGAGCGCCTCCCCGCAACCGGGGCGAAGATCGTCCCCCTCGACGAGATCGAGCTGGACGGGGAGGACGATGCCGGGCCCGGGCCGCGGCCCGACAGCCTGGCCTACGTCCTCTACACCTCGGGCTCCACCGGCCGCCCGAAGGGGGTGATGATCGACCACCGCGGCGCGGTCAACACGCTCTGCGACTTGAACCTGCGGTTTGGGATCGGACCGGAGGACCGGGTGCTCGCCCTCTCCTCGCTCTCTTTCGACCTGTCGGTCTACGACCTCTTTGGCCTCCTCGCGGCCGGGGGCGCGGCGGTGCTGGCGCCGGCCGGCGCGCGGCGCGATCCGGCCCTCTGGATCGACCTCGTGGGGCGCCACCGCGTCACCCTCTGGAACACGGTGCCGACACTCGCGGAGATGCTCGTGGACGAGGTCGAGCGGCACCCGGAGGCGCGGCCCGCCGGGCTCCGCCTGGTGATGATGAGCGGCGACTGGATCCCCGTCACCCTCCCCGGGCGCATCCGCGTGCTCTGGGAGAACGCCGAGATCATCAGCATGGGGGGTGCCACCGAGGCGTCCATCTGGTCGATCCTCTACCCGATCCGGCAGGTCGATCCGGCGTGGCCCAGCATCCCGTACGGCCGGCCCATGTGGAACCAGACGTTCCACGTGCTCGACGCGGCGCTCCAGCCGTCGCCCGTCCGCGTGCCCGGCCAGCTCTTCATCGGCGGCGTCGGCGTCGCCTTGGGCTACTGGCGCGACGAGGAGAAGACCCGCGCCAGCTTCCTTATCCACCCGCAAACCGGCGAGCGCCTCTACCGCACGGGCGACCTGGGCCGCTACCTGGCGGACGGTACCATCGAGTTCCTGGGGCGCGCGGACCAGCAGGTCAAGATCCGCGGCTTCCGCATCGAGCTGGGGGAGATCGAGTCCGCGCTGTCGCAGCACCCGGAGATAGAAGAGGTGCTGGCGATCGTCCGCGAGGACCGGCCCGGTGAGAAGCGCCTCGTCGCCTACGTCGTACCAGCCCTGGAGGGAGCCCCGGCGGCTGCCGATCTGCGCGCCTGGGTCGCGGCGCGGCTCCCGGAGTACATGGTGCCTGGGGCGTTCGTGGCGCTCGCCAACCTGCCGCTGACCGCCAACGGCAAGGTGGACAGGAAGGCGCTGCCGGCGCCCGAGGACAACGCAGCGGCGGAGGAGTGGATCGCCCCCCGCACCCCGGTCGAGGAGATGGTGGCGGGGATCTTCGCCGACCTGCTCCAGATCCCGCGCGCGGGGGCCGAGGAAAGCTTCTTCGACCTCGGCGGCCACTCGCTGCTCGGCACCCAGCTCGTCTCCCGCCTGCACGAGAGCTTCGGCGTCGAGCTGCCGCTGCGCGTGATCTTCGAGCGGCCGACCGTGCGCGCGCTGAGCGAGAGCGTCGAGACGCTGAGGAGCGCGGAGCAGGGATGGGACCGGCCGCCGCTCGTCCGCACGCCGCGCGAGGGGCTCCTGCCGCTCTCCTTTGCCCAGCAGCGCCTCTGGTTCCTGGAGCAGCTCCAGCCGGGGAGCCCGCTGTACAACCTGCCGAGCGCGCTGCGGCTCGCCGGCCCGCTCGACGTGGCCGTGCTCCGGCGCGCGCTCGACGAGATCGTCCGGCGGCACGAGACCCTGCGCACCACCTTCGTCGCCGAGCGCGGCCTGCCGGCCCAGAGGGTGGCGCCCACCCTCTCCCTGCCGCTGCCGGTGGTCGACCTGAGCGGCCTTCCGGAGATCTCCCGCCCGGAGGAAGAACGCCGGCGGCTCGCCGAGGCCTCCCGCCGCCCGTTCGATCTCGCCCGCGGGCCGCTGCTGCGCGTCCTGCTGCTGCGCGAGGCGACGGAATGCCACGTCCTTCACCTCTCCATGCACCACATCGTGAGCGACGGGTGGTCCATGGACGTGCTGGTGAGCGAGATGAGCGAGCTGTTCGCGGCCTTCTCGCGCGGCGCGGGCTCGCCCCTGCCTGAGCTGCCGATCCAGTACGCCGACTTCGCCCGCTGGCAGCGCTCGTGGCTGCGGGGCGATGTCCTTGAGGCGCACATCGACCACTGGAAGCGGCGGCTCGACGGGGCGCCGCCGCTGCTCGACCTGCCGTTCGACCATCCGCGGCCCGCGGTCCCCTCGTTCCGGGCCGGGGAGCACCGGCTGGCGATCCCCGCGGAGCTGAGCCGCGAGATTCTGGCGCTGAG
>DATEIO010000146.1:0-2218 GCA_035278895.1 Thermoanaerobaculia bacterium | reverse complement strand
AGTACGCCGCCTATGCGAAGCTGTTCGAAGAGGTGGCGGCCGGGGTGGCCTCTCCGGAGTCGCTCCCCGCGCTCGAGAGCTGGGCTCTCTACTGGGAGCGCTGGGTCTCCGCGGCCTTTCTCCGGGCCTACCTCGCCCGGGCCCAGGGCGCGTCGTTCGTGCCGCAGGACCGTGAGGAGCTGGCGCTGATGCTGGACGTCTACGTGCTGGAGAAGGCGATCTACGAGCTCGGCTACGAGCTCAACAACCGGCCCGACTGGGTACGCATCCCCCTTCAGGGGATCTGGCAGATCCTCGGCGGCTCCTGAGCCCCGAGCGGAGCGAGACTGACTTGGCAAACGAGCTCGAAGACCTGAACACGCTGGCCCGGCTCTACGGAGCCCAGACCTCCTATCACGACAACTCGGGGAACCACGTCCAGGCGAGCCCGGAAGCGCTCCTGGGCGTGCTCCGGGCGCTCGACGCGCCGCTGGACGGCATGGCCGACGTGCCCGAAGCCCTGGCCTTCCGGCGCGAAGAGCTGGCCGACCGGCCGATCGAGCCGGTGATCGTGGCCTGGGACGGCCGGGTCCCGGAGGTCGAGGTGCGCTTGAACGGCGGCGGCTCGGCCGCCTGCCACCTGGACCTCGAAGGCGGGGAGCGGCGCGGCTGGGGAGTGGACCTCGCCCCCGGACGTCCCTTGACCTGGCCGGAGTCCACGCTCCCGCCCGGCTACCACATGCTGACCATCGAATCCGGCGGCAAGACCGCGGAGTCGATGGTGATCTCGGCGCCCACCCGCGCCTACACCGGCAACGGCCGGCCGCTCTGGGGCGTGTTCCTGCCGCTCTACGCCCTCTACACCCAGCGGAGCTGGGGCGCGGGCGATCTCTCGGATCTCGAAACCCTGGCCGAGTGGGCGGCGGGCCTGGGCGGCGGCGTGGTCGCGACCCTCCCGCTCCTCGCGTCGTTCCTGGACGAGCCGTGCGAGCCCTCGCCCTATGCCCCGGCCTCGCGCCTGTTCTGGAACGAGCTCTACCTCGACCCGCGGCGCCTGCCGGAGATGGAGGAGTCCGCCGCGGCCCGGCGTCTCCTCGAATCCTCCGACTTCCACCGCGAGATCGAGGCGCTGCGCGCTCTCCCCCGGGTGGACTATCCCCGGCTCCTGGCGTTGAAGCGCCGCGTGCTCGAAGAGCTCGCCCACCGCTTCTACCAGAAGACCGGTGGAAAAGACGAAGAGTTCGAGAGCTTCCTGACGGACAAACCTCACCTCAACGACTACGCCGCCTTCCGCGCCGTGGGCGACCGCCGCGGCGAGCCCTGGCAGACCTGGCCCGAGCGGCTGCGCGAAGGCTCCCTCGCCTACGCCGACTACGACGAGGAGGACTACCGCTACCACCTCTGGGCCCAATGGGCGGCCGAGCGGCAGATGGCGGGGATGGCCAAGGAGGCGCGCAAGCGCGGGCCGGGGCTCTACCTCGACCTGCCGCTGGGCGTCCACGGCAGCGCGTTCGACATCTGGCGCGAGCGCGAGCTCTTCGCCGTCGGAGCCTCTGCGGGAGCGCCGCCGGACGCCTTCTTCACCAAGGGCCAGAACTGGGGCTTCCCGCCGCTCAAGCCCGACCAGCTCCGGGACAGCGGCTACGCGCACCTGATCGAATGCCTGCGCCACCACCTGGAGCACGCGGGGGTGCTGCGCATCGATCACGTGATGCAATTCCAGCGGCTCTTCTGGATTCCGCGCGGAATGGAGGCCGTGAACGGCGTCTACGTGAGCTACCCCATGGAGGAGCTCTTCGCGGTGCTCTCGCTCGAAAGCCACCGCCACCAGTCGATCATCGTGGGCGAGAACCTCGGCACCGTGGCGCCCGAGATCGGCGAGGCCATGGAGCGCCATGAGATCCAGGGGATGTACGTGGTGCAGTACGAGCTGCAACCGGGGAGCGAAGGCCTCCGCGAGCCCCCTGCGAAATCGGTCGCGAGCCTCAACACCCACGACATGCCCACCTTCCAGTCCTTCTGGCAAGGCAAGGACGTGGACGATCTCGAATCCCTGGGCTTCTTCACCCCCGAGCAGGCACGCCAGGAAAAAGAGCGGCGCGGCGCCCTGCGCGGCAAGCTCGAGCACGAGCTGCCGTCCGAGCAGAGGAACCGGGGCAAGGAGACCGAGGACGCCGTCCTCCTCCGCCGCCTGGAGCACCTCGCCGAAAGCCCTGCGAGGATGGTGCTCGTGAACCTC
>DATEIO010000145.1:0-11991 GCA_035278895.1 Thermoanaerobaculia bacterium | reverse complement strand
TCGAGCCGCACCACCAGCTTCCCCCGCACCCGCCCCGTCTCCGAGAGATCGTGCGCCTGCCGGATCTTCTCCAGCGGGAAGACCTCCTGGATCTCCGGCCGCATCCTCCCCTGGTCCGCCAGGCGGGCGAGGGCCGCCAGGTCTTCGGATTTGTGGCGGACGACCACGAGGCGGGACCTCTTTTTCTGACCGAAGAGGCCTTGGATGGCGGTGAGAGCGCTCCAGCCCAGGGAGCTCGGATGGGTGATGGTGGTCACATAGATGCCGCCATCTCCGGCGAGGGAGGGCTCGACGTCCCGGTAGGAGAGGTTTCCGACGGTGTCGAAGAGGATGTCCCAGGCGTCGTCTTCGGCGGTCAGGTCCTCTTCTTCGTAGTCGATCGCGCGGTGGGCTCCCAGATCCCGCAAGAGCTGCTGGTTGCGGTGGCTCGCGGTGGCGGTCACCTTGCCGCCCAGGGCGCGGGCGATCTGGATGGCCAGGTGGCCGACTCCGCCGGAGCCGCCGTGGATGGCGACCCGCTCCCCCGCCACAAGCTCTCCTTTGTCCCGCAGGGCCTGGAGCGCGGTCAGGCCCGCTACGGGTAGGGCCGCGGCCTCTTCGAAGGAGAGGGATTCCGGAATCGACGCCAGGGCGTCTTCCCGGGCGAGCGCAAGCTCGGCGTAGGCACCTCCGGTGTTCTGGGTGTCGATGCCTCCGAAGACCGGGTCCCCTACCTGGAAGCGGGTCACCTCGGGGCCGATGTCCGCGACCTCTCCGGCGGCGTCATAGCCAAGGATCAGGGGAAACCGGCGCGCCGGCAGGACGAGGCGCAGGCTTCCCCGGCGAATCTTCCAGTCCACGGGGTTGATGCTCGTGGCCCGCACCCGGACGAGCACCTGGCCGGGGCCCGGTGGCCCGGGATCCGGGACCTCCCTCACGTCCAACCGGTCGCTGCCGCCGTAGCCGTCGATCACTGCCGCTTTCATCCGCTCCCCCTTTCCGGACAACAAGGTACAATGAAGGAGCTTGAAGGCGGACTCAGCAATGATGAAGATTCGTTCTTTTCCTCCGTCCCTCTCCCGCATGCTTCTCGCCTTTGCCCTGGCCGGGGCGATCCTGGCTCCGGAGGCCTCCGCCCAGAGCGTCCGCGACGTGCTCGGCTCCACGCACGCGGCCGGCAAGTACTCCTTCACCGGTGAGGACTACCTGAACGAGGGCGCGAACCAGCTCCTGGACCTCGGCACGCGGGTAATCAAGGTCTGGCTCCCCTACGACGGGGAGAACTTCTACCCCTTCAATTCGGACTGGGACGATCCCTCCAAGGAGGTCTGGGAAACGCTCCAGCGGCCCTACTACCAGGCGCTGTTCGACAAGCCGTTCAAGACCTACATCCTCGAGGTGGTCCCGAACCTGGAGGTCTACTTCCTGGACGGCATGGACCCTGAGGAGGTCCAGTTGGAGCAGAATCAGGCCTACAAGATCGCCAGGTACCTGCTCATGACCTACGCCGGGAGCGGCAAGACGTTCGTGCTGCAGAACTGGGAGGGAGACCACATGCTCCGCGCGGGGATGCCCGAAGAGGGCGCCCCGGACCCGGTGCGCATCCAGGGGCTCATCGACTTCTTCAACGCGCGCCAGGACGGCGTGGACCAGGCCCGGAACGAAGTCGGCCAGCGGGGCGTCGAGGTCTATCACGCGATCGAGGTCAACCACCTCGGCCGGGCGATGAAGGGGCAGGTGACGGCCACGAACAACGTCGTTCCCTTCACTCACGCGGACCTCTACTCCTATTCGAGCTGGGACATCGGCTTCGACAAGAAGAAGCTCGTCAAGGCGCTCGACTACCTGGCGGCCAAGGCACCGAACAGCCGCGCCTTCGGGGCGAAGAACATCTACCTGGGCGAGTTCGGCGTGGCCAAGGACCACCTGAAGCGCGGCCAGACCCAGCGCGGAGTGATCAAGGGCCTGACCGAGGCTGCCCTGGGCTGGGGCGTGCGCTGGGCCCTCTACTGGCAGCTCTACTGCAACGAGCCCATCCATGCGCTGCATAGCCGGCCGAAGAACCGCGACATGCGGGGCTTCTGGCTCATCCGGCCGGACGGCACGAAGGCTCCCATGTGGTTCGATTTCAAGAGCTTCCTCTCCGCCTCGGTGCAGCAGGTCACCCTGCGGAGCACGACCGGCCAGTATCTGGCGCCCGAGGGAGAGATCCCGGAGGAGGAGACCGGGGAGGATCTGGAGATCGCCGTGAAGGCCGACCGCTGGACCCGCGGCCCCGGAGAGACCTTCGCCCTCTGGGACTGGAACGGCGAGGAGTTGGAGGACGGCGATCTCGTGAGCGTCCAGGCGCACGACGGCACCTATCTCTCCCTGGAGCCCGGCCAGGGCGGCCGCCTTCTCGCCGCAAGCCACGAGGAAGACGAGCCCGAGACCTTCACGTTCAAGCGGCTCGGCCCGGCCTCCATGGCCCTCCAGACGAGCGCCGGCCGCTTCCTCGGGATCGACGTGGACGGCGACGGCGGCCTGCGGGCCGTGCGCTGGGAAGCCGGCCCGGCGGAGACGTTCCAGATGCTGCCCGGGGAAGTCGGGAGCTGGAATCCGTGATCTTGCGATGAGAGCCTGGTCTCTGCGGCGTCCTGCCACCGCCCCGGCCCGGACGGCCCTGCAGGCGCGTCCCTTCGGCCCCTATCCCACGTCCGAGTCCGGGAAGGAGCCGGAGGGCCCGGGGGCGCCGGATGCGATCGAACAGGCGGAGCGCTTCGGCCACAACCTCTCGAACGTCATTCAGAGACAGATCCTCAAGCCGGATGGGAAGGCGTACTCCCGCCTCGACAACCGCGTTCCCTGGTTCAGGAAGCTGTCCGACTCCGAAAAGACCGCGATCCTGAAGCTCCACCAGGACGGCACTCCCTATTCCGCGGACGATGCCGTGAAGCTCGTCCGGACTCCGAGCGTGCCTTCAACTCAGCCGGCCACCACGACGACAATTCCTCCGGAGGATTTCGACTATTCGGATACGGACAGCGAAGAGGAGTCTGACGTCGACGAGGTGAACCGGCATTGGAACAGGAAGTCGCTCAAGCTCCTCGGGAAGGGATTCGATTTTTACGAGGACAGCTCGGATTCGGAAGATGAGATGGGACCCAAGCCCGACAAAGAGGTCGTCGAACGGAGGAGGAAACACAAGGCCGGAGAGCTCGAGGCGATCGCGAAGACCGCGTACCCCACCTCCGCGAACGAAAAGACAGAGTTCGACGAGCTCCAGGATCTCCGCAAAAAGGCGTTCGAGGACCGTCCCAAGAAGCGGGGCAAGTACGGCAAAAAGGCCCAGAAGGCCTTGATGCAGCGGGGACGCGACATGATGAAGACCAATCTCGGCCACAACTCGTACCTTCGCAGGGCTCACCGGGAAGCGGTCTCCGAAGAGCAGATGAAGAAAGGGACCTCCAAGCTCTACAACCAGAAGCAGGGAGACGTCCGCAAGAAGCTGCAGAACGTGATGGCGGAAGATCACAAGAAGATGAAGTGGGAAGAAAAGGATTTCAGCAGCCCGCAGACCTGGCCGGTCGTCAAGCACATGCTCTCGAACGTGGTCTCGAACGACAAGAAGAAAAAGCGGGTCCGGAAGGCCCTGGACTCCAAGGAAGACCTGACCGGCACGAGCCATCTCGGAGCGTTCCACCACGAGGCCTGGAAGGAGTCGTTCAAGTCGCTGGGCAAGCCGTTCGAGCCGCACGCCCTCAATCCCTTGAACCTGACCTTGCGGCACGACGAACGGGAGAGGAAGGACGACGCGTCGATCATGCCGGGAGCCCACGAGTACGATCACCAGTCGGCCGGGTTCAAAAAGGGGCTCGACTGGGGAGACGAGAGGTCCCAGGGAGGAGGCCACTTCGTCGACATGGACTCGGAAGCGACCTATTTCATTCTCAAAGGGATCGGCGGCAAGCGGAAGCGCAAGGGAGAGATCTACAGGCCGGGCAAGAAACAGAAAACCGGCCCGACTTGAACAGCATGACATTCGTCATCCTGGAATCGTGACGGCGGTGACTGTCCGCCCCTCCCTGCTTCGGCAGAGACTGGGGCCAACGACGAAAGGACCTGAACCGCCATGAACCGATCTCGAGCTCTCTTCCTCGCGCTTTTCCTTCTCGCCTCGGGCCTCCGCGCCGAGACGTTCGCCATCGCCAACGTCCGCGTCTTCGATGGGACGTCCATGATCCCGAAAGGAACCGTGGTCGTTACCGACGGCCGCATCGCCGCCGTGGGACCGGACGCGAAGGCGCCCGCGGGGGCTGAGGTGATCGACGGCTCCGGGGCGACGCTGCTGCCGGGCTTCATCGACTCTCATACCCACACTTTCGGCGACTCGCTGCAGCGGGCCCTCGTCTTCGGGGTGACGACCGAGCTCGACATGTTCACGTCCCACGAGCTCGCCCGAGCCCTGCGGGAGGAGCAGGCGAAAGACGGTGCTCCCGGCCGGGCCGACCTCCGCAGCGCGGGCACATTGGCGACCGCTCCCGGCGGACACGGGACGCAGTTCGGCATGCCGATCCCCACGCTCACGAAGCCGGAAGAGGCCCAGGCCTGGGTGGACGCCCGCATCGCCGAAGGCTCGGACTACATCAAGATCGTCTCGGAGGACGGAAAGGCCTACAACCTGAATCTCCCCGGGCTCGATCAGAGCATCATCACCGCCTTGATCGAAGCGGCCCGCAAGCGCGGCAAGCTCGCCGTGGTCCACGTGAGCACGGAGGACCGCGCCAAGGCGGCGATCGAGGCGGGGGCCAGCGGGCTCGTCCACATCTTTGCCGACCGGGCTCCAGAGCCGGGCTTCGCGGCCCTGGTGGCCGCGAAAAGGGCTTTCGTGGTGCCGACCCTGACCGTGGTCGAGAGCACGGCGGGGGTTCCCAGCGGCAAGTCGCTGATCGAGGACGCGCGGCTCGCGCCCTACCTGCGGCCCGACGAGGTCACGAACCTCGGCCGCTCCTTCCCGTCCCGCCCCAGCGCGCCGACCCGGATGGAGCACGCCGTTGCGGCGGTCCGGCAGCTCGAGGCGGCCGGCGTGACGATCCTCGCCGGGAGCGACGCGCCCAACCCCGGCACGGCCCACGGAGCGAGCATCCACCGGGAGATGGAGCTGCTGGTTGGAGCCGGCCTCTCCCCCACCGAAGCGCTGGCGGCCGCCACCTCCGCTCCGGCCCGGATCTTCGGCCTCACGGACCGCGGCCGCATCGCCCCGGGTCTCCGGGCGGACCTCGTGCTCGTAGAGGGCGATCCCGGCCAGGACGTGACTGCCACCCGGAACATCCTCCGGATCTGGAAGGCGGGCCATCCCGTGGAGCGCCCGAAGACCGAGCTGGCCAGGGCGGAGAAGCCTTCGACGCCCGCCGTCTCCGGCCTGGTGAGCGATTTCGAGGACGGCAGCCTCACGGCCCGCTTCGGCTTCGGCTGGGTCGAATCCACGGACAAGCTCGCGGGCGGCCAGTCGGTCGTGGCCAAGGAGGTCGTCTCCGGCGGCGTGCAGGGAGGCAAGGCGCTGGAGATCTCGGGCGAGACGAAGAAGGGATTCGCCTTCCCCTGGGCCGGCATGATGTTCTCCCCCGGAGAGCGGCCCATGGCCGCAGCCGATCTGTCCGGCGTGAAAGAGATTTCCTTCTGGGCGCAGGGAGACGGCGGGACCTACCAGATCATGCTCTTCGCCACCCGCCTGGGCCAGATGCCGTCCATGAAAAGCTTCGTCGCCGGCCCGGATTGGAAGCAATACACCTTCCCCCTCGCCGACTTCGGCGTGGACGGCAGCGACACGATCGGCTTCTTCTGGGGCGGCGGCCCGGACGTACGGACGTTCCGTTTCCGGATCGACGAGGTGCGGCTGACGCTCAAGTAGAGCTAGTATGACCCGAGCATGTCCCGAGCTCGGATCGCTCTCGCCGGCGGTGCCGACCGCGAGGCCATCTACAGGATGCGCCACGCGGTCTACGCCTCCGAGCTCGGCCAGCACTCCGTCAATGAGGAAGAGCGCCTCCGTGACGCCCTCGATGACCGGAACGAGTACATCGTCGTCACCGAAGGCGGAGAGATCGCGGGCTTCGTCAGCCTGACGCCTCCCGGCCGGGACGGCTACTCTCTCGACAAGTACTTCTCCCGGGAGGCTCTGCCGTTCGCCTGTGACGGCGGGCTCTGGGAGGTCCGCCTGCTGACGGTGCCGCCCCGGCACCGCGGCCGGGCCCTGGCGTTCCTCCTCATGTATGCCGCCTTCCGCCTGATCGAGTCGCGGGGCGGCACCCGGATCGCGGCCATCGGACGCCGCGAGGTGCTGGGCCTCTACCGCAAGGTGGGCCTGGAGCCCCTGGGCTTGCGGACGCAGGCCGGCCGGGTGACCTATGAGCTGATGACGGCCACCCTCTCCCGTCTGCGGACGTCCGCGGCCGGTTTCGCCCCCCTGCTCCACCGGCTCCGCCCCTCCCTGGACTGGCAGTTGGACGTCCCCTTCACCGAAGAGGCCTGCTTTCACGGCGGCGCCTTCTTCGAGGCGATCGGCGAGACGTTCGAGACGCTGGACCGGAAGAGCTGCATCGTCAACGCCGACGTGCTGGACGCCTGGTTTCCTCCGGCTCCGGGCGCGGTCCGCGCTCTCGAAGAGCACCTTCCATGGCTTCTCCGGACGTCGCCGCCCACGGACGGACGCGGCCTCGTCCGGACGATCGCCGAGGCGCGCGGCGTGCCCCCCGAGTCCCTGGCTCTGGGCGCGGGATCGTCCAGCCTCGTCTTCCTGGCGTTCCGCCAGTGGCTCACTCCGGCCTCGCGGGTGCTCCTGCCGGATCCGACGTACGGCGAGTACGCCCACGTCCTCGAACGCGTCGTCGGCTGCCGGGTGGACCGTCTCCGCCTCTCCAGGACGGACGGCTTTCGCCTCGACCCGGAGGAGCTGCTCTCGCGGCTGCGGAGCCGGCGCTATGACCTCGCCGTCCTGGTCAATCCGAACAACCCCACGGGTCAGACCTTGCCGCGGAGCGTTCTCGAGCCTCTTCTGGCCGAGGTGCCGGCCCCTACGCGCGTCTGGATCGACGAGGCGTACATCGACTACGTGGGGAGCGGAGAATCCGTCGAGCAGCTCGCGGCGGAGAGCGGCAACGCGGTCGTCTGCAAGTCGATGTCGAAGGTGTATGCCTTAAGCGGCGCCCGGGCGGCCTACCTGTGCGGCCCTCCGTCCCTGGCGCGGGCTCTGCGGGCGCTCACTCCTCCCTGGGCGGTGAGCCTGCCCGCGCAGGTCGCGGCCGTGGCCGCCCTGCGCGATCCGGGCTATTACGAGGAGCGCTACCGGGAGACCGCGACTTTGCGCGAGGAGCTGCGGGAAGGCCTGCGGCAGACCCTGCCCGGCGCGGAGATCCTGGGGGGAGCCGCCAACTACGTTCTCTGTCTCCTCCCTCGCCAAGGGCCGGACGCGGCCACGCTCTGCGAGCGCTGCCGCGCTGAAGGCGTGTTCCTGCGCGACGCGGGTGCCACGAGCACCGTCCTCGGCCGCCACGCGTTGCGCGTGGCGGTCAAGGACGCGGCAGCCAACCGGCGCGTGCTCGACACGCTCGCCCGGGCCGCTACCGCCGGATCAGCCTCAGGATGAAGAGCAGAACGCAGGCGCCTATGAAGGCGACGAAGATGGTGCCGGGCAATCCCCCGAAGGGTGTGCTCCACCCCATCTGCCGGAAGATCCAGCCGCCGATGAAAGCGCCCACGATGCCGACGATGATGTCGCCGACGATACCGTAGCCTTTTCCCACGACGAGCGACGCCAGGACGCCGGCGACGAGACCGACGATAATCCAGGTCAGGATGTCCATCTACACTCCTCCCGCGAAAGGGGCCGGGTCTCCGGCCCGGGTTTCACCACCTCGACGACAGACTCCTCCCGGCAGGTTAGCACGCCTTGTGCCAGCCGCTCACGCTCCGTAATGTTCTTCGTAATGTAGAGAAAGTAACCTTGGCGGCGGAACATCAGAGATCGCCAGGAGGTCCACCGTGGAAGAGCATCCGACGGCAAAACATCTCGTTGCGTTCGCGGAGGGGAGGCTCGAGCGGCAGCAGACCCGGCTCATCGTCGCCCATCTCCTCCGCGGCTGTCCGGACTGCCGGAAGACGGCCAACGAGGCCCTGGCGCGGGGCCGGTCCCTGCCGGACAGCGCCTACGACTCCGTCTTCGAGCGGACCTCCGCGACGGTGCGCAAGCGCCAGAAGCAGGCCGACGCGGCCTCGCGGGGGAGGCGGCACCGGAGCCCGCTGCGATTCGCTACCGTGGCCCCAGCAGGATGACGAGCGTTCCGAGCAGGCAGAGCCCGACGCCGAGGAGGTCCCAGCGGTCGGGCCGGGCTCCTTCGACGAGAACCAGCCAGAGGAGCGCTCCAAGGACGTAAACCCCGCCATATGCCGCGAAGGTCCTCGCGGCAAAGCTGTTGTCGATCCGCGTCAAAGCCCAGGCAAACATCAGCAGGCTGAGCGTTCCCCAGCCGAGCCACCAGGCCGGCCGGCCGAGCCGGGCCCAGGCCCAGAACGCGTAGCACCCGGCGATCTCGCCGAACGCGGCCAGCAGGAAGAAGGGCCATTGCCTCATCGCGCCGACATGCTACCGTGGAGAGATGCCTGAACCCAATCCCACGACGGTCGGCGGCCAGCCCGTCATCATCCTCAACAGACCGCAGCCGGCGGACGCGGACCGGCCCGCCTTTTTGCGCGCCGAGATCCTTCCCGGCCGGGGGATGACGACCCTCCAGATCACGGCGCATCTCCCTGGAAGGGGCCCGACCGATCTCCTCGACTCTCCCCCGCTCGACGCCGCCCGCCAGAGGCTGGACGGAGAGACAGGGGACTTTGCGGGCAACGGGTCCTACCTTCTGGGAGGAGCGATCCTCATCCCCTACGCCAACCGCATCCGCGGCACCTTGTCGCCGGACCGCAAAACCATCGAGGCCGACATTCTGGGAACGCGCGTCCGCCTGCCCGCCAACGCGGGAGGGAGGCGGCCCGGCGCCGAGCAATACGCCATGCACGGCCTGATCCTCGCCTCTCCCATGGACGAGATCCGCCGCAAGACCACGGACGAGGAGGACCGTGTCGATGCGACCCTCCACGCCGGAGACTTCGGCTGGGGCTGGCCCTCCGCGACCGATCTCGCGTTCGCAAACGTCCTGCGGAGCGACTCCTTCACCCTGACCGTCACCGCGACGAACGTGGGGGCCGAGCGCCTCCCGCTGGGAATCGGCTGGCACCCCTACTTTCTTCTCCCGAGCGGACAGAGAGAGCAGGGCCGCCTTCTTCTCCCCGCCCGCTCCCGCACCCTGGTGAACGACTACGACGAGGTCCTCCCCACCGGCGAGGTGGTCCCCGTGGCCGGGACCCCGTACGACTTCTCACAGCCCGGAGGAAAGCCGCTCGGCGACCTCTTTCTGGACGACTGCTTCGTGGACCTGGAAACCCGGGACGGCCACGCCGTCGCCCAGGTGATCGACCCCGTGGCCGCCTACGGCCTCCGCATCGTGGGGGTCTCCCCGCCCATCCGCGCCATTCAGGTCTACGGCCCGCCGGAGCGCAAGATCGCGGTCGTGGAGCCCCAATTCAACTGGGCCGACCCCTTCGGCCCCCAGTGGGGGCCGGAGGTCGACACCGGCATGGCGGTCCTGGAGCCCGGCGAATCGGTGACCTACTCGGCGCGCCTCGAGCTGTTCACGCCGTAGCGGGGATCAGGGGCGAAGCTCGGGCGTGCCTTCGAGCTCGGGATCGGCGACTCCGTCGTTCAACACGCGGAAGCCGAGCACTGCCTGGCGAGCCTCGTTCTCCGGCAGGCCCAGGCTGCGCAGGGTGTACCCCATCATGCTGACCGCGAGCTCCCGCTCTCCCAGGATGGCCATGCCGACTCCCTGCCGCTCGAGGTATTCGAGCTCGGCTTCGCTGTGCGTCCGAACGACCGTATCGATCGCTGGATTGGTCTTGCGCGCAAGCTCCAGGATGCGCCGCGTCTGCAGCCCGTCCGGCGCGGCGGAGACGAGCAGGCGGGCGCTGCCGACGTGCGCGGCCTCCAGCACACCGGGGGTCGTGGCATTGCCGTAGACCACGGACATCCCCTTGGCGCGGAGCCGCTCGACCAGCCGGCGATCCTCTTCGACGATGGCGTAGGGCAGGTCCAGCCGCGAGAGAACCTCGCCGATGGCGCTGCCGACCCGCCCGTAGCCGACGATCAGGGCATGGCCGTGCAGCCGGTCCTCGCGCTCCGACGGCGAAGCGAGGCTCGGCCGGTGTCCAGAACGTTCCAGCCGCGCAGTCCACCGGGGACGCGCGCGGAGCCACTCGGTCAAGGGATCGACGGCCTTGAAGACGAGCGGATTGAGCGTGATCGACAGGAGCGCGCCGGTGAGGATCAGGTCCCGCCCCTCGGGCGGCAGCAGGCCGAGAGTCACGCCGAGCCCGGCGAGGATGAAGGAGAACTCTCCGATCTGTGCGAGGCTCGCCGAAACGATCAGCGCCGTCGACACCGGATATCCGAAGACCAGCACGATGGCAAGGGCCGCAAGCGACTTGCCGAGAACAACCACGAGCAGAACCGCCAGAATCGGGAGCGGCTCCCGCACCACGATCGTCGGGTCGAACAGCATGCCGACCGAGACGAAGAAGAGGACGGCGAAGGCGTCCTGCATGGGCAGGGAATCGGCCGCGGCCCGGTGGCTCAGGTCGGACTCGCTCAGCACCACGCCGGCGAAGAACGCGCCGAGCGCCAGGGAGACATCGAAAAGCGCGGCCGAGCCGTAGGCGATGCCGAGCGCAACGGCCAGCACCGAGAGGGTGAACAGCTCCCGCGATCCCGTCCGGGCGACCTGCTCCAGCAGCCAGGGCACCAGCCGCCGGCCTCCGATCAGCATGAGCGCCATGAACAGGGCGACCTTCCCCAGAGTCAGAGCGATCTCTCCGGCGATCACTCCGCCGGACAGGGAGGCGCCCCCGTCCGCCTCTCCTCCGAGCGGCCCGGCCAGGACCGGCAGCAGCACGAGGGCGAGCACGGTCGCCAGGTCCTCGACGATCAGCCAGCCCACGGCGATGCGGCCGTTTTCGGTGTCGAGCGCATTGCGCTCCTCGAGCGCGCGCAGCAGCACGACCGTGCTCGCGACCGAGAGGGAGAGGCCGAACACGAGGCCGGCCCCCAGGCTCCATCCCCAGGAGAGCGCGACCGCGGTGCCGATCGTGGTGGCGGCCGCGATCTGCCCGACCGCCCCCGGAAGCGCGATCTGCCGCACGGCGAGCAGATCCTGGATGGAAAAGTGCAGCCCGACGCCGAACATGAGGAGGATGACGCCGATCTCGGCCAGCTCGCTCGCGAGATGCGCGTCCGCGACGAAGCCCGGCGTAAACGGCCCGACGGCGACCCCGGCGAGCAGATAGCCGACGAGGGGTGGGAGGTGCAGCCGCTGGGCGAGAAAGCCGAATCCGAAGGCGAAGACCAGGCCCAGCGAAATCAGGGCGATGAGGGGGGTTTCGTGCGGCAACAGCCCTCCTTTCGGGCCGAGCATATCAGGTGCGCCTTTACCTCCCGCCTTCCGCCTGCTAGACTCCCGAATCGTCTAGATCCAAATGGGACAGTATTTTAGACCGGACGGGTCGGTCCTCCCGCGCGAGGCATGGACTCTCCCGCAGGCCGTTGGCAGGAGACCTCGAAATGCCGGATCCCAAGTGGTCGGATGACCGGTTCCTCGACCAGCTCAAGAACCAGAGTGACGAGCTTGCCGATCGGACGGTGCGCCGGCTGATCGAAGAGCACGGCATGCAGCAGATCGGGCGCATCTTCCAGCAGATGCGCTCCGACGACCGCCAGCTCCCGGCGGATGCCCCGGAGCCGCTTCAGGAGTTCATCGCAGAGACGAGCCGGCTGCCGGCGAACGCCGACCTGGAGCGGCTCGAGAGCAAGGAGTCGCTCCTCCCCTACGGGCCGGCCGCCTGCCTCGTGATGCTCGCCTCGAGCATGCCGCGCGG
>DATEIO010000144.1:0-3586 GCA_035278895.1 Thermoanaerobaculia bacterium | reverse complement strand
GCCGTGGTCGACGCGTCGCTCGCCCACCTCTATGAAGTGAACGTGCCCGCGGCGGTCTCGGCCACCCGCCACCGCCCGCCGGTCGTCTCCAGCGAGGCGCCGGACTTCGTCCAGAAGGTCACGTCCGTGATGATGGCCGGCAAGGGCGACCTGCTGCCCGTCTCGGCCTTCACCGTGGACGGCACCTGGCCCGTCGGCACGACGAAGTGGGAGAAGAGAAACATTGCTTTGGAGATCCCGGTGTGGAACCCGGACGTCTGCATCCAGTGCAACCAGTGCTCGCTGGCGTGCCCGCACGCAACGATCCGCGCCAAGGTCTACGACGCCGCGGAGCTTGCCGGGGCACCCGAGAGTTTCCTTTCCCGGGACTACAAGGCCGGCGATTTCAAGGGGATGAAGTACACCCTCCAGGTGGCGCCCGAGGACTGCACGGGCTGCGGCCTGTGCGTCGAGATCTGCCCGGCCAAGGACAAGTCGAACCCGCGGTTCAAGGCCATCCGCATGGAGCCGCAGCGGCCGATCCGCGACCGCGAGGCCGAGCGTTACTCCTTCTTCCTCTCCCTCCCCGAGGTGGACCGCACCCGGGTGGCGCGGATCGACGCCAAGGGCTCGCAGTTCTTCGAGCCGCTCTTCGAGTACTCGGGGGCCTGCGCCGGCTGCGGCGAGACGCCCTACGTGAAGCTCCTGACCCAGCTCTTCGGCGACCGGCTCCTGATCGCGAACGCCACCGGGTGCTCGTCGATCTACGGCGGGAACCTCCCGACCACGCCGTACACCACAAACCGGGACGGCCGCGGCCCGGCCTGGGCCAACTCGCTCTTCGAGGACAACGCCGAGTTCGGCCTGGGGCTGCGTCTCGCGACCGACAAGCACCGCGAAGAGGCAACGGAGCTTCTCGTGCGGCTCTCCGGGCAACTCGGCGACGAGCTCGTCTCCGGCTTCCTGAATGGCGAAGAGACGGGCGAGGCCGCGATCCTGGAGCACCGGGAGCGGGTGGCGGCCTTGAAGGCGCGGCTCGCGGAGATCCCCGGCGCCGAAGCCCGAAGGCTCGAGGCGCTCGCCGGCGCGCTCGTCCCCAAGAGCGTCTGGCTCGTGGGCGGCGACGGCTGGGCGTACGACATCGGCTTCGGCGGCCTCGACCACGTGCTCGCCACGGGCAAGAACGTGAACGTCCTCGTGCTCGACACCGAGGTCTACTCGAACACGGGCGGCCAGCAGTCGAAGGCTACGCCTCTCGGCGCCGCGGCCAAGTTCGCCGTGGCGGGCAAGGAGATCCCGAAGAAAGACCTGGGCCTTCTCGCCATGAGCTACGGGCACATCTACGTCGCCCGGATCGCCTTTGGCGCCAAGATGAACCAGACGGTGCAGACGCTGCTCGAAGCCGAGGCCTATCCCGGCCCGTCGCTCATCATCGCGTACAGCCACTGCATCGCCCATGGATACGACATGGTCCACGGTGCGGATCAGCAGAAGCTCGCGGTCGACTCCGGCATCTGGCCGCTCTACCGCTTCGATCCCCGGCGGGTCGCGGAGGGCCAGCCGCCGCTCCAACTCGACTCGGGCGCGCCCAAGGCGTCGGTCGCCGAGTACATGCGCAACGAAACCCGCTTCCGCATGGTCGAGAAGCAGGATCCCGAGCGCTTCAAGCGCTTCCTCGTGTCCGCCACGAAGAGCGCGGCCCAGCGCTACGCCGTCTATCAACAGCTCGCCGGCATCACGGTGCCGCTCGAGCCCGGAACGGTTTGAGGTGTCCCATGGATCTCTCCACCACCTATCTCGGCTTCGAGCTTCCCCACCCCTTCATGCCCGGGGCCTCCCCGCTGGTGGACGACCTGGACACGGTCCGCCGCCTGGAGGACGCGGGGGCGGCGGCCATCGTGATGCACTCGCTCTTCGAGGAGCAGATCCGGCGCGAGCAGGTCGCAACCGCCCGCTTCCTGGACGCTCCGGCGGAGTCCTTCGCGGAAGCGCTCAGCTATCTCCCCACGCCGGAGACCTTCGCCCTGGGACCGGAGCAGTATCTGGAGCAGCTCCGGCGGATCAAGCGGGCGGTGCGGGTGCCCGTGATCGCCTCGTTGAACGGCTCGACCGAGGGAGGCTGGCTCTCCTACGCGCGCCTTCTGGAGCAGGCCGGAGCGGACGCCCTGGAGCTCAACGTCTATTCGCTCGCGACCGACTTCGACGAGAGCGGGGAGATCCTGGAGAGGCGTACGCTCCAGATGCTCGCGGCCGTCAAGCACGCGGTGTCCATCCCCGTGGCTGTGAAGCTCTCCCCGTTCTACTCCTCGCTCGCCCACTTCGCCCGGCGCCTCGACGAGTACGGAGCGGACGGTCTCGTCCTCTTCAACCGTTTCTACCAGCCGGATCTGGACATCGAGGCCCTGGAGGTGGCGCCGACGCTGCGTCTCTCCGACCCGTCGGAGCTCCTCCTGCGCCTGCGCTGGCTCGCCATCCTCTCCGGCCGCATCCGCCCCTCGCTCGCGATCACGGGCGGCGTCCACTCGGCCGTGGACGCGATCAAGGCCGTGATGGCCGGAGCCGACGCCGTCCAGGTCGTCTCCGCCCTGTTGAAGAACGGCCCGGACCGCCTGCGCACCCTGCGCCAGGACCTGGCCCTCTGGCTCGAAGAACACGAGTACGACTCGCTCGCCCAGATGAAGGGGAGCCTGAGCCTCCTGCGCTGCCCCGATCCGGCCGCGCACGAGCGGGCGAACTACATGACGATCCTGCAGAGCTGGCGGGCGTAGCTGGACTTGCCCGGGGAAGGCAGGTATCCTCTTGACGTGAGGTTACCCCGATGAATCGTGTCCGCTGGCAAGACCATATTACGCTTTCCGGTGATCTCCACCACGGAGATCCTTGCATCAAGGGGACCCGGATTCCGGTCCGGACCTTGATCGGCAGCCTGGCGGACGGGATGACGCCGGAAGAGATCCTGAAGGAGTACCCTCAGCTCTCTCAGGCTGATCTTCTCGCGGCTCTGGCCTACGCCGCGGATGTGCTGAGCCAGGAGTTGCTCGCTCCTCTGGCGCCGCGCGGTCTCGCCAATGCACGTCAAGGTCGATGAGGACCTTCCGCGAGCCGTCGCGGAGACTTTCCGCTGGCACGGCTACTCCTGTAGCACCGTCTCGGAGCAGGGCATGGGCGGTTGGAAAGATCCGGCGCTCTGGAAAGCAGTCCAGGCTCATCGCCAATTTCTCGTGACAGCAGACAAGGGCTTTGGTGATGTGCGCCGGTACCCGCCCGGCACTCACGGTGGCGTCTTGCTGCTGCGGCCTTCGGAAGACGGGATTCGGGCTCTGCTGGATCTCGTTGACCAGACTCTCGCCAGTATCCCGAATCTGGAAGCGCTCGCGGGGCTCCTCGCCGTAGCGTCCCCCCATGGCTTGCGCGTGAAGCGGCGAGGCTGATAACTACGACCCCAGCTCCAGCATCGCCCACCGCGGCGGACACCAGAAGCGGACGGGCATCAACGACATCCCGACCCCGGGGTTCACGTAGAGCGCCGTGAGCCCCCGCGTGCTCGGGGCTGCCCACTCGGAGCGGCCCATGCTGAAGTAGGGGCCCAAAGAGGAACGGGTCGTCA
>DATEIO010000143.1:0-3037 GCA_035278895.1 Thermoanaerobaculia bacterium | reverse complement strand
CCCCTCCTCCCGGGCCAGCCGGTACACCCAGGGGCGGAATCCCACCCCCTGGACGGTGCCGCGAATCTCGATGTGCCGGCCAGCGGGGAACATGAAGCGTTTTTAAAGCCTCACGCTCCGCCGCCGCGATACCTCGGAGGGGGGTAGGGCCGTCGCGCGCAGGTGGCTTGGGGACCTACCCGGTGGGGTGGGAGAGGCTCTGAAAATCGGCCGGCTTGCCTCCGCCGGGGCCCTCACCTCCCCGGCCCTCCTCTCCCATCCCCCTCCCACCTTCCGGGAGAGGAGGGAGCTTCAAACGTTTTTGCAAAGGCTCCCTCTCCCGGCGGCTGGGAGGGGGCTGGGAGAGGGTTGGGGTGAGGGTCCCGGGCGGGGGGCTTCGGGCCGCCCTAATGCCTGAAGTGCCGCACCCCCGTCATTACCATCGCCATCCCCGCCTCGTCCGCCGCCGCGACGATCTCGTCGTCCCGCTTGCTCCCGCCGGGCTGGACCACCGCCATGATCCCCGCCTGCGCCAGCACGTCCAACCCGTCCCGGAACGGGAAGAACGCGTCCGACGCCGCCACGCAGCCGGCCACGGGGAGCTGGGCCTTTTCGATGGCCAGGCGGCAGGAGTCCACGCGGCTCATCTGGCCGGCGCCGATCCCCACCGTCTGGTCTCCGTTGGTGACCACGATGGCGTTCGACTTCACGTAGCGCACCACCTTCCACGCGAGATCGAGGGCCCGGCGCTCTTCTGCGGTGGGCTGCCGTTTCGTGGGGCAGGTCCAGCCTGCGGGATCGTCCGGAAACGCGTCCGGCGGCTGGGCGAGGAAGCCGCCGTCGATCGCCCGCAGCTCCACGTCTCCCGGGACCGGAACGTAGAGCGGGGCTTCGAGGAGGCGCAGGTTCGCCTTCTTGCCGTAGCGGGCCCGCGCGGCCTCGTCATAGCCCGGCGCCAGGAGCACCTCCACGAACAGCTCGGCCATGGCCTCGGCGAGCGCGCCGTCCACCGGGCGGTTCACCGCGATCACCGAGCCGAAGGCGGAGACCGGGTCCGTGGCGAACGCCCGCCGGTACGCCTCCACGAGATCGTTCCCCCGGCCGATGCCGCAGGGGTTGTTGTGCTTCACGATGACGACCGCGGGTTCGGAAAAGAGGCCGGCCATCTTCCGCGCCGCGTCCGCATCCAGCAGATTGTTCCAGGAGAGCTCCTTGCCCTGGAGCTGGGCAAAGCCGCCGAAGATGCCCGGCCCGCTCTCGACCGCATAGACCGCGCCGCCCTGGTGGGGGTTCTCGCCGTAGCGCAGCTCCATCTCCCGCCGGAGCCCGAGCGTCTGGTGGGAGGGAAACGCCTCTCCCGTCCCCCCGAGCCATCCCGCGATCGCCGCGTCGTACTCCGCCGTGTGCCGGAACGCCTTGACCGCCAGCTCCTTGCGCAGCTCCACCGGCAACGCGCCGCCGCCCGCCTCCAGGGCTGCGAGCACCCGCGCATAGTCGCCTGGGTCCACCACCACGGCCACGCCCGCGAAATTCTTGGCCGCCGCCCGCACCATCGTGGGGCCGCCGACGTCGATCATCTCGACCGTGTCCGCAAACGACGCCCCCCGCGCCACCGTCTCCCGGAACGGATAGAGATTCACCACCACGAGGTCGATCGGGGTGATCTCATAGTAGGTAAGCGTTTCCATGTGGTCGGGCACCGACCGGTTGGCCAGGATGCCGGCGTGGATCCTGGGATGAAGGGTCTTCACCCGGCCGTCCAGGATCTCGGAAAACCCGGTCACCTCTGACACCTTGACGACCGGGATGCCTTTCTCCTCCAGGAACTGGAGCGTCCCGCCGGTCGAGACGATCTCGAACCCCAGACGGATGAGTCCCCGGCCCAGTTCCTCGAGGCCGGTCTTGTCGAACACGGAAACCAGGGCGCGTGCCTTGGGCATCGTCAAAAGCTCCTAGGGACTGCGGAGAAGCAGGAAATTTGTTGGTCTAGCGGGCGCTGCCGGCGCGGGGCACGATCACGAGGCGCGTCCCACCGGCCGGCAGGTTGGCGCGGTCGTCCACTCCCCCCGCCCGGATCCAAATATAGCGCAGCACCAGAGCCACGTCGGTCACGGCGTGGCTGAAGGAGAGGGAGGCGGTGCCGAAGGCGGTGGAGCGGTCGTCGAAGCGGCCGATTCCGGAGGCGAAGCCGATGCGGCGGTACTCGCGGCCTACCAGAGGGTAGAGCTCGTGCCCGCGGCGGAAGGTTTCGGCGAGGAGCGGCGAAACGTCCGCGCGGTTTTCGAGGCCCGGGCGGACGCCGTAAAAGACCAGGGGGAACTTCGGCTCGGTCTTCTCGGCATAGCGGAGAAAGTCGATGAAGTACTTGGCCTCCTCGTCGTCCGCACCCGAAGTGGCGAGCGGGTTGTTGGCGTCGGCCACGTAATGGGAGACGATGCCCAGCTGGCGGACGACCTCCTCGAACGGCTGGTGGGCCTGGATCAAGGCGATCGCCCGCGCCACCTCCTCCAGGATCACCCGGTCGAGCTGGCCCGAGCCGTCGGCGTTCTTCATGTGGCGGCCGGGGTCCGTATCGGAGAACGGCGCAGTGGCCGCCTCCTCGTAGATCCGGCGGTGCTTCTCGATCTGCCGGAAGAGGTCTCCCGGTGCGAGGCGGGACGCCTCCCGGGCGATCGTCACCTGCATGGAAGGCGTCCAGGCGGAAGCCGCCCGGGGGCCGCCAAGGACGCAAAACGCCCCCAGAACAGCGAAGAGATACAATCTGGCCCGCATTTCGCTCTTATTGTACAGACTTTGGGCTCGCCGCAAGGCGAGGGAGACCACATTGCCTCGGAAGCGCTACCACCTGGACGTCACCGGCACCTTCTGTCCCCTCCCTATCCTCCTCTCCGCCCGGGAGATGAGGAAGCTCCAGCCAGGAGACCAACTGGAGATCCTGGGAGACGACCCGGGCATCCTCGAAGACATGCCCGTCTGGTGCGAGCGCGCCGGCAACCGGCTCCTCGAGATGGTGGACGAGGGCGAAGGAAGAATCCGCTCCCTGGTCGAGAAGGGAGCC
>DATEIO010000142.1:0-9066 GCA_035278895.1 Thermoanaerobaculia bacterium | reverse complement strand
CGACGACCCGTTCGCCGCCGGCTTCATCAACAGCGTCGGCCGTCCGCACCGTGCTGACGACTACGTCCAGGCGACGCCGGTCACCGGCATCGCTCCCGACGGCACTCCCTACACCGTCAACTACTGGGAGCTCCGTGACGGCGTTACCACCCGGAACGGCGGCTACCTCACCAACGGCGACCGTGAGCAGGAGTTCACGGGCGCTTCGTTGACCTTCAACAAGCGGCTTTCCAACCGCTGGATGCTGCGCGGCAACTTCTCCTATCAGGATTGGCAGTGGAACATTCCTTCTAGCGAGAACGAGGACCCGACCGACACCATCGGTGGCGGTATCGTTGATGGCACGGACGTTCTCCAGGGCTCCGGCACCGCGTCGGGCGCCAAGGGCAACATCTTCATCAACAGCAACTGGTCCTACAGCCTGAACGGCATGTATCAGATCGCGCCGGACCGGCCGTGGGGCTTCAACGTCGCCGCCAACCTCACGGGCCGTGAGGGCTACCCCCTGCGGTGGTCGCGGCGCATTCTCCGCAGCACGATCGTGGACGCGGCCGGCACCGGCCGTGACATCCCGGTCGACTCCGACCCGAACGAGTTCCGGTACGACGACATCCACGTGGTTGACCTCCGCGTGGAGAAGGAGTTCCGGTTCAGCGACCTCGGTCTGACCCTCGGTGTGGACGTGTTCAACGCTCTTAACGAGTCCTACGTTCTCCAGCGGCAGAGCCTGCTGGCCCGGAACAACGGGAACCACGTCCTCGAGATCCTCAGCCCGCGGGTCTTCCGCGTCGGCGCTCGCCTCAACTTCCGCTAAGCCTTCGCTGGCGGAATCGAACCGCCGGGGGCAACCCCGGCGGTTTTTTTCTGGTGTTTCTCTGCTGTTCCTGGTTTCCGAGGAGACGTACGGGGGGCGGGAGGAGCTTGAAATGCTCTCGAGGAAAGCATCCGTCGAGGACGAAGCCCAGGCCCACGAGCGGCTGGCCGATCTCCTCGAAACGGCCCTGGAGCTCCAGAACCGTCTCGCGACCCTGACCGCCAGCCTTCACACGGCGGAGCGCGCTCCCATCCGGCGCCTCGCCATCCGCAACCGTTCCAACCCCTCCGGAGGCGGCATCACCTTCCTCCGCGTCGAAGACGTCGAGTGGATCGACGCGTCGGGCAACTATGTCCGGCTGAATGCCGGCGGAGAATCCCACCTGCTCCGGGAGACCCTCTCCGGCGTCGAGGCCAAGCTGCCACCCGACCGCTTCGTCCGCATCCACCGCTCGGCCATCGTCAACGTCGACGCCGTCCGGGAGCTGATCCCGACCCCGCACGGAGACTTCGTGGTCGTCCTGACGAGCGGCAAACGGCTCCCCCTCTCCCGGGGGTACCGCGAGCAGCTCGAAGAAGCGCTGGGGATTGTGTTGTAGGGAGATGGGGGCGGGGGTTACCCCGCCTTCTCCACCCGCACGTCCACGTCTCCGTCGCGGTCCCGCGTGACCGTGAGCTGCCAGGGATTGCAGCAGACCTCGCAGTCCTGGACCATCGCTCCGTAGACGTCCGGCTCGATCGAGATCTCGATCCTCTCTCCGCAGTAGGGACACTGCACCTCGACCGTGTCGTCCCAGTAGCCGTCGTAGTCTTCTCTCATGAAGCCTTCGCCCCCTTCCGGCCGAGCTTCACCACGACGTCGAACTCCTTCTTCGTGACCGGCTGGACGGAGAGCCGGGAGCCTTTCTGGACCACCATCATGTCCTGGAGCCCCCGGGTGGCCTTCAGGGTTTCGAGCGGCACGATCTCCGGAAACGTCTCGACGTAGCGGATGTCCACCATGTACCAGGTGGGGTTTTCGGGGTTGCTCTTCTCGTCGTGGTACTTGTGCCCCTCCTCGAAGGCGAAGGGGTCCGGATAGCCCTCGCGGGAGATCTCGGCCAGTCCCGTCACCCCCGAAGGGTCGGCGTTCGAGGCGTAGAAGAGGACGCCGTCGCCCACCTTCATGTCGTCCCGCATCATGTTGCGCGCCTGGAAGTTGCGCACTCCCTCCCAGGTCGTCGTGCCGTCCCGCTCCAGATCCTCGATCGTGTAGGCCTCCGGCTCACACTTCATCAACCAGTAGCGCTTCGCTCGTGCCATCTCTCCTCCCCCGCGGATTCTACGTGTCCTGCCGGAGAGCGGCCAGCGGATCGAGCCGGCTCGCCCTCCGCGCGGGAAGATAGCAGGCGAGGAGCGCCGTCGTTCCCAGGAGAGGAACGACCAACCCGAAGGTACCCGGGTCCAGGGCTCCCACGCCGAAGAGCAGGCTTTCGAGAACCCGGGTGAGCGAGACCGAAGCGAGGAGCCCGGCCGCGAGGCCCGCCGTGGTCAGCAGGAGACCGCGGACGAGGACGAGACGCAGGAGGTCCGCCCGGGCCGCGCCGAGCGCCATCCGCACTCCGAGCTCCCGGGTGCGCCGGCTCACCTGCCAGGAGAGGACGCCGTAGATCCCCACCAGAGCGAGCGCCACGGCCAGGACCGCGAACGAGGCGAGGAGCGCCGTGTTGAACCGCGACCGGGCGAGGACCGAGCCGGCCGCGAGCCGCGCCGGAAGGGTCTCCAGATCCGCGACCGGCAGGTTCCCGTCGAGCTCCCAGACGGCCTTCCGCACCGGCCCGGCGAGCTTCTCGGGATCGCCCGCGGCGCGCACGGCGAAGGTCAGGCCCCGCACGTAGTCCGCTGGAACCGGGAGCTGCGCCAGGGGGAGGTAGAACGCCGGCAGTCCGCTTTCGGGAGCGCCGGGGCTCCGCTGGTCCTCGACGATCCCCACGATCTCGCACCAGACGCCGTTGAACAGGACGCGCCGGCCCAGCGCCTTCCCCTCGGGAAAGAACCGGCGGACCACGCTCCGGCTGGCGATCGCGACGGGCCGCGAGCCCTCGCGGTCCCCGGCTTCGAAAGGCCGCCCCGCGAGCACCGGCGTTCCCAGCGCGGCGAAGTAGCCTTCCGTCACGACCTGCCACCCGGCCGTGTCGTCCGGACTCGGCTCCTGCCCCTCGAATTCCGGCTGGAAGCTCCACAGGCCCTCCGGCGGGAGATCCCGGGCCGCGCCCACGGCCGCCACCCCGGGCAGGGCCGCGATCCTCTCCAGAAGCTCCCCGTGGAACGCGGCGATGCGGCTGGCCTCCGGGTATTTCGCTTCTGGCAACGCGACCTCGAACGTCAGCACGCCGTCTGGCCGGAAGCCCAGGTCTTCTCCCTGCAGGCGGGCGTAGGAGCGGAGCATGAGGCCGGCTCCAGTCAACAGCACGAGCGCCAGGGCGACCTCCAGCACCACGAAGAGGCTTTGCAGCCGCACCTGCCGCTCGCTGCCGTCCGCGCCCCGCCCTCCGGCCTGGAGCACCCGGAAGAGATCACCCCGGGCGGCGCGGATCGCGGGGAAGAGTCCGGAGGCGAGCCCGGACAGCAGCGCGAGCAGGAACGCGAAGCCGAGCACCCGGGCGTCCACCCCCAGCTCGACGTCGCGGGGGAGATAGATGCCGCGGGCTTCGGGAAAGACGGTCAGCAGGAGGACCGCGAGGAGAGCTCCCAGGGCTCCGCCGAGGAGGGAGAGGAGGACGCTCTCCGTGAGGAGCTGGCGCGCGAGCCGCCGGGCCCCGGCCCCGAGGGCCGCGCGGAGGACCATCTCCGGCTCGCGGGCCACGGCCCGCGCGAGGCCCAGGCTCGCCACGTTCGCGCAGGCGATCAGGAGCACGAACGCCACGGCCCCGGCGATCACCCCGAGGGCCGTCCGTGCCGGGCCCACGAACACGTCGCGAAGGGAGACCAGACTCGCGCGGACGCCCTGGTTGGTCTCGGGAAACTCCCGCGCGAGGCGTCCGGCGATCGACTCCATCTCCGCCCCGGCCGCTTCCAGGGAGACGCCCGGCCGCAGCCGGCCGATCCCGCCCAGGTAGGCCGCCTCGCGGTCCGTCGCGGCTTCGGGCCCGAAGACGAGGGGGACGACGACGTCCGGCTGGCCGCCGGGGAGGCGAAACCCTTCCGGCAGAACGCCCGCCACCTCGTACGGCTCGCCGGAGAGGACGATCCGCCGGCCGGCGATTCCCGGATCGCTGCCGAAGCGCGTCCGCCAGAGGCGCCCAGTCAGGAGGACCGCGCGGCCCGTCCGGTACTCCTCCGGGGCGAAGAGACGCCCCACGGCCGGCCGCATCCCCAGCGCTTCGAGCAGCCCCTCGGAGACCCGGTGGCGCGCGAGCCGCGCGGGCTCTCCTTCTCCCGTGAGGTCGAGCGTCCCGAACGGCACGTAGGCGCCGAGGTGCTCGAACGAGGCGCTCTGCTCTTTCCAGGCGAGGAAGTCGGCCGGGGTGATCCCCAGCCGGTCGGACGACCGCTCCGGCTTCATCGCCAGCACGTCCACGATCCGGTCCGCTTCCGGGTAGGGAAGCGGCCGGAGCATCACCGCGTCCACCACGCTGAAGATGGCCGTATTGGCGCCGATCCCCAGCGCCAGGGTGAGGACCACGGCGGCGCTGTATCCCGGGTGCTTGAACAGGGAACGCAGGGCGAAGCGGACGTCCTGGACCAGCGTCTCCATGGCGGCTCCTTCGAAAGGTGCCGCCATTATCGGGCATCCGCTTTCAAAAATCCGCTTCAAAAAGTGTAGGGACGGGGGAACGAGCCCCGCCCCTACTCCGGATCCATCGCGCTCAGCTTCCGGAGATCCCGCAGGGCGGGGCCGAGCGAATCCGTCAGCACACAGTCGAGAAGCGCCTGCATGTCGGCCACGCCCTCCTCGTCCTTTCCTTCGGCTCCTTCGGCCGTGGGGGCCCGCAGGCTCGCCCGCACCCCGATCAGCCGGAAGCGCAGGGATTCGAGGTTCCGGGCAATCTGGCGGATTTCTTCCTGAACGTCTTTTTGGGTGATCGTCGTCTCCAGGGTCTCGGTTGGCATGCGGGGAGAGTACGACCGGATTGCGGCGTTGCGTCCAACCTCTCCTTCAAGAACCTCGGGTGACGGCCGAGAAGGTGAAGTTTCTCGCGAAGCGCAAGTGCAATGCACCCGCGGTGGTGGATTTGTGCCACACTTTCCGTCCAAGGAGCACTCATCTAGATACGGAAAGGCACAGGAGGAGGGAACGGATGAGAAGAAGAATTCCGTCGGCCTTGGGAGCGACGCTGCGCTTCCTGCGTTTCTCGAAAGGATGGTCCGGAGGCGATCTGGCAGAGGCCTTCGATGTCTCGCCCTCGCTGATCTCGGACTACGAAAAGGGGGCGAAGCCCCTCTCGCGCGAGAGGCTGGAGGGGCTCCTCGGGCCGCTCGACGTGCCCGGGGAGGCGATCGACGCCGCGCTTCTCGCGCTGGAGCTCTTGAACCCCGACGAGGAGGTCCCGCCCAATCCGGGAGACCCCACCCCGGAGGAGCGCCGGAGGATCGTCCGCGCCGCCGCCCGGATCGGGGCCTGCGTGACCCGCGAGATCCGGACCGGGCTCACTTGTGCGGTCCGCGAGAGCCGGCTGGAGGAGGACCGCCGGCGCGCGGGCGAGGTGTGGGACGTGCTCCGTCAGCTCTCCCCGAAGGAGCGGAAGGCCGTCGTCGACGTGGGGGGCGAATACCTGGGCTGGGCCGTCTGCGAGCGTCTGTGCGAAGAGAGCGCAAAAGCCGCAGCCGACAAGGCCGAGCGGGCCGTGGAGCTCGCCGATTTGGCTCTGCGCCTGGCCGATAGGACTCCAGGTCCGGAGAGCACCCCACTTCAGGGCTACGCCTGGGCGTTCGTCGGCAATGCCCGCCGGGTTCAAGGGAATCTGCCTGATGCGAATGAGGCGTTCCGCCGCTCGCACGAGATATGGCAGAAGGATGCTGCTGACTTGATACCGCTCGACGAGGCCAGGATCCTTGATTTGGAGGCAACACTCCTGCAGTACCAAGGCCGTTTCGAGGATGTTATCGCTCTCTTGGAGCAAGCCGTATCACTAAGCCGAACAGACGAAACAAGGGTACGCCTTCTGATCCAAAAGGCCATAAATTTACTGATCGCAGGGAAACATGATGAATCCATTGCGGCCCTGAGCGAAGTAGAACGCTCGTTCAGCGAGTCAACCCCCCTTCGTCTTATGTTCTCAGTGAGGTTCAATATTGCAGCTAATCTCTCCTCGTTGAAAAGGTTCTGCGACGCTTGGGAAATGCTGCCTTCGATCCGCAAATTGGCCGTGGATCTTGGCAACGAGTTGGACCTAGTTCGCGTTTTGTGGCTGGAAGCACGTGTCTTAGCTGGGCTGGAACGTCGAGGAGAGGCGATCACGTCTTTGGAGCAGGTACGGGGAGAGTTCACTACGCGCGCCATTGCTTATGACACCGCTCTCGTTTGCCTGGAGCTAGCCGTTCTGCATCTCGAGGAAAGCCGTACACGCGAGGTCAAGGAGATGGCAACCCAGATGCTCTGGATTTTTCGCTCACAAGGGGTTCATCGCGAGGCTCTTGCTGCCCTCCGGCTCTTCCACGAAGCTGCAGGGCGTGAGACGGCAACGGTAGAGATGGCGCGGAGCGTCCTTGGATATCTGGAGAAGGCGCGCCACGCGCCGGGTCTGCGCTTCGAAGGTTAGGGCAAGTCACGCGCCCGGTCCCTCTCTACCGTCCACCGGGCGCATGGCTGTTTACGGACGGCAAAGGCCGTTTGGCTCGATTACACAACCATTCTTTGAGTTGGTTGTGGTGTTGGTCGTGCACTGTCCGCTCGGGTCGATCACGCACCCGTTCTCGATCGCGGGGTCGCCCTCACTGGTTCCCGGGATGCAGTAGCCATTCGGGTCGATCCGGCACCCGTTCTTGCTCCAGAAGTCGGTGAAGAGGCTCCAGATCCGCGCCAGCATGCCGTCGGAGTCCCCGGAGAAAGGCTGAGCCTGGGCAGCGGGGGCTGCGACGAGGAAGGCGGCGAGGACGAGGGCGAAGACGGTGCGGAGAGGTGAAGTGGTCATGACGGATTTCCCTTTCGAGGGTGCTCCGGAACGGCCTCCATGGCCGCCGGACACTCCTTTCGGCTATAGGTTGCCAGGAATCCGGCACAAAATGTTCACTGGATCAGCTACAAGGTGTGGCTTTTCGACGAGGAAGCGCATGAAAAGAGAAGGCGATCCGGCGGATCTGGGGTTGTTGATCCTCCTTCTGAGGTCGATTCCGCGCTGGACCCAGACAGAGCTGGCCCAGGCCGCCCGGGTGGACCGGGCGTCGATCTCGGACTACGAGCAGGGGATCAAGACGCCGTCCCGGAGGACCCTGGAGAAGATCGTGGCGGCGGTAGGAGTTCCGTTTTCCCGCGTGGAGCGGCTGTTGCCGGTCCTCCGCTCCCTGCGGCTCTCGCGGGGGGAGACGGGGGGGAGCCCGGCGGGCTCAGCCCTGGACCTGCCCGCGGCGCTCTCGCAGGAGGTGGCCGAAATCGCGGCGGCCGAGCTGACCTCTGTCTTCCTGGAGATCCCCGCTCTGTCAGGAGCTCTCCAGGAAGAGTCTCCGCTCAGCGCCGTGTGTGCGCGCCTTCGCGAAGAGAGCGCCCGGGCGGACGCCGAAGAGCCGGGGCGGGGCGCGGAGCTGGCTGCGCTAGCGTCGCGGCTGGCCGAGCTGTCCCCACACGCCGGAGAGGGCGCCTGAAAGAGGAACCGAAGGGCTCACGTTCCCAAAAAAAGTTGTGCGGACCCCCTTGCGCCCGGCGCGGGAGTCGGGTATATTCCTCCTCGTTGTAACAACCGATGCATGCCCGCCCGAGAGGGCGGGCCTTTTTTATCTCAGGGACATCACACCGGGGCGAGCATTTCGAGCAGCTCGTCGCGGGTGAAGATCTTGGCGAGCTGAGGGTCGTCCTCGTGGACGACGGAGGAGGCCATCCGGCGCTTCTTCTCGATCAGGGCGGCGATCTTCTCTTCGAGCGTGCCCTCGGTGACGAGCTTGACGACCTGGACGGCGCGCTTCTGGCCGATGCGGTAGACGCGATCCGTGGCCTGGTCTTCGCGCGCTGCGTTCCACCAGCGGTCGTAGTGGACGACGACGGAGCCGCCGACGAGGTCGATCCCCGTGCCCCCGGCTTTGAGGCTCCCCAGGAAGAGGCGGCAGTCGGGGTCGTGATTGAAGCGGTCCACGATCTCGCCCCGGCGAACGGAGGCCCCGGTCAAGGTGACGTGGCCGATGCCCAGGCCGGCCGCGTGGCGCTCCATCAAGTCGATCATCCCCAGGAACTGGGTGAAGACGACGACCTTCTGGCCGCTCCCCAGGGCTTCGCCCACGATCTCGCGGTAGAGGTCCCACTTGCCGGAGGCGTATTCGTCCACGCGGTCGAGCTCGCCCAGGGCCAGGACCGGGTGGGCGCAGATCCGCTTCAGGAGGCTCAGCAGGGCGAAGATGTGGATGTAGGGGAGCTTTCCGTCCGCCGCCTCTTCGATCTGCCGGGCGAGCTCGGCGCCCCGGCCCTTGACGACGTCGCGGTAGAGCTTCACCTGATCCTCCGAGAGGGGGCAGGTCCGCACGTCCTCGAACTTTTCGGGGAGCTCTGAGAGGACGCTCGACTTCAGGCGCCGAAGCACGAAGGGGGAGACGACGCGGCGCAGCTCGTCCACACGGTCTTCCTCTCCTTCCTCCGGATCTCCCCAGCGCTGCTCGAAGGCGGCGTCGGACCCGAGATAGCCGGGGAGGACGAGGTCGAAGAGGGCTTTCAGATCCCCCAGAGAGTTTTCGACGGGCGTGCCGGTCAAGCCGAGCTTCATGTCCGCCACGAGGTGGTCCGCCGCTTCCCAGCCCTGGGTGCCGCGGTTCTTGAGCTGCTGGATCTCATCGAAGACCGCGAGGGAGAAGGGGACGGCGGAGAGGGCCTCGGCGTCTCTCCTAAGCACACCGTAGGAGGTGAGGAGGACGTCTCCGGCCCGGAGCTTTTTGGGCAGGCGGCGGCCCGCGCCGTGGTGGACGACCGGCCGGAGGACCCTGGAGTGCCGTTCGACCTGGGCGCGCCAGTGCGGGAGGACGGAGGTCGGGCAGGCCACGAGGAACGGCTCGGACACGGCGCCGCGCTCCAGGAGCGCGACCATCAGGGAGATCGTCTGGAGCGTCTTGCCCAGGCCCATGTCGTCGCAGAGG
>DATEIO010000141.1:0-2511 GCA_035278895.1 Thermoanaerobaculia bacterium | reverse complement strand
CCGCACGCGACGGCCCTGCCGCGCCGCGTCCCGCAGGAGCGCCAGGCTGGTCAGCGAGAACGGGTCGTCCCCCACGATGAAATACTCGGCCAGGATCTCCTCACGCGCCCCGAGCACCATCTCCACCCGCGCCTCCGCCGCCTCCCGGTCCGTCGTCAGCAGGCGGACCCGGTCTGCAAAGACGGGGGCGGCGAGAAGGGCGAGACCGAGGAAGAAGAGCCCTACCCGGCGGATGCCACGGTTCTCTGGAACGGGAACGGCGCGCACGGAACGAAGTCTGGCCGCGGTTCTCCCTGCTGTCAACGCGAGGAGCTTTCGCGGCAGAAAACAAAAAAGAGACTCCCGTTTCGGGAGTCTTTCAAAGGGGGGTTTCAACCAGCATCGGTTGAACCGTACTAGCCCGGTCTCGGTTCTACCCGTCGGTTGTTACCTTGGGCTCAATTCTAGGGAGGAATTGTTACGGCTCACATTACAGCGCCTGCGCTCACCGGATTGCGCCGGGCCACTCCCATAACATGGTGTGCATTATGGTACAGCGTAAAAAGCAGCATCTCGCGCACCGTGAGCGGCCCGAGGCCGGGGTGGGGGAGACGGGCGCGGTCCAGGGCCTTTTCGGGCCAGCGGCGAAGCTCGACGGCCAGCGCCTCGAAGGTGCCGGCCAGGCTCTGGAGCGCGCGTTCCCGGCCCTCGGCCGTCCGTTGCTCCGGGGAGACCGGCGACGCCTCGTACCGTCCTGCCTTGAGGCCGCCTCCCAGAGCGTCCTGATAGGTTGCATACATCTCCGAATAACTTCGCGAAGGCCGGCGAGCGAGGCCGAAACGAAGATAAAGAACGATCCGAGGAAGCCCCATCGCCATGGCGACCGGGCGGTTCGACTTGACGAGGTGCCGCACGTTGTCCGCGGGCGACCAGGCCTCGCCCACCGGCGCGAAAAACTCGGAGGTTTCGAACTGGCGCCAGAAATCGAGGCTCCACTCCCGGACCGCTTCGAGGTCGCGCAGAATCTCCGCCTTCGAGAACGGATTGCTGATCGGATTGGGTTTCATGATCTGCCCTCCGGCCGCTCGGTCGGGCTCTTCTCGCCGGGTCCGGGCAGAGGCGGTCCCTCCCCACCCCGGGCTTCGGCGTCCAGCAGGTGGTCGAGATCGCGATACCGGTAGATCACCGGCGCCTGGTTCTGGAACAGCCCTCCGGTGTCCGCGGTGGGACCGTAGGTGGAGTAGAGGCTCCGGCCCAGGAGACGCAGAGAGCTGGTGAGCTGCCCCCGGTGATGCGCCGAGTGGGCGATCCGGCGGGTGAGCACCCAGGCGCGGGAGCGCTCCACGTCGAAGAAGCGGGTGATCCCCTCGAACCAGTCGTCCGTCTGCTCGCGGAGGAGCGCCAACCGCCGGCCCGAGGCGTCCGCGTACTTCCGCAGGAAGCCCAGCCGCGTCTCTTCCGCGGGCAGCGGCGGCTCGCCGAGATCGATCCCCAGCATCCCCTTCATCCAGCCATCCTCGCTGATGCACTGGTGGACCATCTGCTCCAGAGGAGTCCGCGCCCGGGGCTCGGGACGGAAGGACAGGTCCTCGTCGCGAAACTGCGACCAGACGGAGAGGGTCTTCAGACGTTCCGTGTCGTAGGTGTCGAGGAGGAAGTCGTAGCGGGGCATGTCTGGAGACTGTATACCAGGAGCCCAGCCTTCCCACCTCCGCAAACCCCGGCCGAACGATCAGCGCACGGCCGTTCGCAGGTCTACGCCGACGGAACGTCTCTTCGAAGGGCATCCGCTCCGCAGGACCCGCCGCTCTGAAGCCTCCGAAAGCCCCAAAAGAAGAATTGTGGAGGGTGAGGATTCAAAAGGAGGTGCCCTTTGTCGCGGGATGCCCTTCGAAAGGAGACGTTCCGCCGGTCGAGGGCTTCAGAGGTCTGCGAGGTGGCTCACCGACCGTGGTCTGCAGGCGTTGGAGCTTGCGGGTTGGAACGTCTCTACGGATTGCGCGCGATTTCGAGGTTGTGAGCGCGCCCCCCCGCGGGGCTCGCCCCTCCCGGCGCGAGGTACCACGCGTTTCGCGCCAAAGGGGCTCTTGCTCACCGCCCGGCCTTGCCAACTCAGGGAACTAGTCCTATAACGAGTCAGTTCGGTGATCCGGGAGGTACTATGGCTGCAGATCAATCCGCCAGGAGATGGGCGATTCAGGACGCGAAGGCACGCTTCAGCGAGTTGCTGGAGGCGAGCCTGAACGAGGGCCCGCAGATCGTCACCCGGCGGGGGGTAGAGACTGCCGTTCTTGTCCCTTTCGAGGAGTGGCGCCGGCTTCAGAGTTCCGCGCGACCCACTCTCAAGGAGCTTCTTCTTGCCGAGTCGCCGCGAGCCGAGATCCCGGTCCCTTCGCGCCGTTAGGAACGGGCCAAAGCTACGCTGACAAACTCTCAGGAAGTCACAACAGGGTCTTCCGCAAAAGCTCATCTGCAGCCTCGGCCGAGCCTGCCCGTGAGCGGGCTCGCGCCCCTCGGGGGAGCGCACCCTCG
>DATEIO010000140.1:0-4120 GCA_035278895.1 Thermoanaerobaculia bacterium | reverse complement strand
TGCTGCTGGCCGCCCGAGAGCTGGCTGATCTGCCGGTAGGCGTAGTCCTTCATGCCCACCTTGTCGAGGCAGGCGAGCGCCGTCTCCCGGTGCCGGGCGGACGGCCGCCGGAACCAGCCGATCTGGCCGTAGAGCCCCATGGTCACCACGTCCAGGGCGCTCGTGGGGAAGTCCCAGTCCACGCTCTCGCGCTGGGGTACGTAGCCCACCCAGGAGCGGCGGCGGGCGTAGGGCTCGCCGAAGATCTGCACCCAGCCGGTGACGGTGGGAACGAGCCCGAGCATGGCTTTCAAGAGCGTGCTCTTGCCCGCGCCGTTGGGACCCACGATCGCGATGAGCTTGCCCGCGGGGAGCTGGAGATCCACGTCCCAGAGGACCGGCTGCGTGCGATAGGCGACCGTCAGGTCGTGCACCTCGATGGCCGGCACCCCGGCGGCGGCGCCGGCCAGGGCGTCTTCCTCGGAGACGGCTGATTCCTCGGGAGCGAGGCGGGCGCGGAGGATTCCCGGAATGGTCATGGTTGCCTCACTTCAAAGCGTTGACGATCGTGTTGGTGTTGGCCCGGACCATTCCCACGTACGTTCCCTCGGGAGCTCCCGCGGCGCCCAGCGAGTCCGAGTAGAGCTGGCCGCCGATGGCGACCTGGTGCCCCCGCGCCTCCACCCCGGCCTGCACCGCCTCGATCGACCGGCGGGGGACGCTCGACTCGACGAAGATCGCCTTCACCTTCCGGTCCACGATGATCTGCACGACCCGGTCCATGTCGTTCAGCCCCGCCTCCGAGAGGGTGCTGATCCCCTGGATGCCCACGACGTCCAGCCCGTAGCGCCGGCCGAAGTAGCCGAAGGCGTCGTGCGCGGTGACGAGGGTCTTCTGGTTGGGCGGAAGGGTCGCGATCTGCTGCTTGACCCAGGCGTCGAGCTCGTCAAGCTCCCGGCCGTAGGCCGCGGCGTTCGCCTCGTAATCCTTGGCGTGCCCGGGGTCGAGCTTCGAAAGCTCGCGGGTGATGGGGCCGAGCGTCTCCTTCCACATCGAGACGTCGAACCAGACGTGCGGGTCATGCTGCCCCTTGAACTCCGGAGGTGTGCGCAGCAGGGCGGGAGGGATGTCGTCGCTGACCGCGATCACCGGCCGGCTGCGCGCCATCTTCTTCAGGATGTCGCCCATCTTCCCTTCCAGGTGAAGGCCGTTGTAGAGGACGAGGTCGGCCTCGGAGAGCCGGCGCACGTCGCTTTCGCTGGCCTTGTAGAGATGGGGATCGACCCCGGGGCCCATCAGGGCCTCGATCTTGACGTGCTCCCCCGCGATCCGGGAAGCCGTGTCGGCGATGATGCTGGTCGTGGCGACCACGCGGAGCGGCTTGCTGCCGCCGCCCGCAGAAGCGTCCTCCCCTCCACCGCACGCGGCGAGCGCCAGCGCGAAGGGGAGAATCACGAGTGGGGAAAGTCGGAATTTTGACATGCCAAAATTCTGATCCCGATCAGGCGAAATGTCAAGCGTGGTAGTCTCTCCCCGATGCCGACCAGCACCGTCGAGGACTATCTGAAGTGCATCCTTCTGGAGCAGCAGCGCGATCCGGAGGCCCTGGTTTCCATGCGTCAGATCGCAACCGCGCTCTCCGTAGCGCCGGGCACGGTCACCGCCATGGTGAAGACTCTGGCAGACAGCAATCTCCTGACCTATGAGCCCTACAGCGGCGTGCGGCTCACCCCTTCCGGGCGGCAGCTCGCCACCCACGTGCTGCGCCGCCACCGCCTGATCGAGCTCTTCCTGGTCAAGGTGATGGGGATGAACTGGAGCGAGGTCCACGCCGAGGCCGAGGAGCTGGAGCACGCCGTCTCCAACCGGCTGATCGAGCGCATGGACGAGATGCTGGGCTACCCCTCCGCCGATCCGCACGGCGATCCGATCCCGGACGTCCACGGGGTGGTCGAGGAGGTCGTGCTGCCGAGCCTCCTCGTCTGCGACGTGGGAATCCCCCTGCGGCTCGCCCGGGTGGGGGATCAGAGCCCCGAGTTCCTGCAGCTCCTCGAAAAGCGCAATTTGAAGCCGGGAAGCTCGATCCAGGTGGAGGGGCGGGACGAGGCGGCGGATGCGGTGGAGCTTTGCCTCGATTCGGGAGAGCGGATGACTCTGGGGTATAGGGCGGCTTCGAAGCTGTTTGTGGAGGCGTCTGCCCCCTCTCTCAAGTAGACGGCAACTCCCAGTCTTCGAGCCGCAGTTCCGGGATGCGCGAGAACTCGTCCGTGTTGTGGGTGACCAACACGAGATCGTGAGCCCGCGCGATGGCAGCGATCATCAGATCGTACGGACCGATCGGGGTTCCGGTCCGGCTGAGCTTGGCGCGAATCCTCCCACAATGCTCTGCGCTGCGGTCGTCGAACGGAAGAGAAGTCAGGGGAGCGAAGAAGATGCGCAGCGTTGCAAGGTTCGCTTCCAGGCGAGAGCTTCGCCAGGCACCGTAGACCAGCTCGGCTTTCACGACAGAGCAGACGTGGATTCTGGACGGATCCTGTTGCTGCAGACGGGCCAACAGGGTCTCAGACGTCTTGTTGAGGATTCGGATGCAGGCGTTCGTATCGAGCAGGTACATTCAGAGCTTGTCGCGCTCTTCGAAGTAAGGTTGCGAGGGACGCTCTAGAGGCTCACCCTGCCAAGCCCCGGCGACTCTCTCGAAGAACCCTTCGGGCCAAGCGTTGACGGCTTCGCCGGCATCGCCCTGCAAGAGATCCACAATAAGACGGGAGACGGTGATCCCTTCGCCTTCGGCGCGCCGCTGTAATTCGACCGCCATGTCGTCGGGCAGCTCGATTTGAAATCGCGTCATCTGGAAAGGTCCCCGGAAGCACCGTTTCAATAACAGGATACTTCTCCCGAAAGAGAGGGTCAAGGCCTCTACCCCCCAAACCACCGCGCCCGCAGCAGAAACCCGATCCGCGACCCTACCCCCAGCCGGGGCGGCTCTTCGAGCAGCCGCGCATCCGCGTCCTCGATCTCCGAGAGCAGGCGCAACGCCGCGAGCAGCGCAAAGGCCGCGGCGCGGCGGTAGCCGTGGGGGAGGTCGGCAAAGCCGCGGGGGGAGCGCAGGAGCCGGGGGCGGAGGCGGGCGCATTCGCGCCGGACGGCTTCGAGGAGCTGGGTGGAGTCCAGACGGCCTTCGCCGTCTTCCCGGATATCGCTCTCGGGGATCGGGCAGCGGTGGCGGCGGATCTCTTCGCCCAGGTGCTGGAGCCCCCAGAGGCGGACGAGCGCGCTCGCGAGGTCGTTACCCTCCGCGTTCAGGCTCTTTTCGAGGAGGGCCGTGCCCACGGCGCGGGTGAGCGAGCGGGCGTCCGACTCGGCGTCGGCGAACGTCGCCGGCTGGGGGCGGGTGGCCCGCCTCCGGGCGCAGACGGCGAGCTCGTCTAACGCGTCCACGGGCCAGCGGCGGCGGTCGTTCTCCCGGGCCATGCGGAGGAAGATGGGCTGCCCCACCTTCTGCCCGGTGAGGGCGGCCTCCAGGGTGAACTCCCAGCGATTGATCTGCGCGAGCTTCTCGCCCTCGACCCCGCTCTGCCGGGCGAAGTCGAAGAGGGTGTGGGCGTAGGCCAGGAGCGCCTGGGCGCGCCGCCGCTCGGTCATGGGAAGGAGGAGGAGGGCGGGAGCGAAGTCCCCCAGGACCTCGCGGGCGATCTCGGCGCAGAGGAGCGCCGCCTTGTCCTCGTCGAAATCCTCGGTGGGCCGGCTGACTTCGGTGTCGAGCCGGCTGTGGTGGCTCCGGGAAAGGGAGTCGGCGCGCCACTCCTCGCCTTCCGGACGCCGGTCCTTGGAATTGGAGCCGGGTCCGGTGCCCAGGAGAGACTGGAGCGAGGGGGGGCGGGACACGAGCTTCTCAGGCCAGGAGCCGCAGGAGCTCGCGCTGGGGCTCGCCGCCCGTGATCTCCGGCGCCTCGCGCGTGAGCGCCACGTTGATCTCGCTGCGCACCCCGAAATCGCCCTGGATGTAGATGCCGGGCTCGATCGAGAAGCCCGTCATCGGCAGGAGCTGCCGGGTGTCGTGCGTCTCCAGGTTGTCCATGTTGGCGCCCTGGCCGTGATCGGTGATGCCGATCGAGTGGCCGGTCCGGTGGATGAAGAGGTC
>DATEIO010000139.1:0-4468 GCA_035278895.1 Thermoanaerobaculia bacterium | reverse complement strand
TCGGTCATGGCCGTCAGCACCTCGATCCGGCCGTCCTCCAGCAGGCGGGCGGTGACCGGCGACTTCATCTTGCGCTCACCGTTGCCGGTGAAGCCCGCGCCGTGGAAATAGAGGGAGAGGCCGATCCCCCGGAGAGGCTCGCCGTCCTTCTGCCGGGTGCGGGCCTCCTCGAGCGCCTTCCATCGCTCGCGGAAGCCGGTGCGCTCCACCGCCGTCTCGAGACAGAGGCGGGCCGCGGCGCTCCCGTCCAGGACCTGCCCGGTCGGCAGGCGATCACCCGCTTCCACGACGTTCCGGGTGCGGATCTCGAAGGGGTCGAGCCCGAGCTCCCGCGCGATGCGGTCCATCTGGCGCTCCATCGCGAACTGGGTCTGCGGAGCGCCGAATCCCCGGAAAGCGCTGTTGGGAGCGGTGTGCGTGCGCAAGACCCGCCCGCGGATGCGGACGTTCGGGCAGCGGTAGGGTCCGAAGGAGTGGAGCAGGGCCCGCGAGAGCACCACGGGGGAGAGGGTGGAGTAGGCTCCGCCATCCATCAGAAAGTCGATGTCCAGGGCGAGGAGCCGGCCGTCGCGGTCCACCCCCGTCCGGTGGCGGACGACCGCGGGGTGGCGCTTGGTGGTGGCGATGATGTCCTCGTGCCGGTCGTAGATCATCTTGACCGGCCGGCCCGAGGCGCGGGCGAGCAGGGCGGCATGGAGGGCGATCGCGCTCGGGAAATCCTCCTTGCCGCCGAAACCGCCGCCCACGGCCGAGGCGCGCACCCGCACCTTTTCCTCCGGCAGCCGCAAGGCGTGGACCAGGGCCTTGTGGACGTAATACGGGCACTGCATGGAGCCGATCACGTGGACCGCGCCGTCCCCTTCGAGCCAGGCGATCATCCCGTTGCATTCAATGTAGATGTGCTCCTGGTGCCCGGTCCGGTACTCCCCTTCGACGACCCGGTCCACCCCGGCAAGAGCGCTCTCGACGTCCCCGTTCGAAAGCCGCACCTCGTGGAGCGGCGGGAGCGTCTCCGCCTCCTCGAGGGTGAGAACGGGGGCGAGCGGCTCGTACTCGACGGAGACGGCCGCGAGCGCCTGTTGCGCCGCGAGGCGCGTGGGCGCCGCCACCAGCGCCACCGGCTCGGCCACGTGCAGGGTGAGCCCGTCGGCGAGGATGGGCCAGCCGTCGTCCAAGAGCTGCACTCCGTTCGGCCCCGGCAGGTCCGCGGCGGTGATGCAGACCGCCCCCTCGGGAGCCCGGGACGGATCGAACCGGATCGTGCGGATCCGGGCGTGGGGATGGGGGCTGCGGACCGTCGCGCCGTGCCACATCCCGGGCAGGGAGATGTCGTCCACATACCGCGCCGCCCCCGAGACCTTGGCAAAGCCGTCCGGGCGTGGTGGGCTCTCTCCGATACCGTTCATGTGCCCGGAGTCTGGAACAAAGCCGGGACCGGCGCAAGGGAGTCTGGCGCGGTGCCTCTGCGCGACAGGGCTGAGCCGGGTCTCTCCAGATGGTAGCATTGGGCAGCATGACGCGGCCGAATCCCATGAGAGCGCCCCATCGAGACGAGCTCGTGCTGCTGCCCCTGAGACCTGGAGGGTCGCATGAAGATTCTGGAGCTGTTGCCTTGGCTGGCGATCGTCGCTCTGGCCCTCGTGGTTCTAAGGTGGATTCTGCCCTCTGGCGTAAAGGCCAGGTCAACCGGACCTGCCGAAAATCCTCAGAATGACCATGCCGGGTCCGGCGATCTCCCGACACGAGAAGCAGTGGTTCGTCGGGTTTACTCGGAGTACCCTGCGGAGGCGGCTCTCGTCTTGTCCGAGTTGGACTCCTATTCAGGTCGGGAGCCCGATCGGGTCAAGATGGACATTCTCATTTTGAGCGCCGGGTCCTTCGAGGACCTGAAGCGTTGGACCCGAATGGCCTCGAACGACTATCGCGACGTCCTCAGTGCTGCAGAGTACGGCAACACTCCGGTGGGGATCGAAATCTTGCGCGCTTTTCGCGAGCCCAGGCCCGAGAGCTCCTGGAGCCTCAGCTTCAAGGATTTGATGGAAGAGGATTCCCTCGAAGAAAAATCGCCCAAATCGGAGGCCCCGGCGGACCGCTGAGCCGTTGCTTCGTCCCCGCGAGCGTGGCGCGGGTCAGGCACGGGGGGAGGGTGTCCTGGTCGGTCCATGCATTGAGATCGGCACGGAAGCGATCAGCGTCGATCGCTAGTGGCTGACCGCGCATGCACGGTTCTTGCTGGAACGAGGGCCGGCGTGAAACCGCGCCGTTCGGAGTCGAGCTATGAAAAGGCTTCTTCCATCTCTGCTCTTCGTCGTGGCCGCTCTCCTGGGGGGCTGCACCGAGGCCGTTGGCGATCACGGGGCCGCCGTCCCTCCTCCGGAGGTCTCGGCCTCGACTGACGCGCAGGAGGCCGCCGGCGTCGTCCGGCGCTACTACGCAGCGATCCGCGCCAAGGACTTCCGGAGCGCCTATGCGCTCTGGGGCGAAAGCGGTGCGGCGAGCGGGCAGACGTTCGAGGCATTCGCCGCCGGGTTCGCCCAGACGGCGAACGTCGAAGCCGAAATCGGGGAGCCGGGCCGGGTGGAAGGAGCGGCCGGGTCGCGCTACGTCGAGGTGCACGTCGTCATCCGCGCCTTGACGGACGCGGGCGAAAAACAGCGGTTCGAGGGGACATACACCCTCCGGCGCACCGTCGTGGATGGGGCGACGCCCGAGCAGCGCCGCTGGCATCTCTATAAAGCGGACGTGAAACGCATCCGCTGACGGCGGTCCCCCCATCGCCGTGAGCCCTATGGGAGATTGCGATGGCACAGAAGCGCATCCTCATCGCCTCGGACGCAACCGACCTGCACTCCGCCGCCGTGGCTTTCGCCCTGAGGAAAAAGGGCCACGATTGCGAGATCCTGTACACGCCCGACTTTCCGACTCTTCTGACTCTGTCGCTGCACGTGGACCCGCAGGACCGGGCGCATCAGCTTCGGATGAGCGGGCCGGACGTGCTCCGGGACGATCGGAGCCAGGGATTCGACGTCATCTGGCGGCGGCGTCCGGCGGGCGCCGTCCTGCCGGAGGACATGCATCCGGGCGACCGGCAGGTCGCGGAGCGGCAGGGCGAGGCCATGCTGGCGGGCCTGTTCTCCTTTCTCGAGCGGCGTCCGGACACCTTCTGGGTCAACTCCCTGGCCAGCGACGGCACGGCCCTGCACAAGCCGTTTCAGCTCAGAAGCGCCCTCCAGGCGGGGCTCCTGGTGCCGGAGACGCTGTTCAGCAACGACCCGGCCCAGATCCGGGCGTTCCTGCGCCGGCATGGCGGCCTCGTGGCGTACAAGCTGATGCGGCCGGCCTCTTGGATGGCCGAAGAGGATGGACAGACCCGCATTTACGGCGCCTATACGACCTCGCTCTCGGAGGAGGAGCTCCCCGAGGACGAAGAGATGATCCAGCTCTGCCCGGGCATCTTTCAGCCCATGTTGCGGAAAAGCTTCGAGGTCCGAGTCTGCTGCCTGGGCGATCTTCTGGTCGCTGCCCGTATCAACTCCCAGGATGACGAGCGCGCCAGCACGGACTGGCGGGCCGGGCAGTTTCACGTCGACATGCTGCCTTACGAATTGCCGCCGGACGTGGCGGCGAGCTGCCGGCGTCTGCTCGTGGATCTTGGCTTGATATTCGCATCTATCGATTTTGTGGTGGACCCCGAGGGCCGCCACCTCTTCTTAGAGGTCAACCCGCAGGGGCAGTTCCTCTTCCTGGAGACGCGGACCGGAGTACCACTGCTGGACATGTTCGCGGAATTCCTGGTTGCCGGGACCAGGAAGTTCACCTGGAGCGAAGACCACGAGGTCGTCCGCTTCACGGAATTTGAAGAGGTGTGGAAGCAGACTTGGGCGGTCGACGCCGCCCGGCACGTCCGGATCAGAGGCCACATGGGAGCGCCGGACGTGCCCTAGCCCGGCATCATGCCTCGGTGTGAAAGGAGTGACATCATGAAAAAAAACCAGAACCGACAGCAGAGTCAGAATCGGCGGCTCCTCTGCCGTACTCTTGCCAAGGAACTGACACCTGAGGATCTCGGACGGGTCGCGGGCGGAGATCCGCCGCCCGACTCGACCACGATGATGGCGACCCTTCCGGATTACCACGAGGACGCGTAGCTCCTCGCCGGCGGGCGGCCCGGAACCGGCGCCGCCCGCTTCCTTCCGCTTGAGCCCGCTGACACCCGAGACCATAGACATCACGAACAGAAGTTGCAGTCGATCGGAGCGCCTCCCCATGTAGAGACGCCCCGTGGGGTTCCTACGGGGCGTCTCTCTCAAGAAAGTACCCACTTGCTTCCGGCCATGGTCCGGCCTCAGGGCCGGTTGAGGCGCTACATTGGGGATCTTGCTGAGGGAGGTTTCGCTCGAATTTCCGGATTCACGGGGCTGCGAGCCAGCTTCAGGAATTCGCCCGTTAGTACTTTATAGGTGGGAGA
>DATEIO010000138.1:0-2973 GCA_035278895.1 Thermoanaerobaculia bacterium | reverse complement strand
AAGCGGCGCCACCCGGACCACCGACGTGCTTGGCGGACCCCTGCCAATTACGGTCGACTCCGCCAAGGGCCGGGTCTACACGGGAAACCCCGGCAACTCGACCGCCGCGGTCCTGGACGCCCGGACCTCCACCCTCCTGGCTGTCATCAAGCTCGGCAGCCAGCCTGACGCCGTGGCGGTCAACCGCACCACCAATCGCGTTTACGTGGTGGATCTCGTCGCGGCCAGCCTGGACGTCATCGATGGGAATACGAACCAGGTCCTGCGCACGCTCCCCTTCAGCACGTACAGCGCCATGTCCGACGTCGTGGTGAATTCCCGGACGAACCGCGTCTACGTCTCGACGGTCCCCGGAGTCGTCGTGATCGATGGAGCGACCGATCAGATTTTGACCACCGTGTCTCTCGGCCAGAACGTTCTGCCCCAGGGTCTCGCGGTCGACGAGGAGACCAACACGATCTATGCCTCGGACGGCCAGACCAACATCTGGATCATAAACGGCGGGAACAACCAGCCGCAGGGGAGCTTCAGCGTCGGCAGCGGCACAGCGCCCTCGGGGATCGACGTCAACCCGTCGACGCGCCTCCTCTACGCGGCCCTCTACGCCGGCATGAACCAGAACGTCTCCATCACGGACTTGAACAACCCCGGAAACCCCAAATACGTGGAGACCAACATCTACTCGATCGACGTCGCGGTGAACGCGGCGACGAACACGATCTATTCGACCTCCACCGGAGTGATCAGCCAGGCCTACGCGATCAACGGCAACACGAACCAGGTGACGACGATCAAGGTGGGGAACTACCCCAATTCCGTGGCGGTCAATCCCGCTCTCAATCGGGCCTACGTGGGCAACTACTGGGACAGCACCGTCAGCGTGATCGACGGCTCCTCGAACACCACGATCGCCACCGTGGGAGTCGGAAACGGCCCCATGGCAATCGCCGCCAATCCCAAGACGAACCGGATCTATACCGCGAACTTCAACGACGGAACGGTCAGTGTGTTGCAGGACGAATAAATGAGGTTCTCAGCGGGGGACGGGAGGCTCACGCCGCTCGCCCCCCGCGCCTTTTCAATCGCCGGTCCGCTTGAGGCGTTCGAGCTCTTCTCGCAGCCGGGTGTTTTCTGCCTCCAGTTGTCTCCGGGTCTGCGCCTCGTAATCAGCCCGTGCCTCCGCCGCTCTGCGTCTCTCCGCTTCATAGGCGGCCCGTGCCTTGGCCTCACTGAGCATCTCCAGACGTTCACCCGTCGCGGCATCGACCAGGTAAAGCTCCTGACCATCGGGGGTGATACCGAACCAGAGACCCGTGGTTTTGGAAAGGAAGCCGCCGTGGTCAGGCTTGGCCAACTGGTACCGGCCTCTGGCGTCCAGGCGGTAGCGGGTCATCTGAAAGCGCCCGTCCCGGGTGACGGGAGGAGGATCGAGGATCAGGTACTCCTGGACCCCCGCGGATTCGTAGATGTCGACCTTCTCGTTGTGATCCAGGCTGCGGACGACCGGATCGTCGGAGACCACCTCGACCACGAGACAGGGCCGCGCCCCCTCCTCCCGGACGGCGAAGCTCCTCCGATACGCCTCCTTGTCGCGGACGCCCCGGATCACGACGATGTCGGGAGACGGCTCGGAGAGGCCGGGGATCCCCCACAGGATCTTGAAGTCCATGCCGACGACCACATCGGGAAACAGCTTGAAGTAATCCAGGATCAGGGTGAACAGCGGACCGACGTACATCCCGTGCCAGAGACTCTGGGTCAAATGATCCCCCACCTGGGGATCGAGGATGTCCTTCGGCGTGAGCGGAGTTTCGCGCATCTCGACGCGACCGTCCGGCAGCCGGACGGGGCGCAGCCCCCAACCATAGCGGTAGGGATCGTCGCTCGAAAGCTCGGAATCCCCGGGAGCCGGTGCTCTTCTCGCGGGCTCGGCCATGGACCTAGTATACGGATTGTCCCCAGCGCGGGCAAATTTACGTCTCTTCACGACCCTACGCAAGACCCCGTCCTGTCCAGCCGCGATTTCCTTCGGCCGATCCGTTCTCTTACCTCAAAAGAGCCTCCTCCACCCCCTCCCGCGCCATCTCCGTAAACGACATCACCCGCACCCCCGCTCGTTCCAATCCCTCCCGCACCCCGGGGTCACAGAGCGCCGCCGTCTCTGCGTCCCAGCCGTAGCCCCAGTCGTACTCGGCTGCCAGCTCGGCCCCTCCGATCCCCGGGTGGCAGACGAGCTCGGTCCGGCCTTTCACGTCGTCGAGGATTCGCGTGAGCTTTCCGGGCGTCAGATGGCCGGCGGCGACGATGCCGATCGCGCGGTCGGCCGTTCGGACGTGGGGACGGGCGCGGCGGCCGAGGGCGTTCAGGAGGCCGAGCTGGAGGTGGCGGAAGGAGACGCCCCGGGTGGCGGCGGGATCGGCGGGAATGCGGAGCCAGCGGATGCCGTGCTCGTCCGCGAGCTTGTGGACGAGCTCGAAGACTCCGGGAAGGACGTGGAGGTGCTGGTGGCCGTTCGCGTGGACGACGCGGAGACCGGTGCCTTGAAGGCGCTCGATCTGGGCGCGGAGCTCGCGCTCGACCTCGTTCCAGCGGATTTTTCCGAGGAGCGCGCGGCGGACGAAGGCGGGGAAGCCGGGGAGGAGGGCGCCGTCTTTCCCCAGAAGAGACGGGATGGTCTCCGGCGGAGAGAGCGGGCGCTCGCCCACGAGGGTCAGGTGGACCCCGACGTCCAGCTTCGGACGGTCTTTCAGGCGCTCGACGGCGTGATCGAAGGCGCGGCCGTTCGGGGAGACGGAGACGGCGGTGACAATCCCCTGGTCGTAGGCTTTGAGAGCCCCCAGGGTCATGCCGGGATGGAGGCCGGCGTCGTCGGCGGTGACGACGAGGGTCTTCACACGCTGGGGTGGCCCGCCCCGAGAGGCTCGGTCCGAGGCTCCGGCGCGCCTTTGCGATGCGGGCGGCGCATCTCGGGGT
>DATEIO010000137.1:0-4615 GCA_035278895.1 Thermoanaerobaculia bacterium | reverse complement strand
CGGCGGCCGAGGAGGATGGCCAGGGTCACCGGGAGGCAGACCAGGGCGGACGGGTATTTGGTGACGGTGGCGAGCCCGACCATCACCCCGGCCAGGGCCGCGCCGCGCCACGGCCGGCCGCCGTCTCTGGCGTCCTCCGCGAAGTAGAAGGCGGCGAGGACGAAGAAGGCCACCATCGGGTTGATGTTGACGATGACGCTCCGGACCACAAGCGCCGGCAGGAGGGCCGCGGTCCAGGCCGCGAAGAAGCCGGCGGCCGGACCGGCGAGCCGCCGGGCGTAGAGGCCGGTCAGGACGACGATCCCCAGGGAGAAGGCCAGCGTGACGAGCCGCCCCAGGACCAGGAGGTCGGTGGGCAGGACGATGTCGTAGTAGATGGACGGCATCGGCGACAGATCGTCCCGCAGGGAGCGGCCGTGAATCGCGGCGTAGACGGGCGACCAGGCGAGGGCCGCGGCCGTGACGACGTAGAAGGGGAAGGTGGGATAGCTGTAGGTGTCCGGCTCCCAGGTCTTCCGCTCCAGGTGGTGGACCACGTGGTGGAGCACGTGCCCTTCGTCCACGTAATTGAGATAGGGGAACCCCGCCGTGAGGGTCGGCAGGCGCACCAGGGTGGCCACGGCGAGGAGAGCGAGCGCGAGGAGCAGGGCCTTGGAGCGTTTCATCGCTGCCTTATCCTACGTGAGAGAGCTTTCGTTCGTTTGCCTTCTGTCTTTACGGTTAGAATCAAGGAACCGATGAGCAGCCCGAACGACCGCCCGTCCGACGAAGAGCTCCGGCTCTTCCTGGAGAGAATCGCCCGCCGTCTGGTGGAGGAGCCGACGGCGCTGGACGCCGCGGCCCACCGGGAGAAGGTGGCGGCGCTGCTGCGCAAATCCGGCGAGGCGAGCTTCTACCAGATGCTCGGGATTCCGCCCACGGCTTCGGCCCTGGAGGTCCACGAGGCCTACGAGCGGACGGCCCGGCTGGTTCACCCGTCCCATGCCCGGCACCTGGACCTCGAAGGGCGCCAGGCGGTGCTGGAGGTCCTCTTCGAGCGGGTCACCCAGGCGTACCTGACGCTCTCCCAGCCCGACCGGCGCAAGCGCTACGACCGCGATCTGGGCCCGGAGGCGTGGGCCGCGTCCGTCACCCCGGGCGGGAGCCAGCGCCAGGAGGAGGCCCGCGACGTGGCGCGCCGCTACTTCGAACGGGCCGTGGAGCTGACGGTGACGGACGACTATTACTTCGCCGTGGAGCTCGCGCAGCAGGCCGCGCGCCTGGACTCCCGGCCGGAGTATCACGCGCTCCTGGGGAGGCTCCAGGCGAAGAACCACCGCTGGTTGAGGAGCGCCGCCGAGAACCTCCAGAAGGCCCTGGAGATGGGCTCGAAGGACGCCGAGCTGCCGGTGATCCTCGACCGCGTCCGCGAGCAGCTCACCACGGGAGTGGCTGCGCCCCCCGAGCCCCGGCGCAGGGGCCAGGAGGACCCGGACGTCCAGGTGCTGAACCCCGAGGAGGTCGACGTGCCGCTGCCGGGGGGGAAGAAGCGGAAGAAAAAGTAGGGTGCGCTGTGCGCACGTGTTGCTTCCGCCGCCGAACACGTGCGCACAGCGCACCCTACGCTTCGGGGAAGCGTCCTTCCCGTTCCCTTGTTACAATACCCGCACGCCGGAGAGCTCCAGGCGGTCGCTCCGCAAGGCCCATCGGCCTGGGCGGAGAGGAAAGTCCGAACTCCCACGGGCAGCAGGCTCGCTAACGGCGAGGCGTGGCGACGCGACGGAAAGTGCAACAGAGAATAGACCGCCGGGCCCTTCGGGGTCCGGTAAGGGTGAAACGGTGCGGTAAGAGCGCACCGCTCCACCGGTGACGGTGGAGGCACGGCAAACCCCCTGCGGAGCAAGACCAAATAGGGGAACGGATCTGCGGGCCGCCCGTCCCGCTCCCGGCCTTCGGGCCAGGACCGTTTCCGGGTAGGTTGCTGGAGGCCCGGGGCAACCCGGGTCCCAGAGGAATGACCGCGATCCGGCGCTTCGGCGCCGGGGACACAGAATTCGGCTTACGGAGCTCTCCGGCGTCTTGATCCGTCCTGCTCAACTCCCCCCTCCCGCCGGCCCGGGCGACCGGGTCGGAGTCGCGGCCCTCTCGGGGCCGGTCGACCCCGCGCGGCTGGATGCGGGGATCTCGGCCCTCCGCCGGCTCGGCTTCGAGCCGGTCCTGGCGGACAACCTTCGCTTCCGCCACGGCTTTCTCGCCGGCACGGATGCGGAGCGCCTGGCCGCCTTCCACCGCCTGGCCGCCGATCCGAGCCTCACGGCCATCTTCTTCTCCCGCGGCGGCTACGGCCTGATGCGCCTCCTGCCCGCTCTCGACTGGGACCTGCTCTCCCGCCATCCGCGGGCCTATGTGGGCTACTCGGACCTGACCCCGTTCCTCCTGGGGCTCGCGGAGCGGCTGGGGCTCGTCTCCTTCCACGGTCCGCTGGTGGCCGGGGAGCTTGCGCGCGGCCTCTCCCCCGGCGAGGAGGAGTCGCTCCTCGGAGCGTTGGCCGGGCGCTATCCGGCGGAGCTGCCGTTCGCCTCGACGCTCCGCGAAGGACGCAACGGCGGGGCTTCGGGCCCGCTCCTGGGCGGGTGCCTGAGCCTGCTGTCGGCCACGCTCGGCACCCCGTTCTTTCCGGACCTCGAAGGCTCCCTCGTGTTCTGGGAAGACGTCAACGAGCCGCCGTACAAGGTCGACCGCATGTTGACCCACCTCAACCTGTCGGGTAATCTCGCGACTATCGAGGGCATGGTCGTCGGTCATCTCGGAGGAGGCGCAGAGCCCGGCGGGGAGCCGGCGGAATGGCCGTCCCTGGTGGCCGGGAGCCTTTCGGGCTACTCCTGGCCGCTCGCCTGGGGTCTCGAGAGCGGACACTTCGCGCCGAACCGGACGCTCCCCGTGGGGCTGCCGGCGCGGCTCGATACGGCGAACGGCCGGCTCGTGCTCGGTTTGGGGTGAGTAAACATGGGCAACCCTGTCTTCAAGACCACCAGCAGCGGCACCGGGCCGAATAAGAGAGGGGGCTACTCCCTCGATTTCAAGGCCGGAGACGTCGTCTTCAAGGAGGGCGACCTCGGCACCGAGATGTTCATCATCAACGAGGGCAAGGTCGAGATCGTCAACCAGGTGGGGGACGAGGAGCAGCTCCTGGCGGTGCTCGAGAAGGGGGACTTCTTCGGCGAGATGTCGGTGCTCGAAGACCTCCCGCGGGCGGCGACCGCACGGGCGCTCACGGACTGCCGGCTCCTCCAGATCAACGGCTCGACCTTCGACCAGCTCCTGCGGGGCAACCCCGAGATCGCGGTGCGCATGATGCGCAAGCTCTCGCGCCGCCTGCGCGAGACGGACGAGCTCCTGCGGAGCCTCATGGGGACGAACGTCCGCGCCTCCCGCGAGGTGCCGAAGCCCGCGGCCCAGGTGGTGGCCGAGGGGCCGGAGAAGCTCGTGCACGTCCCTTCCGGCATGGAGTTCTTCCTCTCGAACGGCCCCGAGACCACGATCGGCCGCAAGGACCCGGTGACCGGCATCTACCCGGACGTCGACCTGACCCCGGTCGACACCCAGCGCTCGGTCTCCCGCCGCCACGCCAAGATCTACCGCCGGGGGAGCAAGTTCTTCTTCGGCGAGGAGATCGGCACGATGAACAGCACCTTCGTCAACGGCAACCGCATGGAGACGGGCGTGCCGGGAGAGGTCCGCCCGGGCGACGAGCTGCGGTGCGGCGTCGTCAGTCTCCGTTTCGAGGTCCCCTAGCTTCTGAATCCCCAGACGCCCCTCGGCCTGATCCGCGGCGTGGGCCCGGCGCGCGCCCGGGTCCTGGCGGACGCCGGATACCGCAACGTTCTCGACCTGCTCCACCACCTGCCGTTCCGCTATGAGGACCGCAGCGCGGTCGCGACGGTCGCGGGCGTCGAGGCTGGAGGCTCCTACACCCTTCAGGGGAAGCTCTCGCGGATGAAGCTCCTGCGCACTCGGCGCCGGGGGTTCAGCATCGTCCGCGGGGAGCTGACCGACGGAACGGGTACGCTCCCGGTCGTGTGGTTCAACCGCCCCTACCTTCCGAACCAGGTGCTCGCGGGGGAGGAGTACGTTCTCTACGGAGCCGTGCGGGAGACGGAGGGCGGGCTGGAGCTTCTGAACCCTTCGTGCGAGAAGTCGGAGCAGGCGCTCCACGGCGCCCGGATCACCCCGGTCTATCCCGCGGCCGGGAGCCTGGGACCCGCGGCCCTGCGGCGGATCTTCGCCACGATCCTCGGGGAGATGGACCTCCCCGCCCAGATCCCCGAGCCGCTGCCGGACGATCTCCTCGCCCGCCGCAGCCTCCCCCGGCTGGGCGAGGCGCTGCGCGACCTCCACGAGCCCCGGGACGCGGACGTCCAGGCGTTGAACAACCGCCAGAGCCCGGCCCACCGGCGGCTCGTCTACGGCGAGCTTCTGGATCTCCAGCTCACCCTGGCGTTCCTGCGCACCCTGGAGGCGGGGGAGCCGCGCGCCCGGTCCTACAAAATCGACGATCCACTGCGCGGCGTGGCCCGGAGCGTCCTCCCGTTCCCCCTGACCAAGGCGCAGAAGCGGGCGCTGCGGGAGATCGCGG
>DATEIO010000136.1:0-7546 GCA_035278895.1 Thermoanaerobaculia bacterium | reverse complement strand
CTCCCGTGTATTTGTGCTCCGCGCCGGACCGCACGCCGAGAATCCTGGCTCGCGCGAGCTCATCGACCACGTCCGCAGGAAATCGGCGGTTCGGAGTCGTGTCTTTCGCTGGCATCTGCTTGTCCCCGGATGAGGTGCTGGGCGTTCTGAAGCCCGCCTATAGACTCTAGCGCCTTCCCCGCAGACCTTGAACCCCCTCCTCCAATCTTCCCGCTGGCCGCCCTCCCCCACTTCTCGGGATAACTCAAAGTCCGCTTGAACCAGGTAGAGTGAGGAACCGGCGCCTCTCCTCACCGGTTGAACGGGCGCTCGTTGATCCAGTGGAAGCCGCGAGTGACGAGCAGGAACTCGGGCGGCTCGGTCCGGCGGAGCCGCGCCCGGACCTCGTGCCCGTCGAATGGTCCCTCTATCAAAAGAACGTCCGGCTGCAGCCGCCTGTAGACGAGAGTGGCCTTCCCGTTGGGGTCGTTGCGCCGCTTGCTGATGACAAGCGTCCTTTTCTTCTCGTCGAGCTCGACGAGGTTGTAGCGCTCGCGCGAGTCGCTCATGAGCTGGATCGCGAACCGGCCGGGCGTGTTGAAGAAGATCCGCCGCCACCGCTTCTCGTCCGTGACCAGCGGCGGCCGGACCTGGCCGTCTACCACGAATTCCTCGACGTTCCACATCCCGTACAGCGGCGACCTGGACGCCGCCTGGCTGCCATACTCCTCCATTTCCTTGTAGAGCCCGTACAGCGTCGTGCCGGTCGTATAGAGGATGAATACCGCCGCGAAAGCCGCCGCGGTGCGGGCAAGCCATCGCTTCCGGAAGAGAGAACGGACCTCTTCGGGCTCGGCCGGGCGGTTGAGCACGAGCACGTTGGCAAGGCGCTGCAGGTCGTGAGCCGCGAGGAAGACCGCCATGAGCAGCAGGTGCGTGGAGTACACCTTGACCGGCACGTCATAGCTGAAGTTCAGCATCACCACGTTGCTCATGACGCCGATGCAGATCAGTGCGCCGAGCAGGGTGGTCCGGCGGACGGTCAGGAGCAGCCCGCCGACCAGCTCGGCGAGGCCGGCGAAGAAGGTGTAGGCCACGGACGCGCCCATGAACGTCCACAGGAGCCCCATGGGCGAAGCGTCGCCGAAGGGCTGCATCAGGCGGTCCGTCGCCGGCGCGGGGAACTGTGACGGAAGGACTTTGGAGGCCCCGTACTCGATCATGGTCACCGCGAGCACGAAGCGCACGTAGACCCTCAGCCCCTCGTAGAGCCGCGCGTGGTTGCGCCGCTTCCGGTCCAGGAGGGTCCAGATCAGCGCGATCGCGACGGAGGTCACCAGGAAGCAGAAGACCTGGACGTAGCCGTAGGCCGAGTCCCAGCCGCCACGTGGGGCGAGGGTCACGTGGAAGACGTGCTTCCCGACCCAGGGCACGAACGCGCTCCAGATCCGGAAGTACCACGTCGTGGCGACGTCGGCATAAGGGATGTAGTACAGGAGGAACGGGAAGTTGTAGACGACCAGGTACACGAAGGCGAAGCGGAAGAGCAGCTTCTTCACGGGTCCCCAGGCCGGGCCCGGCCGCAGGCTCTCCGTCCGCTGAACGTTCGGAGGAAGGTCGTCGCCAACGCGAAGGGCCGGGATGGTCTGCATTCCACGTCTCCGTTGCACGCCAGGAGGCAGAGTGAAGTCCTACCCGGATTTTACACCGGCTGGTACTGGTACCTGTGATGGCCTACGGGACGATGCTGACCGTCATCTACCCGTCGACGTCCACGGTCAACCAGAGGAGCGCCGCCACGAGGCATGCGCCGGACCAGAACACCAACGTGCCGTTCCATCCCCAGGCGGCGGACATCCTCGGCACGAGCCAGATGGAGAGGACGCCACCCAGATTCCCCATCAGGTTGAGCAGGCCGGCCGCCGCAGCCGGGCTCTTGGTTCCGAGGGCAGTCGCGGTCATGAAGAACGGCGCCTCGGCTCCGTTCACGCAGCCGGACGACAGGCTCAGGGCCAGGATTGCGAAGATCGCGCTCGGGATCACCGCTCCGGCCGTTACGAAACCCGCCGCGGAAAAGAGGCACGCCATGGCGACGCGACGCCGGGCGTGCGCAGCGCCGATGCGACGGCCGAGGCGATCGGTCGCCATTCCGATCAGCGGAGCGAGCACGAAGGCGGCGATGCTGGGCAGGCTCCCCCACACGCCGCTGGCGAGGATGGAGAAGCCGCGCCCCTCCGTCAGATAACGGAAAAACCAGAACACGAACACGAACCACACCGCAGAGTGCAGCAGGTAGGCGGTCGAGAGGCGCACCAGACGAACGTTGCGCACGAGGATGCGCAGCTCGGAAAGAGTGCCGCGCCTCGCCTGAACTGCGGGCTGGTCCGGCGTCCGCGGCACCAGCGTGACCCATAACAGCGCGGTAACGCTCGCAAGGACCCCGCTCAACACGAACACCGCACGCCAGCCGAACCGCTCCATGACGGGCGCCATCAGGAGCGGGGCCGCCGCCGCGCCGAGGCTCGCCGCGGCGATGTAGATGGCCGTGGCGCGCACGCGTTGCTCCAACGGTACGTACACCATGATCGCCATGGCGGCCACGGGGAAGACCGCGGCCTGGGCGATGCCGAGCAGCACCCGGGTGGACACGAGCACCAGAACGGCTCCCTCGTGGGGCGTGGCGCTAGTGAGAAACGACGCGACGCTGCAGCCGAAAAGCGCCAGCGCGAGCGCCGACCGCGCACCGAAGCGTTCTCCGAACAGGCCGGCCGGCACTTGAAAAAGGGCGTACGAGAGCTGGAAGCCCCAGGCGGTGATGGCGCCCATGGCCACCATGGTGAGGCCGACGGCAGGCACCATGCGCTCCTGGGCCACCGCGACGTCCGCGCGCACAAGGTAGGCGACCCCCGTGACGAGGCTCAGGAGAAAGATGACGCGCCAGTGCTGCGGCATGCAGTTGTAGAGGCTTTGGTTATGCAGCCTCGAAGCGAATCGGCCCCTTCGCGAAAACCATTGCGGCGAGCTCGGTGGGGATGAGGAGCGAGGCGCTTGGAACCTTGCTGAACCGTAAGCGCACGCCCTCGAAAAAACCGTATCGATCCTTGGCAAAGGAGATGTCGGACCAGGGGATGAAGAGTGAAGGATGGCCCATCCGAAACAGCGGGAATACCGAGAGGTGGAGCCCCATCGAATCGGCCCCGAGGCTCAAAACGCCACGGTACCTGGCCCCGCGCATCCATCCAACCCGAGCCCTGAATTGCTCTCCTGTAAACGGCTGAGCCGCCCGGTAGCTCCCAGCGAGCGCTCGCCAGCCACCCACCCAGGAAAGCAGGAGGACAACGCCTGCCCAGATCCCCACAAAGAGAAAGGGGAACAGAGCCAGGAACATCAGTGGAAGCCCGAGCCCGGCGGTCTCATTACCCATCTTCCAGCCCTCCGTCACAAAGAACAGACGCAGCTTAGGGATAGGGTCCTATTCAGGTTCCCCCCCATCCTAGTGCCATCCTCGAGCGTTGTCTATGGGGTCATCCGCGAGGCAGGCCCATCGGCAACGGGCCGAGCAGGCCCGCACCGCCGCCGACGGCTTGCCGGCGGTGCGGGCCCGTCTCGATGGATGGATGCGCCGTACGCCCGGCTAGTTCCCACCCTCTCCCGAGAAGCTGCCCTCGGCCTTGAACTCCTCCTTGAACTGGCCGCCGGAGAGGTTCGGCGGCGTAGTCCCGAAGTCGCCGACCCGCACGTGGGTGAAGGTGAAGGCGAAGCCCGAGCCTACGCCGACGTAGTCGGGGGGATAGTTCAAGTCGACCACGGCCTCAAACGGACCGCCGTCCTGGAACACCCGAGAACGGATTTTGCGTGCCACCCCGTCAGTTGTAACCCATCTGCTCGACGAATCCGTAGCCGATCGCCTCCGTGCAGGCAGCGTCCTTATAGACTCGCACCGCCCCTTCCCAGAACGGAACGCTGCCCTGCAGCGAGTTTTCGCACGACTCGACCAGCGCCACCAGGTAGACGATCGGGGGAACACCCCACTGCTGCACGCGCTCCGAGAAGCGGACCGACCATTTCGTTCCGTAGGTATTCCTGGGGCCGTCGCTCGATTGCCAGTGCGGCGAGAGGCTCGGATCCCCGGGATCGAAAATGTTGACGTCGAAGTCCCAGGGCGTCGCCGGATTCGTGTCGCCGCCCTGGAGAAACGCGCCCCCGTCCCCGGCCTTGAAGAGGGCGGAGTCGGGCGCGAAAAAGAGGTTGCCGTAGCCCCCCGTGGGGGGACGGTCGACGAGGCGGCCGCTGATCCACTGCTGCCCCGGCTGCGATTGCGGCGCCCACATCGGCGAGAGGATCATCGAGGGCCCGGAATCGAGCTTGACGTTCAGCCACATGCCGCGATAGAGCGTCGACGCCGCGGAGGCGCCAGCGGCGATCCGTTCTTCGTCCGAGCCGCCGGAGAGAGCGGCGAGCTTCGGAGCGTAGGGCGAGTAGGTGTAGGCCTGCCGGTCGTGCCACAGGCTTCCGCCGGTGAGCACTACGGTCTCGCTGCCGATGCGAATCGTGCCGCCAGTGATCGTGAGGCGCGGCTGCGCGACCTCGTACGTGTAGACGCCGGGGTCATCCTCGGCGAGCGGCGCGACGCATCCTGACATGCCCTCCAGGACCGTGCCGCGGTCGTCGCGGAGCTCCAGGCTCGCGCTCAGGGGAACCTTGTTCTTGTCGATGCCCACGGCGTCGATGGAGTACATGGCCCCGATAATCCCGACCGGCTGGCCCCCGGTGTAGCGGAAGCGCGCGTGATTCGCGCCGAGCATCCCATTGAAAAGGAGGTCGTATGCGAAGTCGCCGACCGGGGGGATGAGCAGCGCCGCGGGACGCTTCGGATCATCCGAGACGTCGAGGCCGTAGCCAACGCCGAAGTGGAACTCGTTCGCCGCTTCGGAGCCGACGCCAAAGCCGAAGTACGCCATCTGCGGGGAGGGGCTCTGCCCGTTGAAGGCGTAGCGCCCGACGGTGAAGTTGAAGGTGTACGCATTGCCGGCCGCGTCGACGCCGTGTCCGATGTAGTACCAGGAGTCGATCTGGAAGTCCCACTGGATGGAAAAGAACCGAGGCATGGAGATGCGTGGAACCGACCAGCTGGGGCCTGGATTGAGGATCGGCCATTGGTAGGGGTAGATCGCGAAGGGGTTCGCCGGCATGAGTCTCAACCTCGCTTTCCTTTGTGATGCGTTGTTGCCGCGTTGATCGGTTGTACCGGCCGGAGAGCAACCCCTGTGCCAGAGGGATCGTCCAGGGAAACCGGCTCCCGCAGGGAGGGCTCGACACGACGAGAGGCCGCGCTGACACGACGAAGGAGGAAACCGACACGACGGGGCGGCGCCCAGGACAGTCCGAAGACGCCCTGGGCGCATCTTGGGGAGGGCGTTGCTGCCGTTTACGAAGGAACCGAGGCCTGGCCGATCACGAACGTGGCAGTACCCCGACTCGAAATGTTGCCATTGTCTTCGATGGATAAATTGTTGGACCCACTCTCCGACACGGGAGTCCCAACACGGTTGGTTTCCGAAATGGCACTGCTGAAATCGGGAGTGCTGCTATAGGCCAAAGTCATGTTCACATGAACGAAACCGGCTCCATAGCAATAGAAATGCAGCGTCGCGGTGATCGCCGGATCGCTCTGCAAGACATAAATGGCGGTGGGGTTGATGTCGATATCCTCACTCTGGGTAAATTGAATATATCCGGGGCTCGTGGCCGTGGCTGCCGGAATCGTCGTCGGCCAGGCGTTGTTCAGATTCTTGCTATTCCCTGCGTCAAGCGTCAGCTCGGAGGGCGTGTAGTTGTAGACCACGAACGTTTCATTGAATGACATGACATCTCCCTTTGCCTTTCAGGCGGTTGTTGGTTGGGGGGCGTCGCAGCTCCCCCACTTGTCCCTTCCACGCCTGTAGTGGGACGAGGAGGCGAGTTATCGCAGCCAGTCCGGACGGACCGCTTGAAACGGGCAGGGCCTACGGTCTCAATTCGAAGCGCGCAAAGACTTCGAGCATTGTTCCTTCCGAGGGCAGGGCCAGGAGGTTCCCATGAATATCGTAGAGGGCGGCAACTCGCATCATCCGCCTGTCAGGCCCCACACGGAGAGGGTGCCCTGCTGACCGTTGACGATCGCGATCTGCGAGCCCGTGGGGCTGAAAAGCACACGAAACCCGCGGCCCGTCTGTTCGGCTGCGCTCATGGGTGCAGGAGAAGAATACAGCGTTTGCCTCGGGAGCGGACCGGGACCGTACGGCTCGGGCTCGCTCTGTAAGGAGTTGCGCACCTGAGCTTATAGGCATCACCAACGCCGCGGCGAGCCGCGGACATTTGAGACCAGAAGATGGTCAAGGAGAAAGTGATGAAGAAGGAGAAGAAGGACAGGGAGAGGCTGAACCTGGATGATCTCGAGATCGAGAGCTTCGAGACGAAGGTGGCGCCGGTCGTGGTGGGCGGCAACTCCAGCATGTCGATTCTCAGTTGTGCGCACTCCTCGTGCCCTCGCGGCGGTCCGTGCTAGACCGGCCCCGGCGATCCCTTAAGGCCTACCCCGCCAGCTCACGGAGCTGGCGGGGCGGGTTCCCGACCGACTCCGAAGCATGACGGATCACCAGATCTTTCCCCACTTCGTCTGCCGGGTGGCAGGGGTGCCGGCCGGCGGCCTGGAGGAGATGGCCGCCGCGGAATCCATGGCTTCCTGCCGTGCCCTGCGGGAGCTCGAGGCCGAGCTCGGGCAGCTGCGCGGTCCCCTGAGCGAGGCGCTTTTCGAAGCCGTCGGCGGTCTCGAGGACCAGGAGCTCCGCAGAGACCTTCTGTGGCTCAAGCGAGACGTCCACAACCTCCGTCCTCCGGACCGCTCCGCTCTGGAGAAGGTCCGTCGCCTGGTCCCGGGCCTGGAACGCTACGACCAGCTCACCCACTCCCTCCGGCAGGCCGAGGCCCGCTTCGAGGCCTGCTTCGAGGCCGAGCTCGTCCGGATCCGGCGCCGTTTCCAGCAGGCCGTTACGGACAAGGACTTCCGCAACGGAGTGCTCCTCGCCAGCACCACCCTGTTCGACGAAATCGAACGCTACACGAGGGCGGAGGCCGAGCACCCTGCCGCGAAGGTGCGCCAGGTGGAACGGAGCCTCCTGCGCTACTACACCCGGACCGCGGTCAAGACCTCGCCCTTCAGTACCTTCTGCGCCATCGTCCCTGGACGGCTGCGCGAAGATTCTGCTCCGGGGGAGTCCGGCTTCCTCGGCAGTCCCCGCGAAAAGTCGAGCGTCCTGCGCCTCAACAAGGCCATGTACCCCTTTCTGGTCCAGGCCCTCACGGCGCGCCCGGCGGTGCGCCGTCACCTTTCCGTCGAGCTCAACCCGACGTTGCGCCGGACGGACCGACGATGGTTCTTCCTGACCGGAGCCGGCCGGCGGGAGGTTTTCCAGCACCTGGCGCCGAATCCGGTCCTCGGTCTGCTGGTGGACGTCCTGAAAGAGCGGGGCCGACTGCCCCTGGCCGTCCTGGCGGAGACGCTCCTCGGGGACGTGGAGGCCTCGGA
>DATEIO010000135.1:0-10088 GCA_035278895.1 Thermoanaerobaculia bacterium | reverse complement strand
GATGATCCGCGAGGACATCGACAAGGAGACGGTCGACTGGGTTCCGAACTACGACGGATCGGAGACCGAGCCGCTCGTGCTCCCGGCCCGCGTGCCCAATCTTCTCGTCAACGGCTCCGCCGGCATCGCGGTCGGCATGGCGACGAACATCCCGCCGCACAACCTGGGCGAGGTGGTCGACGCGCTTCTGATGCTGATCGAAAATCCGGACGTTTCGATCGCGGAGCTGATGACGGCGATCCCCGGGCCGGACTTCCCCACCGCGGGCTTCATTCACGGTCTCGAAGGGATTCGCCTGGCGTACACCACGGGCCGCGGCATCATGCAGGTGCGGGCGCGGGCCGAGATCGAAACGCACGCGAAGACCGAGCGGCAGTCGATCATCATCACCGAGATCCCCTACCAGGTGAACAAGCTCCGGCTGATCGAACGGATCGCTGAGCTGATCCGCGAAAAGAAGATCGAAGGGGTTTCGGACCTGCGCGACGAGTCGGACCGCGACGGCATCCGCATCGTGCTCGAAGTCAAGCGCGACGCGATCGCGGAGATCATCCTGAACTCGCTGTACAAGATGACCCAGATGCAGACGACCTTCGGCATCATTCTGCTGGCGATCGTAGACAACCAGCCGAAGGTGATGACGCTCAAAGAGCTGCTCTACCACTTCCTAAACCATCGGAAGACGGTCATCATCCGCCGCACGCGCTACGATCTGCGCAAGGCCGAGGAGCGGGCGCACATCTTGGAAGGATTGCTCAAGGCGCTCGATCATCTGGACGAGGTGATCGCGACGATCCGCGCGAGCCAGACGCCTTCCGAGGCGAAGGAAAACCTGATCGCACGCTTCGCGTTTTCGGACGTCCAGGCGCAGGCGATCCTCGACATGCGGCTCCAGCGCCTGACGGGCCTCGAGCGCGAAAAGATCGTCGAGGAGTACCGCGAGATCATGATCCTGATCGAGCGCCTGCGCGCGATCCTGGGCTCGGACCGGCTGGTGCTCGAGGAGATCAAGCGCGAGCTTTCGGAGCTCAAGGAAGCTTACGGCGACAAGCGGCGCACGGAGATCATCCCCGAGACGCACGAGATCCGGATCGAGGACATGATCGCGGACGAGCCGATGGTGATCACGGTCACCCAGTCGGGCTATGTCAAGCGCTCGCCGCTGTCGCTCTACCGTGCGCAGCACCGCGGCGGCAAGGGACGCACGGGGATGGTGACGAAGGAGGACGACTTCGTCGAGCACCTCTACGTAGCGACCGCTCACAGTTACATCCTGGTGTTCACGCAGAGTGGCCGGGTGCACTGGCTGAAGGTCCACGAGATTCCGGAAGCCGGTCCCGCGGCGCGCGGCAAGGCGATCGTCAACCTTTTGAATCTGGAGGCGAACGAGCGGCTGGCGACGACGGTCGCGGTGCGCGAGTTCGGAGATGACCGGTATCTCGTGTTTGCGACGCAGAAGGGCACGGTCAAGAAGACTGCGCTCTCGGCCTACTCGAACCCGCGGGTAGGCGGCATCATCGGCATCTTTATCGACGAGGGAGACAAGCTTCTCTCGGTACGCGAGACGGATGGCCAGAGGGACATCCTGCTCGCGACCTCCAAGGGTTTTTCGATCCGTTTCCCGGAAAACGACGTCCGGTCGATGGGCCGGGCGACCTACGGGGTCAAGGGGATCGAGCTGCGCGAAGGCGACCGGGTGGTGGGCATGGAGGAGCTCGACGCGAACTGCCAGATCCTGACGGTCACGGAGCGCGGCTACGGAAAGCGGACGCCGGTCGAGGACTACCGCCTGCAAGGGCGCGGCGGCAAGGGCATCATCACCCTGAAAGTCACCCCGAAGACGGGCGAGGTGGTGGGGGTCAAGTCGGTGTCGCTCGACAGCGGCCTCATGCTGATCACGCAGGACGGCATGATCATCCGCATGAACGTCTCGGGCGTCCGCGAGGTCGGCCGCTCGGCCCAGGGAGTCCGGTTGATGAACCTGGGCGCCGAGGACCGGATCGTGGCGGTCGCCAAGCTCGCCGAAAAGGACGAGGAGACCGAGATCGAGCTCGCCAAGAGCGATGGCGACGGCCCGATGGCGGCCGAGCTGGAGCTCGAAGCGGCGGAGGAGGCCGAGGACCTGGAGAGCGTGAGCATGGTGGACGTGGCGGACCTTGGCTTCGGCGAGGAGGTCGAGGAGGAGCCGGAGGACGAGGGTCCCGAGACGGTCCACTGATCTCCCGAGTTTTACATTTCGAAGGCCGGCGTCTCCGAGGGAGCCGCTGGCCTTTTTATTTCGTGCGAAACGGAATGGCTCCCGCTGTCATTTCGGGCAGGTCTGTAGATCGATACAGCCTTTTTCCGAAAGGAGTCCAATCCCATGTGGAGGGTCTCGAAGTCCGTCGTGTGCGCCGCCCTGTTCTTTCCGGCGGCCGTGTTCGCCGCCGGACCCCGGAGTGAATCGAGCATCGGGGACGTGCTCCGGGTGCGGGCTGGGGAGGAGCTCGGTCCCGCGTCGATCGCTGTCGAGGGGGCACCGGCCGTGCGTTGGGAGCAGGTGGAGGGGAAGGACGTGATGTACGTGATCCGGCCCGATTGGGTACAGAGCCTGCTGGGAGCGAGCCGTGACAAGGCCTCGCTCCTCGCCAAGGGCCTGGTTGGCCGGGCGTTCCCGGGCCTGGGGATCGAGCCGACCTCCGAGGTCGGTCTCTCGGTCGCAGTCGATTTCGTGAAGGCGGGCAGCTCCGTCGAGATCGTGCTCCGGGGCTCCAAGGGGGAGGTGTTGAAGTCGCTGACCGCTTCCAGCTCCAGGCCGGTGCGCTGGCAGACGGACCTCGGGCGGTTCTTCGGGAACGACCTGGGGGAGGAGTCGCGAGTCGAGATGCGGGTGCTCCGCGGGAGTGCGCGGGGATTCCTCTCCACTCTCGTCGACGGCAAGCCCGGACCGGGCCAGCCGCTCCTCGAGAAGGCGGGAGGCTCGGGCTATTTCAACTATGCCGTCAACTGGCAGACGACCTCGGCGCTCTACTACACCGTCTCCTTTGGCCCGGCGAACACCTGCGGCGATCTCTACACCTTCCGGAACGGCTCCTGGTTGGTGGGCGGGGGCTGGCTCTGCACGAACTCGAGCGGCTACGCCTACAAGGGACCGTGGACCTGGGCCAGCACTCCGAGCGACCAGACGGACAAACCGGCGTACATCCGCTGGCCGGACGGCACGCAGACCACGCCCGACAACCACGTCTGGGACAAGACGTGCGCGACGACGTACAGGACGTCTCCAGCCTATCCGAACGCCGTGCCGCTCTCGTATTACGGCCACGCGACCGATGCCGCCTGGGGGGCCGGTTTCACCAATAGCTGGACGCTTGCCAGGAGCTACTTCGAGGATCGGACCAACCCTGCGTCGATTCTGTACTGGTCCCCTTCGACGGGCTCTTACAACGCGGCCCGGACCGGTGTGGCACCCTCCCTCAGCGGAATGCCCGCCATGACCGCGTACTGGAACCAGACCACGTTCCCCCCGGTGAGCGCCCACGTCTCCGGCCATACCTATCGCTGGCAGACCTGCGTGGACGACGGCCACTGCACTCAGTGCGCGGACACCACGTTCACAGCTCCCTGACGCGGAAGGGGCGTGAGGTAGACCAGGCCGGCGTCCTCCGAGAAGGCGCCGGCCTTTTTATTTCGCGAGAAACGGAATGGCCCTCGCAATCATTTCGAACAGGTCTGTAGCTCGATACAGCCATCTTTTCGAAAGGGGTCCGATCCTATGCGGAGGGTCTCGCTGTCCATTGTCGTCTGTTGTCTGTCTCTTCTGTCCGCCCTGCCCGCGGCGGCTGCGGGAGGCACCGGGTACTTCAATACGAACGTCAACTGGCAATACACAGGGACGCTTTACTACTACGTGGTCGGGGGCCCTCCGAACACCTGCGGTGAGCTCCGCTCGACCCGGAACGGAGCCTCGCTCAGCGCGCCGGGCTGGCTCTGTACGGACGCCTACGGGAACGCAACGAAGGGGCCCTGGTACTGGAGCAGCACCCCGTCGAACCAGACGGACACGAATCTGGCCATCTGGTGGCCGGACGGGACCCATACGTCGTATGCCTGGCACATCTGGGACAAGACCTGTCCCACCCCATACCTCGATTCTCCTCTGGGATTTCCGCCGACGACCTACTACGGCCACGCCACGGACCAGACGTGGGGGGCCTGCTTCAGCTCGTCCTGGTCGAACGTCATCTCCTATTTCCAGGACACGACGACGGGGTTCTACTGGGACCCGGCCACGGGCGATTACACGTCTCCGAGCGCGGTCGCCGTCTCCGGCACCTTGACGGGCATGCCGGGCTGCAGCGTCAACTGGACGACGACTTTCCCCTCTCCTGGCGTCTACAAGGCCGGCCACCGCTACAACTGGCGGACCGGCGTCACGGACGGCGGCTGCCGGACGTTCAGCAGCGCCTTCTTCTGAGCGTGAGGTAGACTAGGCCGGGGGCTCACCCGCCCCCGGCCTTTCCTACCTTCGAGAGGAGACCCGACCTCATGCAGTTTTTCCTCGATACCGCCGAGATGAAGGAGATCGAGACCGGCCTCGAATGGGGCCTGGTCGACGGCATTACGACGAACCCTTCGCTGATCGCGAAGGCGGGCCGGCCGTACCTCAAAACCGTCCAGGAGATCGCGCAGCTCGTGCCGGGCCCGGTCTCGGGCGAGGTGCTGGCCACGGACTACGATGAGATCCTGGAGCAAGGGCGCAAGCTCGCGGGGCTCGCCGAGAACGTCGTGGTCAAGGTGCCGCTCGTCCCCGCGGGCCTGCGGGCCGTGGCGACCTTCGCGAAGGAGGGGATCAAGACGAACGTGACCCTCTGCTTCTCGGCCGCCCAGGCGCTCATCGCCGCCAAGGCGGGCGCCACCTACATCTCGCCGTTCGTCGGCCGGCTGGACGACGTGGGCGAGGACGGGATGGAGCTGATCGACAAGGTCGTGACCATCTACCAGAACTTCGACTACCAGACCAAGGTGCTGGTCGCCTCGGTGCGTCATCCGATCCACGTGGTCCAGTCCGCGATGCTGGGAGCCGACGTGGCCACGCTGCCGTTCAAGGTGCTGGAGCAGCTCTACAAGCACCCGCTGACGGACGTGGGCCTCGACAAGTTCCTCTCCGACTGGAAGAAGACGGGCAAGAGCTTCGACGAGTAGGAGCCGTCCCGCAGGACCATTTTGGAACCGCCGTCCCCCACCCCTTCTCAGCCGGGGCGCCTCTACCGCTTCGCCTGGGTCCTCTACATGGCGATCGCGCTGGCGGGGAGCCTGTGGATCGGCCTCCGCGAGGGGGTCATCCCCCTTTCGCTGTTCGTGAGCACAGAGGATTGGTGGGTGGACGTGGGCGCGGGGCTCGCTGCAGGGGCGCTCCTCCTCGTCTTCTGGTGGGGGGCCGAGCGGATGTTCCCGCTGGCGCGGGAGCTGGGCGAGAAGCTCGCGGCCGTGCTGGGGCCGGTCTCGACGGCGGATGCGATCGCTTTGGCGCTGCTCTCGGGCTTTGCCGAGGAGCTGTTCTTCCGCGGCGCGGTGCAGCCGGCGTGGGGTTGGGCCGCGGCGACCGTGCTTTTCGCGGTGCTTCACAGCGGGCCCGGGCCGGCGTTCCGGTTCTGGACCCTCTTCGCGCTGGTCGCGGGCGCCCTTCTGGGCGGGCTCATGGCGTGGCGGGGGAACCTCCTGGGGCCGGTCGTGGGGCACGTCCTGGTCAACGCCGTCAATCTGCGCCGCCTGGCGAGCCGCAGCGGCGACTCTGCTAGACTGCCGGGCGACAGTGAACAGAGCGGAAGGGAGATCTGAAGGAATGGGAACCGATTCGCGAGACGTGCTTGCACGCATCGACGCCGAGAAGGAAGGCTACCTGGAGGAGCTCAAGGAGTACATCCGGATCCCCTCCATCTCGACGGACCCCCAGTACAAGGGGGAGGTGCTGCGGGCGAGCGAGTTCCTGGTGGAGAAGATGCGGGCCGCGGGCCTGACCGCGGAGCGCATCGAGACGGACGGGCATCCGCTCGTCTACGGCGAGTGGCTGGGGGCGCCGGGCAAGCCCACGGTCCTTTTCTACGGCCATTACGACGTTCAGCCGGTCGACCCGATCGAGCTGTGGAGGAATCCGCCGTTCGAGCCCACGGTCGAGGGGGACAAGCTCGTCGCCCGCGGCGCGACGGACGACAAGGGGCAGTCGTACACCCATGTGAAGGCGGTGGCGGCGATGCTCGCCGAGCGTGGGAAGCTCCCGGTGAACGTGAAGTTCCTGGTCGAGGGCGAGGAGGAGGCGGGGGGCCAGGCGATCGACGAGTACGTGAAGAAGGACGGCGGCAAGCGCCTCGCGGCGGACTGCGTGATGATCTCGGACACTTCGCTCTACGCGCCGGGCCAGCCAGCCCTCATCTATGGCCTCAAAGGCCTTGCCTACATGGAGATCAAGGTCACCGGTCCGAACCGGGATCTCCACTCGGGCACGTTCGGCGGCGCGGTGTGGAATCCGCTGAACGCGCTCGGACACATCATCGCGAGCCTGCGCGATGCCAAGACCGGCAAGATCCTGATCCCCCACTTCTACGACGACGTGCGGCCGCTCGCCGACTGGGAGCGCCAGGAGTTCGCGAAGCTGCCGTTCGACGAGGCGGCCTACACGAAGGACCTGGGCGTGCCGGAGCTCTACGGCGAGGAGGGATACTCCACCCGCGAGCGAACCTGGGGGCGGCCGACCTGCGACGTCAACGGGATTTTCGGCGGCTACATGGGCAAGGGCGCCAAGACCGTGCTCCCCTCCTGGGGTGGCGCCAAGGTCTCGATGCGCCTGGTTCCGGACCAGGACCCGAAGAAGATCGCGGCCCTGTTCACCGAGCACGTCCACGCCGTCGCTCCCCCGGGAGTCACCGTCGAGGTCGAGTCGCTGCACGGCGCCGATCCGGTGGTGGTCGAGGTCCAGGGTCCGATCGTGGACGCGGCGCTGGACGCGATGGAGGACGTCTGGGGGGCCCGGCCGGTGCGGATTCGGGAAGGTGGATCGATCCCGATCGTGTCGACGTTCGCGTCGGTCTTGAAGTGCCCCGTGCTGCTTTTAGGGTTCGGGTTGAACGACGACGGTTTGCATTCACCGAACGAGAAATTCAACATCAGTCACTTTTATAACGGCATCCGCTCCGTGGCGCGGATGCTGGACCGTCTGGGCGATCTATGAGGAGCAAGGACAATTTCGAGCGCGAGATCAAATTTCCCGGGGCCGAGCTCGAGAAACTGCGGGAACGACTGCTGGATCTGGAGGCGGAGCGGGCCGGGCCGCCGGCTTTCGAGGACAACTGGATTCTGGACCGGGAGACCGGCGAGCTTCTGGAATCGGGCCGGATTCTGCGCCTGCGCACCGACGGCGGGCGGGCGCGCCTGACCTTCAAGGGGCCGATGCGCCTCGAAGGCAACGTCAAGGTGCGCGAGGAGCGGGAGATCGAGATCAGCGTGGCCGAGGAGGCCATGGCCCTGTTCGAGAACCTCGGCTACAAGGTCGTGCGGCGCTATCAGAAGGTGCGGGAGGAGTGGCACCTGGGCGGGGTGACGATCGCGCTCGACCACACGCCGATCGGCGATTTCGCGGAGTTCGAGGGGGACGGCGCGGAGACCGTGGCCAAGCGCTGCGGCTTCGATCCCGACAAGGCCGAGCGCCGCTCGTACCTCCGCCTCTACCAGGACCACTTGAAAAAGCATCCGGACTCCCCTCCGGAGATGGTGTTCAACAAGTAGCGTTTCCCCGCCGTGAGCATGCAGGGTAGGCGCTTCCGGGCTCTGGTGCTGGCCGCCGGTCTGGGCACGCGGCTGCGTCCGCTGACCGACCAGGTGCCCAAGCCGCTCCTGCCCGTGGCGGGGGTGCCCATCCTCGGGCACACGTTGGCACAGCTCGCGGCCCTGGGATGCGAGGCCGTGGCGGTGAACCTCCACCACCTGGGGGACCAGATCCGCCACCGCTTCGGCGACTCCTTCGCCGGCATGCCGCTCACCTGGTCGGAGGAGCCCGAGCTTCTGGGCACGCTGGGCGCCCTCCATCCCCTGCGGGAGTTCTTCGCGCCGACGGATCTCGTGATCCTCGTCAACGGCGACAGCCTCTGCCGGTGGCCGATGAAGAAGCTCGTGCGCCGGCATCTCGCCGGGGGCGCCGAGGCCACGCTGCTCCTGACCTCGCGCCCGGACCCGGCCGAGTTCGGCGGCGGGGTGGGGATCGACCGGGCCGGCAACATCCTCTCCTTCCGCCCGGGCGATCCGGAGCGGGGCGAGGTGGTGCGCCGACACGTGTTCGCGGGCGCCCACGTGTTCGCTCCGGACCTGATCGCGGGTGTCGAACCGGGGTTTTCGGACATCGTCCGCGATCTCTACATTCCGCGGCTCGCGGAAGGGGCGGCGATCCGGGCCGTGGTCGACGCCGGGGCGTGGCACGACATGGGCACGCCGCAGCGGTTCCTCGAAGGGTCGCTCGACTTCGCCCGGGCGGGCTGGCCCGAGCGGCTGTGGCGGCGCTCGTGGATCTCGCCGGAAGCGAGCCTGGGGTCGGGTGCCCAGGTGAAGCACTCGGCGATCGAGGCGGGCTCGAAGGTGGGCGAGGGGGCGCGGGTCGAGCGGTCGGTGCTTCTCCCCGGCGCGCGGGTGGGCAAGGGGTGCGTGGCGCGGGAGGTGATCCTCGGCTTCGGCGCCTCGGTGCCGGCGGGGACCTGGGTCGAGCGCCGGATCGTGATGCCCCAGCGGACCGGCTTTTCGCCCGGTCTCGACGATTCGGTCGTGGGCGGGGCGGTCTACACGCCGTTCGCCCGCACCAGCCAAGGTTGATCCAGCGCCGTTCGTCTGTCAGTATTGCGCTTTCTGATGTCCTTCGATTCGAAAAACATTCGCCTTCTCGTCTTCGACTGGGACGGGACTCTCATGGACTCGATCGGTCCGATCGTGGCCTGCACCCAGACGACCATCCGCGAGCTGGGCCTGGGCGAGCTGCCGGAAAAGACGATCCGCGGCACCATCGGCCTGGGGCTGCGCGAGACGATCGACATCCTCTCCCCGGGCTGCGGCGAGGAGCTCTACGGCGAGATCCTGGAGTGCTACCGGAAGCACTGGGTGGCCACCTACCGTGACGTGCCGCCCCTCTTCGCCGGGGTGGAGGGGATGCTCCGGGGCCTGGCGGAGGACGGCTACCTCCTGGCGGTCGCCACGGGCAAGAGCCGCCGGGGCCTGGAGTACGCGCTCGCGCAGACCGGCCTCCACGGGATCTTCCACGCCACGCGCACGGTGGACGAGGCCTTTTCGAAGCCCCATCCGCAGATGCTCCTGGACATCCTGGACGATCTGGGGGTTCCGCCCGCCGAGGCGGTGATGATCGGGGACACGACCTACGATCTCGAGATGGCGAAAAACGCGCGGACGCCCTCGATCGGCGTCTGCACGGGCTCGCACGGCCGCGAGGAGCTGGAGAGCTTCGGACCGGTCGTCTGTCTGGATCAGGTGGTGGATCTGGCGGCGTGGCTGGCGGGCCGCGCGGCGGCCGAGGCACCCCTCGGGGCCGCCGCGCGCAGGTAGGGCCTTACTTCTTCTTCCAATCCGCGATCATCCCCTCGAGCTCCTTGACCTGCTGGGCCGCCGGGGGCTGCTGGGCGGTCCTGGCCACGGCCAGGGCCTTTTCGCCCCAGATCACGGCGCCTTTCGTGTCGCCCTTCTTCGCGAGATAGAGGGCCTTGGCGCGGAGGTTCGGCCAGGCCTCCTGGATGGCGATCGAGGCGTCGAGATAGCGGCCGGCCTCGTCCAGGCAGGTGTTGTTCTGGATGCAGTAGTTGGCCACCTGGTAGGGAGCCTGCCAGCGGACGGCCTCCCGGGCGCGGTCCATGGTGAGCTTCGTGGTGTCCGCCTCGACCGTGAACGGCACGCGGAGCTTCTCCCAGCGGAGGACGACCTTCGTGGACGTGTCGGTCGTGTCCTCGAAGGTGAAGAGCATCCGCTCGGAGAAGTCGGCCGCCTCCGGCTTCGCCTGGATGCGCAGGGCGTCGTGCTCCTGCTTGTAGTCGAAGGCGCCCCAGAGCTCGGCGTCCTTGCTG
>DATEIO010000134.1:0-19906 GCA_035278895.1 Thermoanaerobaculia bacterium | reverse complement strand
CCCCGTGACCCGCTCCTGGGAGGAGAGGAGGAGCGCCTCGATGTCCCGGCAGGCCGGATCGAGGTTCTGCCCCTCGTGGACGAGGTCGCCGTAGACGGCCGAGACCATCTCCTTGACCCGGAGCTGGCGGCCGGTCGACGTCAGCTTTTCGAGCTCCCGGTGCGCCGTGAGCAGCACCTCGGCGGCCGGCGCCTCGAAGGCAACCCGTCCCTTGATCCCGAGGATCGTCTCGCCCAGGTGGATGCCCCGGCCGATGCCATAGGGCGCCGCCGCGGCCTCCACCCGCTCGATGAGCGCAACCGGGGAAAGCTCCTCGCCGTCGAACGCCGTGGGTGCTCCCTGGATGAATTCCAAAGTGTGCTGAGAAGGCGGCACCGGGACTTCGAACGCGCCCCGGGTGAGCACCCAGGCCGTCTCGGGGATCGACTCGACCGTGTCGAGCGTCTCCTTGCCGCCGATCGTCACCCCCCACAGGCCACGGTTGATCGAATAGGCCGCGCCGAAGGGGGGCACGGGAAGGCCCCGCTCCTCGAGGAAAGCCACTTGGTCGGGCCGGGCGCGGGGGAAGTCCCGCACCGGCGCCAGGATCTCGAGCCCCGGCGCGAGCGTGCGCAGAGCCACCTCGAAGCGCACTTGGTCGTTGCCCGCGGCCGTCGAGCCATGGGCCACGGTGCGGCTGCCGAGCCGGGACGCCGCGCGCGCCACCTCCTGGGCCTGGATGAGCCGCTCCGCGCCCACGCACAGGGGATAGGTCTGTCCGCGCCGGACGTTGCCCATCACGAGGAAGCGCAGCACCCGCTCGAAAAACGCCTCCCGGCCGTCCACGAGGACGTGGTCGACCGCACCCAGGACGCGGGAGCGCTCGGCGAGCGACGCGGCGGCGCCCTCGTCGATTCCGCCCGTGTTCACGGTGACGGTGACAACCGGCCTGCCGTACGTCTCCGTGAGCCACGGGATACAGAAAGAGGTATCCAACCCGCCGGAAAAGGCGAGAACGATCGGATCGGGCATGTCTTACCCCTCCTGGAGGTAGCTTTCGAGCCTCTGGATGAAACGCTTCTGGTCGCGGGCGGAGGCGGTCGCCGCGAAGACGGTGTCGTCACCCGCCATGGTCCCCACCACTTCGGGCCACCCGGCCCGGTCGATGGCGATCGCCACGGTCTGCGCCGCGCCCACGGTGGTGAAGACGACGGTCAAGTGCGGGCCGGCGGGCTTGGCGCCGCGCAGGAACCGGGAGACCTCGGCAAACCCGGGGTCCACCCGCTCCTCGCGGTCCGGAGGGAGGGCGTACCGGCCGCCGATCCACGCCACCCCGAGCTCCCGCAGATCGCGGCTCACGCTCGACTGGGTCGCGGAGATCCCCCGTTCGCGCAGCATCTCGACGAGCTCCAACTGGCTCGTCACCCGCGCGCCCGGCAGGATCGAGAGGATCTCCCGCTGACGGGTCTCTTTGTGCTCGTGGTCGGCCGGCATCGTCGTTCCGTCTCCTGCAAAAGGATGCGCATGATAGCGCATTCGGTGAATAGAATGTCAAGAGGAGATAGAGAATTCCCGGCCGGAGGGTTCCGCCGCCGCGGAACATTCCGCGAGCCTTGCTTTACTTCAGGGAGACGAAAACGGTCTGGCCGTGGCCTTCGAGCTTCACCTGGTTCCGCCGAATCTCGACGACGGTGAAGCCCTGGACGACCTCGCCCGGCCCCACGACCTTGCCGTCTAAAACCGCGACCGGGCTTTCGGTGGAAAAGGCGATGCCATTCAACCGGAGGACGCTGCCGCCGGGGACGGGGACCTCTCCGACGTAGCTCCGGCTCTCCTGCGGAGCGGGCGCGGGCGCCGGAGGCGCGGTCTCCTGGACGGGCTGAACGGGCGGAGCCTGGGGTGCGACGACGACGGGAGGAGCGGGCGGCGTCTCGGGCTGGGGCAGCGGAGACGGCCGGATCTCCTGCTGCGGCGGCGGCTCCGGCGTCCGAACCTCGGGGAGGAGGGTAGGGACGGGCGCGGGCGGCGCGGTCTCCGGGGCCGCGGGCTCGACGATCTGCGGCGCGACCGGCGGTGCCACGGGCGCCGCGGGCTCTTCCCTGACCACGGCAGGCGGGGGTGTCTCCGCGATCCGGGTTTCCGGCTCCGGTCTCATCAAGTAGAAAAGCCCAGCCAGGCCCGCGGCAAGCAAGAGCCCCACGGCGAGGCCCGCGAGGAGCGGCGCAGAGCGGCTGCGGGCCGGCGCGTCCGTCGTTCCCACGGCATAGGGGAGGCCCTGCCGCAGGGAATCCTGGCGCGCGGCCTCCTGCCGGGCCTTCTTCAACGCGTCGCTGATCAGACTCATGTGAAATCCCCTTCGAGCTCGCGGATCGCCCGGCGCACCTGCCGCCGGGTGAGGAGGTCCGTTCCGTCCACGAACCCGGCGAGGAGCGCCTTGTCGCACACGGCGTTGATGAGGCGCGGGATGCCGCCCGAGTAGCGATGGATCGCACGGATGGCCCACGACGTGAACGCCGGCCGGCCGTTGCCCCCCGCCACCTGGAGGCGGTGCTGGATGTAGCTCTTCGCCTCGTCTTTCGACAGCGGCGTCAGGTGGTAGCGCACCGTGATCCGCTGCCGGAGCTGGCGCAGGCTCCGGTCGTTCAGCTTATCGCGCAGCTCCGGCTGCCCCAGGAGCACGATCTGGAGGAGCTTCCTCTGGTCCGTCTCCAGGTTCGAGAGGAGGCGGACCTGCTCCAGGAGCTCCCGGTCCAGATCCTGCGCCTCGTCGATCAGGAGCACCACGTCCTTCCCTTTTTCGAGCTGCTCCAGAAGGAAAGCGTTCAGCATCCCCAGGCACTCCACGAGGTCGGCCTTGCCCGGCTGGAGGCCGAATTCGGTCAGGACCATGCGCAGGAGCTGGGTCGTGTCCAGGCAGGGGTTCAGGATGAGCGCCGTGACGTAGTTGTCCCCCAGCTCTTCCAAGACCGCCCGGCAGAGCGTGGTCTTGCCCGCGCCCACCTCGCCCGTGATCTGGATGAAGCCTTTGCGCTCCCGGATCCCAAAGAGGATGTGGTTGAACGCCTCGCGGTGGCGGTCGCTCATGAACAGGAAACGCGGGTTGGGCGTGATGTTGAACGGCGGCTCACGGAACCCGTAGAACTGGTTGTACATGGCTTTGGCGGACTCTCCTGGCGGAGCGGCGCGCAGTCTCTCCAGGGTATCCTACGCTCCGCGTCCCTGGTCGGGGAACCCGGAAGGCCCCCGGCCTCATTCCTTTCTATATACGGGAGACCCCATGGAAGAGTCTGTCCGCCACCGTCCAGTCCTCTCCGAAGCCCTGCCCCGGCCCGTCGGTCCCTACGTGCCCGGCATGATCTTCGAGCGCCTCGTCTTCGTCTCCGGCCAGGGGGCGACCGACCCCGCGACCGGCCAACTCGCCGGGGATGACATCGAGACCCAGACCGAGCAGGTGCTCGAGAACGTCCGCGCCATTCTGGAGGCTGCCGGCTCCCGCATGGACTGCGTTCTGCGCTGCGGCGTGTTCCTGACCGACATGACCGAGTTCCCCCGCATGAACGCCGTCTACGAGAGGATGTTCGCCGGCCACCGCCCCGCCCGGACGACGGTGGAGGTGGCGGCGCTGCCACACAAGGGGCTCAAGGTGGAGATCGACGCGGTGGCTTACCTGCCCTGAAGGGCAGGCATGGACGAGCACGGACTGGCAAGGACGAACACGGACATCCGATCGAGCCGGGGTGGCCGTCCGTGTTGGTCCGTGCTCGTCCGTGTTCGTCGTTCACGGCGCCCCCTCCCCCTTCACGTACTTCCCATACCACGCGATATACCGCTCATACCGGTCCTTCTGGTAGCTCGGCTTCGAGATCGAGTGGCTCTGGCCGGGGTAGATCACGAGCTCGGTGTCTACCCGGCCGATGCGGCGCAGGGCCTGGTAGAGCTGCTCGGAGTTGAGCACCGGGACGTTCCAGTCCTCCTGGCCGCAGAGGATCAGGGTGGGGGTCGTCACCTTCTCCACGGAGAAGAAGGGGGAGAGGCGGATCCAGCGCTCGGTCTCTTTCCAGGGGAGGCCGAGCTCGCCTTCCCATTCGCGCTGGTAGTGGTCGGTGCCGTAGTTCGAGAGGTAGTTGACCTCGCTCGCCCCCGAGATGGCGGCCTTGAAGCGGCCGGTCTTGGTGACGACGTAGTTGGTGAGGATGCCGCCGTAGCTCCAGCCTCCGACGCCCAGCCGGTTCGGATCGGCCACGCCCATGCGGACCGCCTCGTCGACGGCGGCCATCACGTCCTCGAAGTCCTTGTTCCCCCAGTCCGCCCAGAGCGCGTAGCTGAAATCGCGTCCGTAGCCGGAGGAGCCCCGGGGATTGGCGCCGACGACGGCGTAGCCCTGGGCGGCCAGGATCTGCCACTCCGGGCTGAAGGCCGTGCTGAACTGGGCGACCGGGCCGCCGTGGATGCGGAGGATCGTGGGCAGACGCTGGCCGTCCGGCGCGTCGGGCGGGAGGGTCAGGAAGGCATCGATCTTCGTGCCGTCCGCGCTCGTGGCCTGGAAGCGGCGGACCGGGCCCAGGCGGATGCCGGCCAGAAATTCGTCGTTCACGCGGGTGAGCCGCCGGAGAGAGCCGCCCTCGACCGCCGAGATCTCCGCGGGCTGGTGGACGCTGCTCTCGAGGACCACGAGCTCGCCCCGGGGCCCCACGCTGAACCGCGAGACGTCCCGCTCCCCCGCCACGATCCGCTCGACCGGGCCTCCGGAAACGGGCACGCGGGCGAGGTGGGAGTTGCCGCCGTCCTCTACGGTGAAGAGGATGGACCGGCCGTCCGGCGCAAAGGCGAGATCCTGCACGTTACGGTCGAGGTCGCGGGTCAGGGGACGGGAGGCTCCGCCGTCCACGGAGACGACCGCCACGTAGTTCGTGGAGTACCAGATCTCCTCGGGAGGTCCCCCGGCGAGATAGGCGATCTGCTTGCCGTCCGGGCTGAAGTCGGGAGACCCGTCCGTTCCGGGAGAGGTGGTGACGGCCCGGGGTACCGCGCCGGCCTTCGCTTCGACGAGGAAGACGTCGCTGTTGTCGTTCGCGTCCGGGTTCTCGGTCCGGTTGCTGGTGAAGGCGAGGAAGCGGCCGTCGGGCGACCAGACGGGGTCGGAGTCGTCGTAGGGTCCCGCGGTGATCGCTTCGGACGTCTTCTTCTCCACGTCGAAGACGTAGAGGTGCTGGTGGAGGTCGCGGATGTAGCCGACGCCGTCCTGTTTGAACTCGAGGCGGCGGATGACGATCGGCTTCAGCGTTTTGGGCGCCGCCTCCCCCTCGCCTCCGGCTTTCTCCTCGTCCTCCTCGTCGGGATCGACGTCGCCCACTACGAGCGCCAGGCGCTTGCCGTCCGGCGACCAGGCGAGCTCGGAGACGTCCGCCTTGTAGCTGGTCAGCTTGAACGCCTCGCCCCCCTGGCGCGGTAGGAGCCAGACCTGGGCCTTGCCGCCTTCCCGGCCGGAGAGGAAGGCGAGCCACTTGCCGTCCGGGCTGAAGCGCGGGGAGGTCTCGGCTTTGGGGCTCGCGGTGAGCCGCAGGGCCTCTCCTCCCTCCCGGGAGACCATGTAGACGTCGGTGTCGGAGTTGTCCTTCTTGGGATCCAAGACCCTCACCGTGTAGGCGACAAAGCGGCCGTCGGGGCTCACCTGCGGATCGCCCACGGTCTTCAGGGAGAAAACGTCCTCGGGCGTCAAGAGGCGGCGGGGGGACTCCGCCAGGAGCGGGAAGGCGAGCAGGGTGGCCAGGGCAGCCAGGGACAGAGCGCGTCGGTTCATCCGGTTTCCTCGGTCGGGTGGATTTCCAGGCGGAAGATCGTAGCAGGTCCCACGGCCGGGGTTTCCGGTTTAGACTGCCCGAGCCAACCCGGCCTCGGGCCGAAGGAGCCGACACGTGCGAAAGCTGATCCCTGTCCTCGCCCTGCTTCTCTTCCTCCCCTCACCCGGCCTGCGGGCGGAGGAGCCGGTCGATTTAGAGATGGTCACCCGCATCCGGGCCGAAGGGTTCCGCAATTCCCAGGTGATGGACGTCGTCTCCCACCTGACGAATGAAATCGGATCCCGCCTGACCGGCTCCCCCCAGCTCCACGAAGCCAACGAATGGACGAAAGAGAAGCTCGCCGAGTGGGGGCTCGCCAACGCCCACCTGGAGCCGTACCCGTTCGGCCGGGGCTGGTCGTTCAGCCGCTCGGCCGTGCGGATGGTCGCGCCGCGCGAAATCCAGCTCGTGGCCTATCCCAAAGCCTGGACCCCGGGCACCGACGGTCCGGTCCGCGGAGAGGCGATGCGGGCCGACTTGAAGTCCGAAAAGGACTTCGACAAATACCGGGGGAAGATCGCGGGCAAGATCCTGTTCCTGGACGCGATCGAGGCTCTTGAGGACGAGGACAGGCCGGAATTCAAGCGCTATGACGACAAGGGGCTGGGCGAGATCGCGGCCTTCGAAATCCCGGAAGAGCGCGGACCGGGCTGGCGGAGAGGGGCCCTCGAACGCTTCAAGCTCCGGCAGGCCCTGGCCGAGTTCCTGGCCGCGGAAAAGGCGGTCGCCACGGTGGAAGCGAGCGGCCGGGCCCACGGCATCGTCCGGGTGACCTCGGGCGGCTTCCACGACATCGAGGAGAGCCCTGGCGTGCTCGCCCTGGTGATGGCCCGCGAGCACTACAACCAGATCGTCCGCCGGCTGGACGCCGGCCAGCCGGTCGAAGTCGAGGTCGACGTCGCCACCCGCTTCCACGAAGACGACACCCGGGCCTTCAACACGGTCGCCGAGATCCCCGGCACGGACAAGAAGAGCGAGATCGTGATGGCCGGCGCGCACCTGGACTCCTGGCATGCGAGCACCGGCGCCACGGACAACGCCGCCGGGGTCGCCGTGGTGATGGAGGCGGTGCGCATCCTGAAAGCTTTAGGGGTCAAGCCGCGGCGGACCATCCGGGTCGCCTTGTGGACCGGCGAAGAGCAGGGTCTCCTGGGATCGGTCGCCTACGTGAAGGAGCACTTCGCCACCCGGCCCGAGACGACCGATCCCGAGCAGAAGAAGCTCCCCGAGCGCTACCGGGACGACACCTGGCCGCTCAAGCTCAAACCCGAGCACGCGAAGCTCGCTGCCTATTTCAACCTGGACAACGGCACCGGCAAGGTCCGCGGCATCTACACGGAGGAGAACGCCGGGGTCAAACCGATCTTCGAGGCCTGGCTCGCCCCCTTCGCGGACCTGGGCGCCACCACCGTGACGCTCAGGAAGACCGGCGGCACCGACCACATCCCCTTCGACCAGGTCGGCCTCCCCGGCTTCCAGTTCATCCAGGACGACATCGAGTACGGAAGCCGGACCCACCACACGAACCTGGACGACTACGACCATCTCCGGCGGGAAGACCTGATGCAGGCCTCCGTCGTCATGGCCTCCTTCCTCTACCACGCGGCCATGCGCCCCGAGCCCCTGCCGAGGAAGCCCTTGCCCCAGGAGCCCCCGAAGCCCAAGGAGGAGCCCAAGAAAGAGGAGGCGACAACGGCCGCCGGAGGACGCTGACTACTCCTCGTCGTCCCCGACGCCCGTGGGCTCCAACCACACGCGGCCGTCCCGGGCGACGAGGAAGTGGGACGCCTCCGGCCCCCAGGTGCCGGCCGGATAGACCGGGAGATCGGAGTGCCCCTGCTCCTCCCAGTATTGGAGGAGGGGCATGACGATCTCCCACGCCTCCTCGATCTGGTCGCGGCGCATGAACTGCGACGGATCGCCTTCGATGACGTCCAGGATCAGGGTCTCGTACGCCTCGGGCTGGGGAGCCTGGAATGCGGACTCGTAGCTGAAGCGGGTCTCGACCGTCGCGAGCCGCATGTCCGCGCCCGGGCGCTTGGCCTGGAAGCGCGTCACGATCCCTTCCCGGGGCTGGATGCCCAGGATCAGCCGGTTGGGCTCCATGTCGCCCAGGGCCGACGCCGGAAACGCCTGGTGGGGGACCGGCCGGAACTGGATCGAGACCTCCGACGCCCGCGCGGGGAGGCGCTTGCCCGTGCGCAGGTAGAAGGGCACGTCCTGCCAGCGCCAGTTGTCCACGAAGAGCTTCAGGGCCACGAAGGTCTCGGTCGTCGAGTGGGGATCGACCCCTGGCTCGCTCCGGTAGCCCGGAACCTTCTCGCCGTCGATCAGCCCCGGCCCGTACTGCCCCCGCTCCACGTAGTGGCGGACCTCCTCCGGCTTCATCCGGCGGATGGCGCGGAGCACGTCGAGCTTCTTGTTGCGCAGCTCGTCCGCCTCGAAGGTCACGGGGGGCTCCATGGCGACGAGGCAGAGCACCTGCATCAGGTGGTTCTGGACCATGTCCCGCAAGGCGCCCGCGTGCTCGTAGTAGCCGCCCCGGGTGCCCACGCCCACCTTCTCGGCCACCGTGATCTGCACCGAATCGATGTAGCGGCGGTTCCAGAGCGGCTCGTGGATGGAGTTGGCGAAGCGGAAGGCGAGGATGTTCTGGACCGGCTCTTTGCCCAGGTAGTGGTCGATGCGGTAGATCTGGGGCTCCTCGAAGAGGCCTCCCAGATAGACGTTCAGATCGCGCGCGCTTTCGAGGTTGTCGCCAAAGGGCTTTTCGAACACGAGCCGGGTGCGCTCGCGATCGCCCGCGAGCCCGGCCTTGTGGAGCTGGTCCGCCAGGAGGCGGACGACCGAGGGCGGAGTCGCGAGGTAGAAGACGCAGACCGCCGGCTTCCCCCACGCCTGGTCAAGCTCGCCCATCTCCCGGGCGAGGGAAGCGAACGCCGCCGCATCCTTGAAGTCCGCCCGCCGGTAGGACAGGTGCGCGGCGAAGCGCGTCCAGGTCTCCTCGTCCGCCTTCCCCCGGCGGCTGAACTGGTCGATCCCCTCGCGGAGGTGCTTGCGAAAGGCCTCATCGTCCATCTCCTTGAGATCGATTCCGATCACCTGGAAGGGCTCGGACAGGGCCTTGTCCAGCCACAGGTTGTAGAGGGCCGGCACGAGCTTGCGCCAGGTCAGGTCGCCGCCCCCGCCGAAGATCACGAACGCCGTCGGGTCCTTCGTCGCCGCCATCCTGCCCTCCTAAAGGTCCAACCCCAGCTTCGCCAGAGCTTCCCGGGTCTCCGCGGTCTCGCGATGCCAGATCGCCCGCATGCCCATCCGGCCGGCGACTTCGGTAAACATCTGCCGGTCGTCCAGATAGACCACCTTCTCCGGTGCGGCCTGGGCCACGTCCAGCGCGAGGCGGAAGATGTCCTCGTCCGGCTTCCGGAAGTGGACGAAGCTCGACACCACGAAGAAGTCGACGAACCTCTTGAGATCGAAGCGCTCGATCCGGTCCGCCGTCAGCTCCCGCCCCTCGTTGCTCACCACCCCCACCTTCAGGCGGTGCTTCTCTTTCAAGCCGCACACCAGGTCGATCATGTCGGGGAAGGCGCGCGCCTGCCCCATCATGAAGTCCACGACCTCCTCGGGGGTGAAGCTCCGGGGCTCGTAGAAGACGACGCGGCGCAGGTACTCGTCGAGCCCGATCTTGCCCGACTCGTAGGTGTCGTAGGTCAGGTGGTGCCGCTCGTTCATCTCCTCCGTGTCGATGCCGAAGTGAGTTGCCACGAGCTTGCGCAGGCCGCGGTCCCAGCCGTTGGTCAGGAGCACGCCGCCCAGGTCGGTGAACAGATGGGTGATCTCGGTCATGCCGTCTCCACCTCCACGGTTTCAATCTTCGCGACGGGAGCCTCGGCCAGAAGCGCCTCGAGCTCGCGGTGGGCCGCCTCGAGCGTCACCACCCCCGCCGGCAGATAGGCCACCAGCCAAGCGCGGCGGGTCCCGTCCGTCACCTTCACGCGCTGGCTGTCGGTGATCGGGGTGCCGAAGGGGCCTTCCGAATCGGCCAGGAGAGGCTTGCCTTCCAGGTTGAAGGGGCCGCGGAGCGATTCGTAGCTCTCGCCCGCCGTCCCCGCCCGCAGGGTCACCGGCGGGGTGAAGCTCCCCTCGGCCACGATGCAGCAGGGCAGGGCGAGCGCCACGGAGAGGCAGTTGTTCAGATCGACAAGAGGATGGATCGCGGGCAGCGCCTCGCCTTTCAGGACCCTCCGGAGCAGCGCCTCGGACGACGGTCGGTAGCGGGTGGGGTCGCACCCGGCGGCCCGGAAGAGCTTGCGCATCGCCGCGACCGCCGGGCGCTCCGGCAGGGTCTCCAGCGTCCAGGTGGACCGGGCGCGCTCCGCGACCGCCTCGCGGAGGGCGGCGAGCGGTGCCTCCGGCTCAGGGGCCGTCTCCAGATGGACCCAGAAGAGCTCCCAGCCGGGAAGCTCCAGATGAACGGGAAGGTTCGGCGTGTCCATGACCCGGCATCTTATAGAGAGCCGGGAAAATTGGCGCTCAGTGGCCGCTGTGGCGGGCCTCGAAGCGGCGGATCAGCTCCATGGTGGACGCGCCCTCAGCCCCGAGGCGGCGCGGGCGGCGCCAGGGCTGGCGGTTGAGACGCGGCCGGCGCTCGAGGAGCTCCTTGTCCTGCCGCAGGTCGGCTTCCTGGCGGGAGGAGCGCAGGACCTCGACGATCAGGTCGACCGTCTTCTTCCGGTCGGCACCGTATCCGAGATCGCGTCGGGCCGGGGGATCGGTCGTTCGGTGCGTCATGGTCTCTCCTTTTACGGGCGAGCGCCCGGTTTCGTCTAGGGCAAGTCCCAGGCCAGATGCCTCACTCCCTGAACGGTGAAGTCCGCGTTCTTCCCTCGCCGGTTCAAAACGACTCGCGGGTTACCCGGTGGCGGTAGTCGAACATCCGGCCGAGCTTCCGGCGCACGAAAGGCCCTCCCAGCCAGCGGCCGAGAGCCCCCCCGGGGAGGACGTAGAGGATCCAGTCCTCGAGCCAGCAGGCCCGGTCCCCGTCCGGCACCATCCGGTGCGTGTGCTCCCACAGAGCGAACGGCCCCCGCACCTGCACGTCCCGGAACTGCCGGCCGGCGATGACGTTGGAGATCCGCGAGATCCAGCGCAGGTGGAGCGGCCCCAGGCCGACCCGCAGAGTCACCAGAGCGCCGTCCGTGATCTCCCCCTCCTCTTCAACGACGACGCTCTCCCAGGGTGGAACGAGGGATTGGAGGGCCCCCGGCGAGCAGTGCCAGCGGAAGACTTCTCCGGCGGGCGCTTCGATCCGGGTGCGGCGAACGAACGTTTCGGCCTTCACGGGTTTCTCCAGCGCTCTCCTCCGCGAAAAAGGGCGGAGCCGGAGAGGGAGGAGTTTCTCCCCGGCCCCTTGCACCCGTCGCTGACTCAGTTCGGAATGAGCACCGTGTCGATCACGTGGATGACGCCGTTCGACGTGGCGATGTCTGTCTTGACCACGTTGGCCGTGCCGACCTTGACGCCGCTCCTGGTATCGATCGCCAGCGTGCCTCCCTGCACGGTCTTGGCCGAGGAGAGCTTGACCACGTCGGCCGCCATCACCTTGCCCGGCACCACGTGGTAGGTGAGCACCGCCTTGAGCTTCTCCTTGTCCTTGAGCAGAGCGTCCAGAGTGCCGGCCGGAAGCTTGGCGAACGCCTCGTCCGTGGGGGCGAACACAGTGAACGGCCCGGGGCCCTTCAGCGTGTCTACCAAGCCCGCCGCCTTGACCGCGGTCACCAGCGTGTTGAAGCTGCCGGCCGCGACGGCCGTGTCCACGATGTCGGCCGTCTTCGCGGCGGCGGCGTTGCTGTCGGCAGAAGCCTGCAGGGATAGCCCGAGAGCCAGGGCCATCACCAGAGCGGAAGAAAGAAGAACAGGGGTCTTGCGCATGGTGGTCGTTCCTTTTCGGTTTGAAGTCCGTTGACATCCAGCGGCGACTGCTCACCGCGCCCCGCCGCTCACAATGTGGACAATACATGGACAAATCAGGACAGTCAAGGACAGAGCGCGGGTTTTACGAGCAATTTACGTACAGAATAGAGAGATATGTCCAAGTTGTCAGGCAGGAATTCTGGACAGCTACTGACACCAAGGGCGGTGGCCGTCCCTGGTGTCCTTGGTGTCCCTTCTAGAAGGCTTAGGAGGCGTGCCCGCCCGGCACGATCACCCGGGTCTTCCCCGTCGCGGGATCGAGAGACACCAGGCCGCCCTGAGCATTCCTGAAGAGGCGGGAGCCGGCGCTCGCCGGCCCTCGATTCGGGCCCTCGACGGGCAGCAGCCCGGAAGCGAGGCTGCGGACCTCTCCCGTGGTCAGGTCCAGGAGGAGGATCTGCCAGGGAGTTGGATCGCTGAAGCTCGCCCGGCCTGGCCTTGCCGTGGCCACGATGAGCCGGCCGGGAGCCGGCTGGCTCCCGATCTCCGAGGCCAGGGCTCCCTTGAAGCGGAAGGTCCTTTCGAGGACGAGGTTGGGGGAGAAGACCAGCAGCTCCTGGCGGGATTTCCGGAAGGCGATCCGGCCATCTGCCAGGAATCGGGGAGAGCTCGTCCAGAGGGTTTCCGGCCCGGGCGTGAGGCTCGCGATCTCGCGGCCGGTCCGGACGTCGAGCAGCCGGGAGACTTCCTCCCGTCCCCCGTGAATGAAAAGTCTTTCCCCGTCGGGGCTCAAAGACAGGTTCGGATACCCCGAAATTTTGCCGAGCGACCGGACCTCAATCGAGCTGCCTGGCGCGAGGTTCGCCACGGCCGCGAGCACCTCGAAACCCCCCTCCGCCCTCTGGGCGGGTCCTTCTCTCAAAGGACGGCGCTGCAGCAGAAGGACGTGCCCGGAATCGAGGAACCGCAGGAAGCCGTCCTGCCACAGGACCCCGGGAATCCCGGGGAGCTGGATCGAGGCGAGGATCTTCTCCCGGCCCAGATCCTCGACGATCAGCCTGCGGTCCTGGATCGAAGCGAGGCACTCGCCCCCGGCCGAGAGGGCCAGGTTGAAGAAGAAAGGTTCCCGGAACGTGATCGAGGTCGCGGCCGGAGCCGCCTTCGGGTCTCGCAGATCGAGGCGGTAGAGGACGGCCTCCGGGCTCCGGAGAGACCGCCCGGAAGGCTCCATCCAGACGGCTCGCCCACCGTCTTCCGAGAAGAGCGTCCACCACCCCCCCGTCCGGAAGGACCGGCCCGAGGCGGTATCCAGCAGAAAGCGGGGCCGGTACTCGCCCCGATAGCGGGCCGGGCCGGAAAATGCGACCCAGGAGCCGCGGGGGCTGGAGGAGACCTCCGTGACCTGCTCCAAATCCTCGGGAGACACGTTGAGCATCCAGCGGGAGAGACCCTGACCCGCGACCGCGACGAGCAAGAGCAGCCCCCAGAGCGTGAGCGAGAGGACGCGGTGCCCGCGGCGGGGATCGGTCCGCCCGCGCGTCACCTGAGCGGCGCCGGCCACCGCCAGACCCAGGAACACCAGCACGGCGGCAAGCACGTCCCAGGAAGTCGGGGCGAAGGGAAGGGCCCTCGCGAAGAGCAGATCGATCCGGGCATCCCAGAGCAGAAGCCCCACGACGACGGCGGCGACCAGGTCCACGGCGAGCCAGGGAGAGCGCGCGCGGACCATGACGCTCACGGCATGGGAGGTGAGGATCAGGAACAGCGCGGCGGCCACCCAGGAGATTCCGAGAGAGAAAAGGTCGGCCCGGAGCGCCTGGCCCGGCAGGATGCTCCCGAGGTCGATCCCTCCCGCGAGAGCGGCGGGCAGCAGCACGAGGAGCCCCCCGCCGAGCGTCAAGAGCGCCGCGGCGGCCATCTTTCCCCCCCAGACCGCTGCGCCGGAGAGCGGGCGCGAGAAGTAGAACCCGAGACGGCGCTCCGCGAGATCTCCCGCGATCACCGAAGCGCCGAGGACGACCGCGGCGACGACCGTGAACGTCAGGCAGAAGGCCAGGGCCGACCCGCTCCGGACGTCGACCGGGTCGAGGTGCCGGACGTTCGAGACGAACGGCACCAGAAACGGCAGGAGCCCGGCGACCAGGGCCACCACGGCGAGCAGCCGGCGCTCCACGAGCTCGCGCTCCACGACGGCGACAAAGCCTCTCATCGTCCTTCCTCCCCGGCCACGGCGATGAAGATCTCTTCGAGCGTCAGGGCCGAGACCTCGGCCTCGTCCGGCCCGGTGAAGCGCTCGTCGTCCCAGTTCGAGACCACGGCCTCGACGCCCCAGCCGAGCGAGGCGACCGCCACGGGCGCCAGCGTCTCGAGCTCGCGCTCCCGGCCGCGCGGGAAGCTGATGCGCCGGAAGCGCACCTTCAGGGCCTCCATCTCCTCGTCGAGCACGATCCGGCCGCCCTTCAGGATGGCGACCCGGTCCGCGATCTTCTCCACGCCGGCCAGGTCGTGAGTGGTGATGAACACGGTCGTCCCCCGGTCCGCCAGCTCGCCGATCAGCTCCTCGAAGATCGCCTTGCGCGCCAGGGCGTCCAGGCCCAGGGTGGGATCGTCGAGCACGAGGAGGCGGGGCGAGCTCGCCAGGGCGAGGGCCAGGGCCACCTGCCCCTTCTGCCCCTTCGAGAGCCGGCCGAAGGGGACGTCCGCCGGAACTCCGAACCGGCGCAGACGCGCCTCGACCCCGGCCGCGTCCCACTGCGGGTAGAGGCGGGAGCAGAAGCGGGAGACCTGCCGCGCCGTCGTGGCGGGAGGCATGTCCGCCTCCTCAGGCACGACGCCGACCTCCTTCAAGATCGCCGCGCGATCCCGCCAGACGTCCCGGCCCAGGAGGAGGACCCGCCCGGAGTCCGGCCGCTGCTCGCCCAGGAGGCAGCGGACGAGCGAGGACTTCCCCGCGCCGTTCCGGCCGAGCAGGGCATAGACCGCCCCTTCGGGAACGGAGAAAGACACGTTGTCCAGGGCCACCCGTTTGCCGTAGCGGACGGTGAGCCCCTCCACGCCGATCGAGCTCATTCCTCTTCTCCTGCTTTTCCTGCTCCCCCGTTGCCGAGGGTGATCCAGGCGGCTTCCAGGGTTTCTACGGCCTCCCCGCGAGTTGCGCCCAGGGTGGACGCCAGGCTCGCGTAGCGCGTCGCCTCCTCGAAGAGCCGCTGGTTGCGCCGGGTGTCGGACGCCGTCGGCGGCGTCTCCGAAACGTACGTGCCCTCGCCCCGCCGGACCGCGAGCACCCCTGCGTCGGTCAGCCGCTGGTAGGCCTTGGACACGGTCGCCGGGTTGACCTGGAGGTCCCGGGCGAGATCGCGCACCGACGGCACCGGAGCCCCGGCCGCCAGCACCCCTCGGGCGACTAGGTGCTGCACCCCTTCCTCGATCTGCCGCCAGATCGGACGCGCGTCACCCGGGTCGATGCGGAGCTTGGGAGCCATGTGCGAGGTAGTGTATCACTACCGTAGCACAGTTGTCCCCCGAAGAAAGCTCTTTCGGAGCCTAAAATAGGGCTTCCCTTGCAGGCCGTTTCAGCGCATAGTTATGCGCACCTGGGAATCTTTGGAGAAGCGGCGCGTTTTTCGGCTCGGGCCGCACTTATTCCTCTAGAAGAAGGATCTGTACCTTCATCTTAGTAGGTTTAGGCTTAGATTCCCTTTGGACTGAGAGAGGAGATTCCCGCATGCTCCGCACGTTCCGCCGCCCCCTTACCTTGCTGGTCTTTGTCCTGCTCACCGGAGCCGGCACTGCCCAGGCGCTCCCTGCGGTCGAGGGACCCCAGGAAGCCAGAACCCAGAACCCTCTGGTCCTGGTTTGGGACTGGATGGCTTCCCTTTTCGAAAAGGCCGGAGTCTTCATCGACCCGAACGGGTCCGATGGTCCCCATGCAGAGCCGGGTGACTCCACGGAAGCGGGGGTCTTCATCGACCCGAACGGTGGGTCCTAGGGATGATACCTGCACCGAGAGTCTGGCCGTCGTGGAATTCAGACTTCTCGAAGAGCCGTCTTTGAGTATGCTAAGCTTTACGTATTGGAATCAGGAGGGATCTTTCAATGGACCATCTGCCGGAGAAGCGGATGCGTGGGCTGCAACGAGTATTGGCCAAGGCTTTCGGGGAAAGCGAGGCAGAAGACGTAGGCCTTCGCAACCGGATTCTCGATCAGGCCCTCGGGAAGGTGGGCCCTCAACCCCAGTACGGCCCCCTCGACCTGAACGAGGAGACCCTGAGCCGGATTTCGCGGATTGCTGAAGAGAAGGCTTCGTCCGCCGATCTCCTGGCGGAGCTGCTGGCTCTTTCGGCGGCCGAAAGAGAGATGGTCGTAGCCGTGGAGCCCCGGTTCCAGGTCTACTCCCTGGCCTCCCACGCTCTTCAGCAGTGCGGCAAGGCCGTATTCCACGATCCGGTTGCCGCGCGGGAGCTGGCTCGCCTGGCCCACGCCATCTCGGAGCAGGTGGACCCTCGAACCTGTGGAGGCGCCGCAGCCCTGGCGGATCTCCAGGCCTACTCCCTGGCCATGGAGGGGAACGCGTTCCGGGTCTCCGGTGATCTGGATGCCGCGCTCCGGCTCTTCGAAGAGGCGCGCCGGGTTCAGGAGAAAGGTGGAGCCGACCCGGATCTCGCCGCCCGGATCGACCACCTGGAGGCCTCTCTCCGCCGGGAGTTCCGGCAGTACGACGTAGCCCTGCGCCTTCTCGATCGAGCCCGGAAGACCTTCACCGCTCTTCAGGACCACGACCAGAAGATGCGCACGATCATCAACCGGTCCAACGTCTTCCTGGTCAAGGGTGACCTGGACGAGGCGATCGCGACGCTGCGGGGAGCCCTCGGCTCCACCGGCTCTCCGGAGCTGGCCTGGACGGTGCGGCACAACCTGGTCGAGATTCTCAACCAGTCGGGCCGTCCTCGGGAGGCCGCACAGCTCTTCGAGGAGACCCGTCCGCTCTACAGCCAGCACACGGATCCTCTGACCACGTGCCGGAGGATCTGGATGGAAGGGCTCATCGCCCGCGAGTTGGGCGAGAACCTCGACCACGCCGCAGACCTCCTGCTGCAGGCGGCGACGCGCCTTGCCGAGCACGGTTACAGCCTCGACGCCGCTTTGGCCGGCCTCGACCTGGTGACGGTCTATGCCAAGCAGGGACAGACGGCCGAAGTGCTACGGGTTGCGTCCGACATCGTTCAGCTGTTCCAGGCCTGCAAGGCCCATCCGGAAGCCCTGGTGGCCTTCATCCTCGTGCACCAGGCGGCCGAGAAACAGGCTGTCAATCTGTCGCTGCTCTCCCAGGTGGCTTCCCGCGTCAAGCGGGCCAGCGGCACCTACGAGATGGCCGCGAGCTGAAACCTCCCTCATTCCGAAGCGAAGAAGGGCGGGGATCATCCCCGCCCTTCTTCTTTTCAGTCTTATATGATCGATGTCGTGAACCGTCCAGGTGACGAGCAACTGGAAACTCTGACGAGAAAACTGGCGCGCGCCGTCATCTCCGATGCGAGGGATGAGAATTCGCTGGTTGAGGGCTCTTTCGATCCGTTTTCTGAAATCGCCGGGGACAAAACAGCGGCTCCCGCGCGGCTTTCGGAGCTGCTGGCCTGTTCCTCCGTCGATCGGCAGCGGAAACTGCTCTCAGATCCTCGATACCCGACCTATGCGTTGGCGACCTACGCCCTTGAGCGTTCTGAACAAGCCATCGGTCATTCTCCAGGAGCGTCGCTCGAGCTGGCCCGACTCGCACGCCTGATTGTGGCGCGCTTGGACCGGCGCGCCTGCGGTGGCTCTGCAGCGCTCGCGGATCTTGGAGCGTACGCCTTCGCGATGGAAGGGAACGCCTTTCGCGTGTCGGGCAGCTTTCAAAGGGCCCTCGAGAAGTTCGCGATGGCCCGCGAGATCCAGGGCAGGAGTGGTGGCGCCGACCCTGACTTGACAGCGCGGATCGACCGCTTGGAGTCTTCTCTACGCCGGTGCCTTGGCCAGCTCGACTCCGCGTTGGCTCTCCTCGATCGGGCCGAAAACCTCTTCGATACCCTGAGATCGAATCAACAACTCGCCTTGACGATGATCAACCGCTCGAACGTTTTCTTCGTCCAAGGCGACTTCGACCAGGCGATGGCCGTTCTTGAACGCGCCCAGGATCTATCCCAGGATCCGTATGTCCTCCTCTGCGTCCGGCACAACTCGATCGACATCCTGGCAAGATCGGGACGTCCTCAGGAGGCAGCACGGCTCCTCGAAAAAACCCGAAGCCTCTACAGCGACCACGTCAGTCCACTGCTAACCAGCCGACGGCTCTGGGTGGAGAGTGTCATCCTCCGAAAAATAGGTGGCGATCTCGATCTCGTCCAGGAGCTGATGCTGAAGGCCACCAACCAACTCGTGGACCACGGCTACGATTCATCCGTCGCCGCCATCGAGCTGGCGGCCCTTCGCGAAAGAGAGCGGCGGCAACGTCGTCCTGTCTCCCTGGAGATGAATCCCTCTCCAGAGAGACAGGCCCTGTAGCTCTCTACCCTTCGAGCAACCCCAACACCTTCCCCACCGCCTCGCCCGGCGCCACCAGGTGCTTCTCGCGGTCGCGGCGCAGCGAGACCTCGACCTTGCCGTCGGCGAGCGACTTGGCTCCCACGGTCACGCGGACGGGGACGCCAATCAGGTCGGCGTCCTTGAATTTGACGCCGGGGCGCTCGTCGCGGTCGTCGAAGAGGACCTCGACGCCTTTCTCCAGGAGCTGGCCGTAGAGATCCTCGGCGGCGCGCTTCACCTGCTCGTCCTCGGGGTTGACGGCGATCAGGAGCACCTCGAAGGGGGCCAGGGGACGGGGCCAGATGATGCCGTCCTTGTCGTGGTTCTGCTCGATGGCGGCGGCGACCGTGCGGCCGATGCCGACGCCGTAGCAACCCATGATCATGGGCTTGTCGGCCCCCTCCTCATCGGTGTAGGTGCAGCCGAGCTTCTCGGAGTACTTCGTCCCCAGCTTGAAGATGTGCCCCACCTCGATGCCTCGGAAGGCTTCGAGCGTCCCGTCGCAGCGCGGGCAGGGATCGCCGCCGGAAACCAGGATCAGGTCGGCCCAGTCGGAGAGGTCGACGTCACGGCCCCAGTTGACGTTCACATAGTGGGCGTCCCCCTTGTTGGCGCCGGTGACGAAGTTGGTCAGGCTCTTGATGCCCACGTCGGCCACGACGGGGATGTCCTTCAAGCCCACCGGACCCGCAAAGCCCACCGGGGCGTTGGTCGCGGCCCGCACCTTGTCTTCGCTCGCGAGCGCCAGGTGCTGGACGTCGAAGTGGTTCTGGAGCTTGACCTCGTTGACCTCGCGGTCGCCGCGGACGAGCGCCGCGACGAGCCCCTTCTCGGTCTCGTAGATCAGGGTCTTCACCAGCCGCTTGGGCGAGACCTTGAGGAAGCGGGTCACCTCCTCGACGGTGTGCCGGCCCGGGGTGGCGACCTCTTCCATGGCCTGCGGCGGATGGGCCTCTCCGCTCTCTTCGGCCCGGCGGGTCTCGGCCCGCTCGACGTTCGCGGCATAGCCGCAGGAGGGGCAGCGGACGACCGCGCTCTCGCCCGTGTCGGCCACGACCATGAACTCGTGGGAGGCCGAGCCGCCGATCGCGCCGCTGTCGGCTTCCACCATGGTGTAGTCGAGATCGCAGGCCTCGAAGATCCGGCAGTAGGCCGAGCGCATGGCCTCGTAGCCCTCGTCCAGGCTCTCCGTGCTCGTGTGGAACGAGTAGGCGTCCTTCATCAGGAACTCGCGGCCGCGCATCAGGCCGAAGCGGGGGCGGATCTCATCCCGGAACTTGGTCTGGATCTGGTACAGGTTGAACGGGAGCTGGCGGTAGCTCTTGACGTCCCGGCGCACCGCGTCGGTGATGACCTCTTCATGGGTGGGGCCGCAGACGAAGTCGCGCTCGTGGCGGTCCTTGATGCGCAGGAGCTCCTTGCCGTAGCGCTCCCAGCGGCCGGACTCCACCCACAGCTCGGCCGGCTGAATGGAGGGCATGAACAGCTCGACGGCGCCGGCCGCGTTCATCTCGCGGCGCACGATGGCCATGAACTTCTGCAGGCTCCGCCAGCCGAACGGCAGGTAGGTGTAGATGCCGGCGGCGACCTTCTTGATCATGCCGGCGCGCACC